>NZ_JAACGB010000034.1:0-530 GCF_029237345.1 Aeromonas sp. 2HA2 | reverse complement strand
ACGCGACTTGTTGAAGTACAACAAGGACCAAAATAAATTTTGGTTTTCGCCAAGAAGTTTCCAAAGCACTTGTAACAAATGTTTGAGAACTACTTTTTAAATCAGCTTTCCAGATTGTTAAAGAGCAAACTTCATAAAGAAGTCAAAGGCATAGATTGAACGTCAGGGCTCAATGCATGGCTTTTGCTTCTCGCAAAATACAGTACCGATTATGGTGGAGCTATGCGGGATCGAACCGCAGACCTCCTGCGTGCAAAGCAGGCGCTCTCCCAGCTGAGCTATAGCCCCATAATCGGGAACGAAGTGGTGGGTCTGAGTGGACTCGAACCACCGACCTCACCCTTATCAGGGGTGCGCTCTAACCACCTGAGCTACAGACCCACTTCGTGTACTGTCTCTAAACTTGAATCAAGGCAATCTGTGTGAACACTCAACAACTTCGACATCTTAAGGTAAGGAGGTGATCCAACCCCAGGTTCCCCTAGGGTTACCTTGTTACGACTTCACCCCAGTCATGAATCACACCGTGG
>NZ_JAACGB010000033.1:0-540 GCF_029237345.1 Aeromonas sp. 2HA2 | reverse complement strand
CGTGCTGCTGGTCAGCGGGCTTACCGTACTGCTTGAGCCAGGCATACAGACTGTGGCTGGATACCCCGAGGGCTCGTGCAACATCAGCCACAGGCCGCCCGCGCTCGGTGACTTGTTTAACCGCTTCTATCTTGAATGTTTCTGGATAACGCTGACGGGTCATAACACCTCCAATAGTTGCCTCATTTTAAGGCTGTGAGGTGTCTAGGGAACTGGGAGCGATTCATGTTGTACTGGGCAAAATGCACAAAAAAACAGTCGTTAGATTGGGCCTCTCAATTGACTGGCGGAGCGGACGGGAGGGTGCAGTCCGGCTCAAGCACAAGCGGACATAGGTAGGGACCGAGTTGCCAGTGGCAAGTCGCAGCCCTGTCTGCTGCCCCTTGTTTCCTTATCCCGTTCGCAAATGCCAGAAAGCAAAAAGGCCTTCCCGATTGGGAAGGCCTTCAAATTAATGGCGGAGCGGACGGGACTCGAACCCGCGACCCCCGGCGTGACAGGCCGGTATTCTAACCAACTGAACTACCGCTCCGCTGTCTG
>NZ_JAACGB010000032.1:0-566 GCF_029237345.1 Aeromonas sp. 2HA2 | reverse complement strand
GGCCAGCTGAAGATCAGCGACGTGGACGGGGCCGACGAGGTGGCGTTCAAGACGGACGCGGCCAGCATCACCGCCAGCCCGGATGCACTGGGCAGCCTGAGCATCACGGCTGACGGCACCTGGACCTACAACGTCGACAACAGCAAAGTGCAGTACCTGGGCAAAGACGAGACCAAGGTTGAGACCTTCACCGTGCAGAGCGTCGATGGCACCCCGCACATTGTGACCATCACCATCACCGGGGTGAACGACGGCTCGGTGCAGATCAGCGGCAGCGATGACGCGGGCGGTGTGACCGAAGACCTGAACGTCTCGACCGCAGGCCTGCTGAGCGACAGCGGCCAGCTGAAGATCAGCGACGTGGACGGGGCCGACGAGGTGGCGTTCAAGACGGACGCGGCCAGCATCACCGCCAGCCCGGATGCACTGGGCAGCCTGAGCATCACGGCTGACGGCACCTGGACCTACAACGTCGACAACAGCAAAGTGCAGTACCTGGGCAAAGACGAGACCAAGGTTGAGACCTTCACCGTGCAGAGCGTCGATGGCACCCCGCACATTGTGAC
>NZ_JAACGB010000031.1:0-685 GCF_029237345.1 Aeromonas sp. 2HA2 | reverse complement strand
AGTAATAGCGTCTCTTACCGACTTCTCACAGCTTATCGCAGGTTAGTACGTCCTTCATCGCCTCTGACTGCCAAGGCATCCACCATGTACGCTTAGTCACTTAACCATACAACCCCAAGAAGTGTCGGTGAAACCGGCACGGCCTGTTGTCGTACAACAAGGACCAAATAAAATTTGGTTTTCGCCAAGAAGTTTCCAAAGCACTTGTAACAAATGTTTGAGAACTACTTTTTAAATCAGCTTTCCAGATTGTTAAAGAGCATGTTTGCAACGGTCAGTGACCGAAGAAAACAGAGTTAAGAATCAACTTCTTAACTCTGCATTCTTAAGATGCGAAGAGAAGTGGCGTCCCCTAGGGGATTCGAACCCCTGTTACCGCCGTGAAAGGGCGGTGTCCTAGGCCTCTAGACGAAGGGGACCCCGAGTCTGCTTTGCAGTGCTTGCGCACTGAGACAACAGGTAGCAGTAAACTGCTATTCACATCCCGTTATCCGGCAGAAGAGGTTTTCTCTCATCCATCCCGAGGGCTGGACAACAGAAGCTGATGCATCACTGCACCAGGTCTTTGCTCTAACTACTTTGAATCAAGGCAATCTGTGTGAACACTCAACAACTTCGACATCTTAAGGTAAGGAGGTGATCCAACCCCAGGTTCCCCTAGGGTTACCTTGTTACGACTTCACCC
>NZ_JAACGB010000030.1:0-730 GCF_029237345.1 Aeromonas sp. 2HA2 | reverse complement strand
AAATCCCCAAGCGTCGCTTGGGGATTTTTTTGAACTTCTCTCCCATTCTGTGATCTGAACCTTTCATCGCTCTCTTCCCTGGTTCTAACATGCCCTTCACTCAACCGGCGCACTGGGCGCAGGCACAGTTTGGTCACGCCAACCTCAACGACCCAAGGCGCACCAGAAGGCTGGTTGCCCTCGCCACTGCCCTTGCTCATCAACCAGGAGATTGCGTGTCACACCTTCCCCTCTCACCTGCTGATAGGGAAGGCGCATACCGCTTCATTCGCAGCTCACATGTCAGTGCCGAAGCCATTGCTAACGCAGGCTTTGCTGTCACCGCCGCCCATGCCAGAGACCATTCCCTCTTGTTGGCGCTGGAAGACTCCACCGCCCTCACGTTCAATCATGCCAGCGTCAAAGACGAGTTGGGCCACACCAATCAGGGCAGCAGCCGCGCCCTGCTGGCTCACTCCGTACTGCTGTTCGCGCCGCAAAAGCGCAAGGTGGTTGGCTTGGCCGCCCAGCAAATCTGGACCCGCGATGTCAGCAAACGAGGACAGCGTGCCCAATACGCGACCCGCCCCTATGAGGAGAAAGAGAGCTACAAATGGGAGCAAACCGCCAAGACGCTCGCCACCCGGCTTGGCTGCACCATGGCGAACGTTATTTCGGTCTGTGACCGGGAAGCGGATATCTACGAATACCTGCGCTACAAGCAGAAACATACCCAGCGCTTCGTGGTGCG
>NZ_JAACGB010000029.1:0-733 GCF_029237345.1 Aeromonas sp. 2HA2 | reverse complement strand
GATGCTCAAGAGACAGTGCCAGTTCATAGCCTTCAAGGAGGGTCTGTAACCTAAACCAGCCCTCCCATAACACCGCTATCGAGGCTCGCCCCGTTCTCTTGGTGTCCTTCCAGCCCCCCAGTATCGCCAGGCTCTTGTACGCCCACGCCATATCGGGGGCCTCATTCGGCAGGGCCCTCTTCTCCATCTTCAACCACAGCAACTTCCAGCTCTTTGTACCCAGCAGCTCTTCGCAGCTTTCTCCCTGCGCGCCAGGCTCCTCTTTGATAAATCGCAACTGCAGCAACCGGACCGCGATAAAGGCCTGGATGACGCTCATCCGTGTCAGGTTCTCCCGGCTCTGCATCCTCAACGCCTCGACCCGGGTGCCTGCACTCTTCCAGACCTTGTGATAATCCTCAATGAGCCAGCGCTGCTCGTAGTAGCCGATAATCTCGCTGGCCTGCTCGGCGCTGATCACCGCTTCACTGGTCAGCAGGTGCCACTCCAGCCGGTCGGCTGCATCGCTCTGCTCGATGCATCCCACGTAGTAGAGCGGGATATCCGGTTCCCTACGCTTGTTGGCCGGGGCCTTCAGGGTGACCCTGGCAAACTTGATATCGAGCACGGCCTCTCTGGCTTTTCTGCCACCCCGCTGGGGTATCTTGACCACCCGGGTGCCCGCGGATTGGCACTGCCTGGCATAGTCGTAGAGCTTGTTGTCGTGCTCGTTGATACAGCGGCTTTGCATCGA
>NZ_JAACGB010000027.1:0-2846 GCF_029237345.1 Aeromonas sp. 2HA2 | reverse complement strand
CCTATCAACGTTGTGGTCTCCAACGGCCCTTTAGGACCCTCAAGGGGTCAGGGATGACTCATCTCAGGGCTCGCTTCCCGCTTAGATGCTTTCAGCGGTTATCGATTCCGAACTTAGCTACCGGGCAGTGCCACTGGCGTGACAACCCGAACACCAGAGGTTCGTTCACTCCGGTCCTCTCGTACTAGGAGCAACTCCCTTCAATCATCCAACGCCCACGGCAGATAGGGACCGAACTGTCTCACGACGTTCTGAACCCAGCTCGCGTACCACTTTAAATGGCGAACAGCCATACCCTTGGGACCGACTTCAGCCCCAGGATGTGATGAGCCGACATCGAGGTGCCAAACACCGCCGTCGATATGAACTCTTGGGCGGTATCAGCCTGTTATCCCCGGAGTACCTTTTATCCGTTGAGCGATGGCCCTTCCATTCAGAACCACCGGATCACTATGACCTACTTTCGTACCTGCTCGACCTGTCCGTCTCGCAGTTAAGCTGGCTTATGCCATTGCACTAACCTCCTGATGTCCGACCAGGATTAGCCAACCTTCGTGCTCCTCCGTTACTCTTTGGGAGGAGACCGCCCCAGTCAAACTACCCACCAGGCACTGTCCGCGAGCCCGATTCAGGGCCCTGCGTTAGAACATCAAACATACAAGGGTGGTATTTCAAGGACGGCTCCAGCGCAACTGGCGTCACGCCTTCAAAGCCTCCCACCTATCCTACACATGTAGGTTCAATGTTCAGTGCCAAGCTGTAGTAAAGGTTCACGGGGTCTTTCCGTCTAGCCGCGGGTACACCGCATCTTCACGGCGAATTCGATTTCACTGAGTCTCGGGTGGAGACAGCATGGCCATGGTTACACCATTCGTGCAGGTCGGAACTTACCCGACAAGGAATTTCGCTACCTTAGGACCGTTATAGTTACGGCCGCCGTTTACCGGGGCTTCGATCAAGAGCTTCGCTTGCGCTAACCCCATCAATTAACCTTCCGGCACCGGGCAGGTGTCACACCCTATACGTCCACTTTCGTGTTTGCAGAGTGCTGTGTTTTTGATAAACAGTCCCAGCCATCTGGTCACTGCGACTCCCAACTGCTCCATCCGCAAGGGACTTCACTGTCAAGAGCGAACCTTCTCCCGAAGTTACGGTTCTATTTTGCCTAGTTCCTTCACCCGAGTTCTCTCAAGCGCCTTGGTATTCTCTACCCGACCACCTGTGTCGGTTTGGGGTACGATGACTTGTAATCTGAAGCTTAGAGGCTTTTCCTGGAAGCAGGGCATCAATGGCTTCACCACCGTAGTGGCTTCGTCTCGTGTCTCAGTGTTGTGTCTCCGGATTTGCCTAGAAACACCACCTACGCACTTTCACCAGGACAACCGTCGCCTGGCCCACCTAGCCTTCTCCGTCCCCCCATCGCAATTACAAGTCGTGCAGGAATATTAACCTGCTTCCCATCGATTACGCCTTTCGGCCTCACCTTAGGGGTCGACTCACCCTGCCCCGATTAACGTTGGACAGGAACCCTTGGTCTTCCGGCGAGGAGGCTTTTCACCCCCTTTATCGTTACTTACGTCAGCATTCGCACTTCTGATATCTCCAGCATACCTCTCGATACACCTTCGCAGACTTACAGAACGCTCCCCTACCACTCATACATAAGTATGAATCCGCGGCTTCGGTGCCTGGTTTGAGCCCCGTTACATCTTCCGCGCAGGCCGACTCGACTAGTGAGCTATTACGCTTTCTTTAAATGATGGCTGCTTCTAAGCCAACATCCTAGCTGTCTGAGCCTTCCCACATCGTTTCCCACTTAACCAGAACTTTGGGACCTTAGCCGGCGGTCTGGGTTGTTTCCCTCTTCACGACGGACGTTAGCACCCGCCGTGTGTCTCCCGGATATTACTTACTGGTATTCGGAGTTTGCATGGAGTTGGTAAGTCGGGATGACCCCCTAGTCCAAACAGTGCTCTACCCCCAGTAGTATTCGTCCGAGGCGCTACCTAAATAGCTTTCGGGGAGAACCAGCTATCTCCGAGTTTGATTGGCCTTTCACCCCCAGCCACAGGTCATCCCCTAACTTTGCAACGTTAGTGGGTTCGGTCCTCCAGTTGATGTTACTCAACCTTCAACCTGCCCATGGCTAGATCACCCGGTTTCGGGTCTACACCTTGCAACTAGACGCCCAGTTAAGACTCGGTTTCCCTACGGCTCCCCTATACGGTTAACCTCGCTACAAAATGTAAGTCGCTGACCCATTATACAAAAGGTACGCAGTCACCCCGAAGGGCTCCCACTGCTTGTACGTACACGGTTTCAGGTTCTATTTCACTCCCCTCACAGGGGTTCTTTTCGCCTTTCCCTCACGGTACTGGTTCACTATCGGTCAGTCAGGAGTATTTAGCCTTGGAGGATGGTCCCCCCATATTCAGACAGGATGTCACGTGTCCCGCCCTACTCGATTTCACTTCAAGGTCGTTTTCATGTACGGGGCTATCACCCTGTATCGCTGGCCTTTCCAGGACCATTCCACTAACTTCCAAGAAACTTAAGGGCTAATCCCCGTTCGCTCGCCGCTACTGAGGGAATCTCGGTTGATTTCTTTTCCTCGGGGTACTTAGATGTTTCAGTTCTCCCGGTTCGCCTCTGTTACCTATGTATTCAGTAACAGATACCCGAGTTATCTCGGGTGGGTTTCCCCATTCGGAAATCTGTGAGTAATAGCGTCTCTTACCGACTTCTCACAGCTTATCGCAGGTTAGTACGTCCTTCATCGCCTCTGACTGCCAAGGCATCCACCATGTACGCTTAGTCACTTAACCATACAACCCCAAGAAGTGTCG
>NZ_JAACGB010000026.1:0-14622 GCF_029237345.1 Aeromonas sp. 2HA2 | reverse complement strand
GGCAGTTTGTGCTGCCGGCACGAAGGGAACGAAGTTACCCCCGCTGCGTGAAGCCAAGGCCACAGAAATACAGTGTAAAAAAAGCCAATAAAAACAATGCCAGTCAGGCTTAACTGACTGGCATTAGCCCAATGAGGGCCGTTTGAGTTTTTTCGGTATTAAATGCTGATTAGAGCATCAGACCGCCAAAGAAGAAGCCGAGTACCACGGCGAACGCTATGGTCGCGGTGCCGGGGATGAAGAAGGGGTGGTTGAACACGGCCTTGCCGATCCGGGTCGAGCCGGTGTCGTCCATCTCGACTGCGGCCAGCAGGGTCGGATAGGTCGGCAGCACGAACAGGGCGCTCACTGCGGCGAAGGAGGCAATCGCGGTCAGCGGGCTGACACCCAGCGCCAGTGCGGCCGGCATCAGGGCCTTGGTGGTGGCGCCTTGTGAGTAGAGCAGCATGGCGGAGAAGAACAGCACCACGGCCAGCAGCCAGGAATACTGGTTCAGCAGGTCGCCAGCGATCAGCTGAATGGTATCCATGTTGCCTTTCACGAAGACGTTGCCCAGCCAAGCCACACCCAGTACACAGATACAGGCGGACATACCGGACTTGAAGGTCGGCATGTTGGTGATTTGAGTGGCGTCCAGTTTGCAGACCAGGGTCATGATGGTGGCAGCAGCCAGCATGATGCCCATGATGGCACCGTCACGGGGAATCGGCGGATTGGCGATCAGGCCCACTTTGCCTGAGATGGCGGTGGCATAAGCCATGACGGCCACGATGGCGGCGATGAAGATCCAGACAGAAACCTTGGCGTAAGGCTTCAGCTCCAGCTTGGTGGTGCCGCGCAGCTTGATCAGCCCTTTGGCTTTACGCTCCAGATAGACTTCATCCTGATCCAGCGGTTTGCCCATCATGTTGGCAATGAAGGCGCCCAGGATACAGGCGATGAAGGTGGACGGAATGCAGATGGCCAGCAGAGTCAGGTAGTCGACACCGAATGGCTCAAGCATGCCGGAGAAGGCGACCACGGCCGCGGAAATCGGGGAGGCGGTGATGGCAATCTGGGAGGCTACGACCGCGATGGAGAGCGGACGGGAAGGACGAATGCCCTGCTCCTTGGCCACTTCGGCGATTACCGGCAGGGTGGAGAAGGCGGTGTGACCGGTACCGGCCAGCATTGTCATCAGATAGGTGACGATGGGGGCGGCGAAGGTGATGTACTTGGGATTCTTGCGAAGAGCCTTTTCTGCCAGCGAAACCAGGTAGTCCATGCCACCGGCCAGTTGCATACAGGCAATGGCACAGATGACGGACGCGATGATCATGATCACGTCCCAGGGGATGAAGGTGACCAGCTGGTCGCTCGGAATTTGTACCCCCAGGCCCCAGGTCAGCACCAGCACACCCAGACCACCGGCAAAGCCGATACCGATACTGCCTATCCGGGCACCCAGATAGATAGCGGCGAGCACGACAAGTAACTCGATAACAATCATAGCGAACACTCCATTTTCCAGTTTTTTTAGGTTTTATTTGGCAGAAAAGCCAATTCCCGATGGGACTGGGTTAGACCGATCGGGAACTGACTTTATGGGCCGGGATAAACCCGGCCCATTTTCTCGCTTATACGGTGGCTTCGCGGGTGTAGCGCTTGGCTTTGTATTGCGGGTTCATCAGGTTCTCGATGGAGAGGATTTCGTCCAGCTGTTCGGCGGTCAGCAGGCCGCGTTCCAGCACGACCTCACGAACGTTCTTGCCGGTCTGGGCGCAGATCTTGCCGACAATATCCCCTTCGTGGTGGCCGATGAAGGGGTTCAGGTAGGTCACGATGCCGATGGAGTTCAGCACGTGGTTCATGCAGATTTCCGGGTTGGCGGTAATACCTTCCACACACTTCTCGCGCAGGGAGATACAGGCTTTT
The DNA here is from genome assembly GCF_029237345.1 of Aeromonas sp. 2HA2. Classification (NCBI taxonomy): domain Bacteria; kingdom Pseudomonadati; phylum Pseudomonadota; class Gammaproteobacteria; order Aeromonadales; family Aeromonadaceae; genus Aeromonas; species Aeromonas sp. 2HA2. The sequence continues at coordinate 12,708 of NZ_JAACGB010000026.1, read as the reverse complement.
TCCATCAGGCTCAGGGATTCGAACATGGCCTGACCAATCACCGGCTCCATGACGTTCAGCTGCAGCTGACCAGCTTCGGCGGCGAAAGTGATGGTGACATCGTTACCGAATACCTTGAAGCAGGTCTGGTTGACCACTTCCGGGATAACCGGGTTGACCTTGGCCGGCATGATGGAAGAACCCGCCTGCATTTCCGGCAGGTTGATCTCTTTGAGTGCAGTGCGCGGACCGGAGGAGAGCAGACGTAGGTCATTACAGATCTTGGACATTTTCATGGCCAGACGCTTGATGGCACCGTGCAGCATCACATAGGCGCCACAGTCGGAGGTCGCTTCGATCAGGTCTTCTGCCGGAACATAAGCACGACCGGTGATCTCGGCCAGGCGTTTGATGGCCAGCGCTGAGTACTCGGGCGGGGTGTTCAGGCCGGTACCGATGGCGGTTGCGCCCAGGTTCACTTCCAGCAGCAGCTCCTGGCAACGCTTGATGGACTTGATCTCTTCACGCAGGGTAACGGCGAAGGCGTGGAACTCCTGACCCAGAGTCATGGGAACCGCGTCCTGCAGCTGGGTACGACCCATCTTCAGGATGCTTTTGAATTCCTTGGCCTTGCCATCAAAGGCGGCGATCAGTGCTTCCAGGGCATGCAGTGTGGTGTCTGTGCTGTTGACCACGGCAACGCGGAAGCCGGTAGGGTAGGCGTCGTTGGTGGATTGGCACTTGTTGACGTGGTCATTGGGGTTGATGACGTCGTAACGGCCCTTCTCCAGCCCCATGATCTCGAGGGCGATGTTGGCCAGTACTTCGTTGGTGTTCATGTTGACGGAGGTGCCTGCACCACCCTGGTAAACGTCGACCGGGAACTGGTCGAAACATTTGCCGGTGTTCAGCATCAGGTCGCAGGCTTCTACGATCTTGTCAGCAATGTCAGGACGGATGGTGCCCAGTTCGCCGTTCGCCAGAGCGGCGGCCTTCTTGGTCAGCACCATGCCGCGGACAAATTCCGGAACGTCAGAAATCTTCTGAGTGCTCAGCTTGAAGTTTTCGACTGCGCGCTGGGTATGCACGCCGTAGTAGAGCTCATTGGAAACTTCTTTGGTGCCCAGCAGGTCTTCTTCAATGCGGACGTTCTTGATGTCGCTCATTGTAATGCCTCAGAAATCAGATAAATGGAAACGATCCTCACCGAGTGGTCGCGAGTTCCTTACGCACGGCTCATCCTGAAGCACCACACATCGAGTGGGGCAGTTGGGAGCGTTTTTTGCTCCCTTAATTACTAGCGTCGATATTACCTCAATTGAGGTATCTGATATTAGACCTGGATCACTAAATTTGAGACAACCTCAAATAACTTGTGGTCATTAAACAGATATTGCAATTGAGCGATTAACTTTGACAGAACAAGGACTTCAATCACAGTCGGCCATGCCGGTTTTTCTGAATATCTGGCGCTCTGTCACCCTTCACACTTGAAAAATGGGTGTCGACCCCCACTTTAATATTCAGGAACCGACTTTGTGGCGTGTTGGCAGCGAAATATGCGTTTGCTGCAAGAGCTCACGGGTTCATCCAAATTCACTCGCACTGAGGTTGTTATGGGCAAGTTATTTCTGTTGTTGGTCGGTCTGGTGCTGCTTGAGCTCACCGTGATGATCGAGGTGGGCTCCGTGATTGGCGCCTTGCCAACCGTAGGCTTGCTGGTGCTGACCGCCGTGCTCGGGTCATCGCTGGTTCGCAGTGAAGGCATCAAGACCCTGCTCAATGCGCAGCAAAAAATGCAGCAAGGGGAGATGCCGGGTCGTGAGGTGATGGGGGGCATGATGCTGGCGCTGGCCGGCTTGCTGCTGATCATCCCGGGCTTTGTGACCGACTTCTTCGGAATCCTGTTGCTGCAGCCATGGCTGCGCAACAAGCTGGCTGACAAACTCATTGGCAGCAATCAGTTCCGGATGCAGATGGGCGGTTTTCATGCCCAGCAGCCTCCATTCGAGGCGCGTCCAGGCGAGGAACAACCGGGTCAGGTCAATCGTGGCGGGACCACCATCGAAGGCGAATTCGAGCGTAAAGAGTAAGCCTCTGTAGCGAAGCTGTGCCTGTCAGGGTTTGCCCTGATGGCACAATCGCTCGAAACGGTGGCGTGCATACCACCATGCCAGAGTGCCCGCTGCCAGATTTGCCAGCAGTATCCCCAGATAGACTCCCTGTTCCCCTCCCAGCTCCGCCCCCAGCCAGGCCCCTGGCAACAAGAACACAAACAGCCGCAATCCGTTGAACAGAAACGAGATGCTCGATGCCCTGACGCCGTTGAGTGCCGAGGCCAGCAGCATCACCATGCCCTGGAAGCCATACCCTATGGGTACCAGGTGCAAATACAGAATGATGAGGCGCACTACTTGTGGATGATCGCTGAACAGGTTGGCGATAAGCGGTGCCAGCAACCAGGTCAGCCCGTATACGCCGAGCTGGAACAGCAAAGCGAAGCGCATGCAAAATTGCAGTGCAGCCCTGGCGCGCGCCGGATTGCCAGCCCCGCAGTTTTGCGAGATGAAGGGGGCCAGCACGGAGGAGAGCGCCATCATCACTATGAGCAGCAGTGCCTCGACCCGGGAGGCGGCGCCGTAGGCGGCCACCACTTCGGTGCCCAGACCTGCGAAGATGATCATCAGCACCGCATTGGCCAGGGGGTTGAGCATGTTGGTGAAAGAGGCCGGCACGGCCACGTGGAGCAAGGCGCGCCAGTGGGCCAGCAATTGTGGGCGAGGGGACAGGCGCCATCGCAGCAAGCCTTCCCGATGGCGCAATATGTAGAGGCTGACCAGCATGGCCATCAACCAGGAGATCGACGTGGCGATAGCCGCCCCGCGGATCCCCCATTCGGGAAAGGGGCCTATGCCAAAAATGAGCAGGGGATCCAGCACGCCGTTCACCAGCCCCGCCACCGTCATCACCAGGCTGGGCGTCTTGGTATCCCCGGTGGCCCGAATGGCGGCATTGCCCACCATGGGCAGCACCAGCATGGGCACGGTCAGATACCAGATAAGCATGTAGTCATAGATGAGGCGGATCAGCTGATCGCTGGCGCCGAGCAGCCGAAACAGGGGCTGTATGGTGCATGCTCCCAGCAGCGAGAGGAGCGTGACCAGCACCACGGCCAGAAACAGGCAGTCGGTGGTGATGCGGGCGGCTTCGTCATGTTTGCCCTGACCGAGGGCATGGCCGATGACGGCGGAGAGCCCAGCCCCCAGCCCCATTGCCAGCGAGGTGACCACGAAGGTGACTGGGAAGGTGAAGCTGATGGCGGCGAGAGCCTGGGTGCCCAGCATACCGATGAAGAAGGTATCGACCAGATTGAATGCCAGTATGGCGATGATGCCGAGGATCATGGGGCCCGTCATGCGCAGCAGCACGGACGTCATGGGGGCGGTCAGCAGGGGGTTGGGTCGGGTCACGAGCTCGTCTCTATACATCTGGCGAAGTGAGTTCTGGCTGCAGGCAGCACAAACCCGGTTTCCTGACCGGGACACGGGCGATCCATCGAAGATATTCATAGTACGTGAAAATATTTTTTTTGTATTTGCCCTTGAAGGGTTAACAAAAACGCCCCACATCAGAGACATATCTAATTTGGCCAGGAATGGCCATTCCTCAAAGCAACACAGAGACTCATTTTGGGAGAGTTATCGATGAAAATTCGTCCACTGCACGACCGCGTCATCATCAAGCGCATCGAAGCTGAAGCCAAATCCGCTGGCGGCATTGTCTTGACTGGTACTGCGGCCCAGAAGTCCACCCGTGGTGAAGTACTTGCCGTGGGGACTGGCCGAATTCTGGATAATGGCGATGTCAAAGCACTCGCCGTCAAGGTTGGTGACAAGGTGATCTTCAACGAGGGCTACGGTGTGAAGACCGAGAAGCTGGATGGTCAGGATGTACTGATCCTGTCTGAAACCGACATCCTGGCGATTGTCGAAGCGTAATCCACCCTTTCCCCTGCGAATTGATTGAAGGATTGAAGAAAATGGCAGCTAAAGAAGTCAAATTTGGCAACGAAGCCCGCATCAAGATGCTGGAAGGCGTAAACATCCTGGCCGATGCCGTCAAGGTTACCCTGGGTCCTAAAGGCCGCAACGTGGTACTGGACAAGTCCTTCGGTGCACCGACCATCACCAAGGATGGCGTCTCCGTGGCGCGTGAAATCGAACTGGAAGACAAGTTCCAGAACATGGGCGCCCAGATGGTCAAGGAAGTTGCTTCCAAGGCCAACGATGCTGCCGGTGACGGTACCACCACAGCAACCGTACTGGCTCAGGCCATCGTCAACGAAGGTCTGAAGGCCGTTGCTGCCGGCATGAACCCCATGGATCTGAAGCGCGGTATCGACAAGGCAGTGATCGCCGCCGTTGCCGAGCTGCAAGTGCTGTCCCAGCCGTGCGCTGACAACAACGCCATCGCTCAGGTAGGCACCATCTCCGCCAACTCCGACGAGAAAGTGGGCAAGCTGATTGCTGAAGCCATGGACAAAGTCGGCCGTGATGGCGTCATCACGGTTGAAGATGGTCAGGGCCTGGACGACGAGCTGGCTGTGGTAGAAGGCATGCAGTTCGACCGTGGCTACCTCTCCCCCTACTTCGTCAACAAGCCGGAAACCGGTGCCGTTGAGCTGGATGATCCCTTCATCCTGCTGGTGGACAAGAAAGTATCCAACATCCGCGAAATGCTGCCGGTGCTGGAAGGCGTTGCCAAAGCAGGCAAGCCGCTGCTGATCGTTGCCGAAGATGTGGAAGGCGAAGCGCTGGCTACCTTGGTGGTCAACACCATGCGTGGCATTGTGAAAGTGGCTGCCGTCAAGGCGCCGGGCTTCGGTGACCGTCGCAAGGCCATGCTGCAGGATATCGCCATGCTGACCGGTGGTACCGTGATCTCTGAAGAAGTGGGCATGGAACTGGAAAAAGCGACCCTGGAAGATCTGGGCCGTGCCAAGCGTATCGTCATCACCAAAGAGAACACCACCATCATCGATGGCGTGGGTGATGCTGCCCTGATCGAAAGCCGTGTGGCCCAGATCCGTCAGCAAATCGAAGAGACCTCTTCCGATTACGACCGTGAGAAGCTGCAAGAGCGCGTAGCCAAACTGGCGGGTGGCGTTGCCGTGATCAAGGTCGGTGCTGCGACCGAAGTCGAGATGAAAGAGAAGAAAGCCCGTGTTGACGATGCCCTGCACGCAACTCGCGCTGCCGTAGAAGAAGGCGTTGTTGCTGGTGGTGGTGTGGCGCTGGTACGCGTTGCCGCCAAACTGGCCGGTCTGCGTGGTGACAACGAAGATCAGAACGTGGGTATCAAGGTTGCCTTGCGCGCCATGGAAGCCCCGCTGCGTCAAATCGTCATCAACGCTGGCGAAGAAGCCTCCGTCATTGCCAACGCCGTGAAAAATGGTGAAGGCAACTTCGGCTATAACGCTTACACCGAACAGTACGGTGACATGCTGGCCATGGGGATCCTGGATCCGACCAAGGTCACCCGTTCTGCTCTGCAGTTCGCCTCTTCCATTGCCGGCCTGATGATCACCACAGAGTGCATGATCACTGAGCTGCCGAAGAAAGATACCCCTGCCATGCCTGACATGGGCGGCATGGGTGGCATGGGCATGATGTAATTCAGTCCTGGTTACCAAACGGCTCGCTTTTGCGGGCCGTTTTTTTTATGGCGACTAAACTGAGTCTATTGTTGGTGACTTTTTCTGAGGTGAGTATGCGTGCACTGGGTTTGATTCCATTACTGTTTTCTCTGGCGATGCCGGTTATGGCCCTTGAGGCGCCGCAGGGCCCCGTCATCTTGACGGTGACCGGCAATGTGAAGCCTGCCGATGCAACAGAGGGAGAGGTGGCTTTCGATCTGGCCATGCTCAAAGCCTTGCCCCAGCATGAAATAGTGACGGGAAATCCCTGGGTCGACAAACCGCACAAGTATGTGGGACCCAAGCTGGCAGATGTACTGGCTGCCGTCGGAGCGGATGGCAAATCCATTACCCTGACCGCCCTGAACAGTTTTCAGATACGGATCAACTGGGACAAGGTCAGCAAATACGATCCCATTCTGGCCTGGCAAGATGACGGTGTGACCATGCGGGTACGGAATAAGGGGCCGCTTTGGTTTATCCTACCGCTTGATCAGCATCCGGAGCTGAAACGATCAGAGTTCACTGACATGATGATCTGGCAGTTGAATGCGGTTGACGTTCAACATTGATATAACGGCGTGCGGGAGTGCGAGTGAAAGCAAAGACCAAGGCGTGGCCTTTACTTGTCGTTCTTTACCTATCCATCCTGTTGTTTACGGGAAGTACCCTGTATTGCCTCGCGCAGATACAGAATGCGACCCGGGTGATGGAAAAGTACACCTATGACGTCTCTTGGGCGCTGATGCAGTTGCAGCTGGAGTTGGGGCGCTTCCTCAACTCCGTCGAGATCTACCATTATGGTGGCATCGATCACGACACTCTGATGCTGCGTTACGACATCCTCTGGAGCCGCACGCCAATCCTGCTCAGCGGGCAGTTGCGCCAGAGCATGAAAGACAAGCAAAAGACCCTGCGTCTGGTGCAGCTGATTGAAAGCAACATCCGCGAGATGGAGTCCAACATCACCAATCTGAAGTCGGGCACGCCAGAGTATCAGCAAATCATGATGCGACTGGCCCCTCTGCAAGAACCTCTCTCCTACTCCCTTGCATCTGTCATGCAGAAGAACATCAACGTCTACTCGGGCAATGACAAGCGTTTCGGTCAGCTGCGCAACGCCTTGCTGTTTATGGTTTCCGGTCTGGTGTTGTCCGTGATGTTGCTCAGTGGCCTGCTGATCCGCGAGGCGCGCCGCCATTTCCGGGCTGCAAGAGTCGATCCCCTGACCGGGCTGGTTAATCGGCTGGCGTTGCTGGAGAAGATGGAATCGTACGCAACCAAGGAGATACCATTTGGTTTGGTACTGGTCGATATCAACGATTTTCGGGATATCAACAGCAAGTTTGGCTACAACACCGGCGACTTTTTGCTGCAGGAGATGGCAAAGCGGGTTCGCGGCCTGTGTGAAAACGGTGAGTGGGTGGCGCGTCTGGGTGGCGATCAGTTTGCCATTATCCAGCGTGAGAGCAGTGACCTGCGGCAGGTGAGAGAGCTGGTTGTACGCCTGCTTCATGCGCTCAAGCAAGACATCATCATCGACAACTACCCCTTCCGGCTGGAGGTGGGGATAGGTATCGCCTTCTTCCCGATGGACAGCAAACTGACCCAGGAGCTGCTCAGTCGGGCCGAGCAGGCGCTGTTCCACAGTCGCAAGACCCATGTCCCTTATGTCATCTATGACAACTCGCTGCTCAATGAAACTGCGCGGCGCAAGCATCTGGCAAGCGACATGATCATGGCGCTGGAGCACAACGCACTCGAACTGTATTACCAGCCCATAGTCAATCTTGAAAGCGGTCGCTGCGAGGCTGTCGAAGCGCTGCTGCGCTGGCGTCACCCTGAATTGGGGTTCATTCCGCCCAACGAGGTGATCCAGGTGGCGGAAGAGTTCCAGCTGGCCGAGAAACTGGGCAGCTGGGTGCTGAACACCGCCTGTGAGCAGCTCTATCAGTGGCAGCAGCTTGGACTGGTCGACTTGCAAATGTGCGTGAATATCTCGCCTGGCATGTACCAGCGCAATTTGTTGAAACTGGTCGCCAAGGCGTTGATGGATCACCATATCCCGGCCGCCAGCCTGGTGTTGGAGGTGACGGAAGACACCACAATGCGCGAGGTGAAGAATTCCCTGCAGCTGATGCAGGATCTGAATCAACAAGGGGTGCAGTTGGCGCTGGATGATTTCGGTACCGGCTACTCATCTCTCAGCTATCTGCAGAAACTGCCGGTCAGCAAGGTAAAGATCGATCGCTCCTTTATCCAGGGGATCGATACCTCGATAGAAGCATCTGAATTGGTCGCCAACATTTGCCGTATGGGTTCCATGCTGGGCAAGAGTCTGGTGTGCGAAGGGATTGAAACTCAGGCGCAGCTCGATGTTTTGCGCACACTCACTGATATGCATCTGTATGGACAAGGTTATCTGTTCAGCCGCCCCGAGCAGGCCGAGAAGATATATCAGACTCTTCTGGAGATGGAGGAGGCGTGGTTGAAGCGGAGCCAGCCGGGTAAGGCGTATTTAATTTAGCCAAAACAGTTCATGTTTGGCGCAAGATGGCCGATAGTCTTAGGGCAGGAGGTACACCATGGATATATCTAGTTCTGCTAATGCGTCGTTTGGTTCTGCGTTGATGACGGCCAGTCTGGCCAAAAAACAGCAGACTCAAGAGGGCGAAGCTGCGCTGAAGCTGTTGCAAAATGCAGCCCAATCCGCGCCGGTTGCACCGACATCGGCCAGCGGCTCGCTGGGAAGCAAGATCGATATTCGCGTCTGACCCTAATGAAAAAGCCCCCATCTCGCGATGGGGGCTTTTTTATATCTGCGATTTGCTTCGCATCCCTTCAGGTCAGAGCGGGAAGGGCGCTGGCGCCTCGAAGGTCATCCGCTCGCCGCTGCGGGGGTGGCTGATGGTCAGCATGGCCGCATGCAGGTAAAGATGGGGCGCCGCCGCCAGCGCACCCGGATGGGCATAGAGGTTGTCACCCAGAATCGGGTGCCCCAGCTCCAGCATATGGACGCGCAGCTGGTGGGAGCGACCCGTGATGGGGGTCAGCTTGATCAGGCTGTTGCCGTTCTCCACCTTCAGCTTTTCCCACAGGGTCAGGGCGTGGCGCCCCTCTTCGAAATCCACCTTCTGCTTCGGGCGGTTGGGCCAGTCGACGCAGAGCGGCAGGTCAACCTGACCCGACTCTGCCTCCGGCTCGCCCCACACCCAGGCGAGGTAGTGCTTCTCGGTCTCCCGCTCGCGAAATTGCCGACTCAGCTCCCGATGAGAATTGGGGGTGAGGGGTATGACAATGACGCCAGTGGTGGACATGTCGAGGCGATGGGCTGCCGCCGCCTTGGGGTGCTGCTGCTTCACCCGATGCAGGACGCTGTCTTCATTCTCGGGACCGCGCCCGGGGACGCTCAGCAGGCCGGTGGGCTTGTTGACCACCATGATGTCCTTGTCCTTGAACAGGATATCGAGCCAGGGTTCCAGAGGCGGTGAGTATTCAAACATAAATGTCTCGCATCAAAAGGTGGGGGCAAGCCCCCATCAGTTATGGGTAACCACAATCATAAAGGGCATGGGATCCCGCGTGAGCCGGAGCAGGTCATGCCTCTTCACTGCCTTGTCAGTTATGGATGACCACGATAATAAAGTGCATGGTATCCAGCCTGAGCCGGATCAGGTCATGTCTATTCATTGCCGCGTCAGTTATGGGTGACCACGATAAAGCGGATTGCATCCAGCTTGAGTTGGGTCTGATCGATCAGGTGGTGCAATTCTGCCTGCAGATTGCGCAGATAATCCAGTTCGCTGTCACGCACGTTCGGATTGACTGCCTTGAGCGCTTCCAGACGATCGAGATCCTGCTGCAGGGTCTGCGCCATCCGGGCACGGGCCTTGTCGACAATCCCGGCTTTCAGCTCTTCGGCAATGACCTGGCCCTTGCCAATCAGACCGTGGATCACCGGCTGGGAAGCGGTGACCAGCTTGCTGCCAAGGTGGCGGTTGACCGGAGTCAGCTGGCGGTTGAAGGCATCGAATGCCACCTTCTCACCCAGATTCTGACCGTTCTTGTCCATCAGCAGGCGGATCGGTGTCGGCGGCATGAAGCGATAGAGCTGGGGATGGGCTGCAGACTCGGCGACGAAGATCAGCTCAAGCAGGATGGAGCCGATGGGCAGCGCCTTGTTCTTGAGCAGGGCCACAGACGTTGCGCCGATCTCGGAGCCCAGAATGAGGTCTATACCGCCGCGCATCATGGGGTGATCCCAGGAGAGCAGCGCCATGTCATCCCGTGACAAGGCGGTCGGGCGATCGAAGGTGATGGTCATGCCATCCTGCGGCAGGCCCGGGAAGCTGGATACCAGCATGTGATCCCCCGGGGTCAGCACCAGAGCGTTCTCGCCTCTGTCATCCTGATTGACGCCGATCTCGTCGAACATCTTGAGGGCGAAGGAGACCATGCCTGTGTCATCATCTTCGGCGGCCAGCTTGTCAACCAGTTGCTGGGCGGCGGCGCCACCGCTGGAGTGGATCTCCAGCAGGCGATCGCGACCCTGCTCCAGTCTGGCTTTGAGCGGCTCGTGCAGCTCGCGGGTCTTGATCAGCAGGGCGTCGAGGGTCGCCTGCTCGCCGGTGTTGGCGGCCAGCAGCTCGAACAGCTCGTCACGCACAGCTTCGAATACCGGGCGGGCAGTCGGGCAGGTCTGCTCGAACGCATCCAGACCATCGTGATACCAGAGCTGCAGGGCGCGCTGGGCAGTCCCTTCCAGATAAGGAACGTGGATCTCGACGGTATTCTGCTGACCGATACGGTCCAGACGACCGATGCGCTGTTCCAGCAGATCCGGATTGAGGGGCAGATCGAACAGCACCAGATGGCTGGCAAACTGGAAGTTGCGACCTTCTGAACCGATTTCTGAGCAGAGCAGCACCTGGGCGCCACCATCCTCTTGCGCGAAATAGGCGGAGGCCTTGTCCCGCTCGAGGATAGACATCCCTTCATGGAACACTGTGCCGCGGATCCCTTCACGGGTACGCAGCGCCTCTTCCAGTGCTATGGCGGTGGCCGCTTCGGAGCAGATCACCAGCACCTTTTGCTGGCGAGCAGAGAGCAGCAGCTCCAGCAACCAGTCGACGCGGGGATCGAACTGGGTCCAGGTAGCGTTTTCCCCTTCGAACTGCTGAAAGATCTTCTCGGGATAGAGATAGCGCAGGGCGCGGGTCTGCAGATCGCCGCCATTGCCACCCATCATGCCCATCACCTTGATAGCAGTCTTGTACTGCTCCGGCAGTGGCATGGGGTAGACATTGAGGTGGCGCTCGGGGAAACCCTGAATATTGGCGCGGCTGTTACGGAACAGCACCCGGCCGGTGCCGTGCTGATCCAGCAGCTTGGCGACCGCTTGTTGGCGGGCAGCAGCATCGCTCATATCCAGCCCTTCCAGCTGGCTGGCAAGGATCTGCCTGGCTTCATCGCTCAGGGTCTCGCCATCCAGCAGTTCTTGCGCCGCGCTGGCGACCTTGCCGTAAGCTTGCTCCTCGGCGAGGAAGGCCTCGTAATCGTAGAAGCGCTCCGGGTCGAGCAGGCGCAGACGGGCAAAGTGGCTCTGGTGGCCCAACTGATCCGGGGTGGCGGTCAGCAGCAGCACACCCGGCACTTGTTCGGCCAACGCTTCCACCATTTCGTAGGCGCGGCTTGGGGCATCAATGCTCCACTCAAGATGATGCGCCTCGTCGACAACCAGCAGATCCCACTCGGCTTCCAGCACCTGCTCGAAACGACGACGCTTCTTGCGCAGGAAGTCGAGACTGCAGATCACCAGCTGCTCGGTCTCGAAGGGGTTCTCCGCATCGGCGAAGGCCTCGATGCATCGCTCCTCGTCAAACAGGGAGAAGTGCAGGTTGAAGCGGCGCAGCATTTCGACCAGCCACTGGTGCTGGAGAGTCTCGGGCAGCAGTATGAGCACGCGATGGGCGCGACCGGAGAGCAGTTGCTGATGGATGATCATGCCCGCTTCGATGGTCTTGCCCAGGCCCACTTCATCGGCCAGCAGTACGCGCGGAGCATAGCGGTGTCCCACTTCATGGGCGATATAAAGCTGGTGCGGGATCAGGCTGACCCGGCCACCGGCCAGACCGCGAGTCGGGTTAAGGCGACGTTTATGCTGGTTGATCAGCGCTTCGTAACGCAGAGTAAAGCGGGACATACGGTCAATCTGACCGGCGAACAGGCGATCCTGCGGCTTGTTGAATTTGATAAAGTTGCTGAGAAACACTTCCTTGAGGGCAACGGGCTCATCATTGTCGGTGCGTACACCTACATATATAAGCAGACCGTCTTTTTCCTGCACTTCTTCGACCGTCATGGTCCAGTCTTCGTGAGTGGCGATCTGATCGCCCACATTGAAGCTGACCCGGGTTACCGGCGCCTCTTCTTTGGCATACATGCGGTTTTCACCGGTAGCCGGAAACAACAGGGTAACCATGCGTCCTTCAACAGCAACGACAGTCCCCAACCCCAGATCCGTCTCTGTATCACTAATCCAACGCTGGCCAAGTGCAAAAGGCATTAAACTCTCCAAAGCCCAAGAGTGTGTGAATCGCAAAGGGGCGCTATGTTACCCGAAGGCGTGACCTCGATCACCATGCATATAGAAGTGGGCGGTGCCAATTCGCTACAAGTTTGATCTATCGCTGCCAAGACATCATTGAAGATAGACATGTGTCGCCATATGAGTGTGTTGTTGCGGGATAAACAGTCTTTTTGGTGAATTGATGAGCTGTTGAGGTAATAATTCGAATTTAATTCGAAACGCCCCTTGCAAGCGTGATCCAGATCCCTATAATGCGCCACATCGACAGGGCAAGCGGCAACGCAAACAACCTAGTCGATAACCTCGAAAAGCCTTTGGAAATAAGGCTTGACTCGAGAAGGCGGTTGAGTAGAATTCCACTCCCGCAGCAACACACTGTTGCGTCGCTCTTTAACAATTTGAATCAAGCAATCTGTGTGGGCACTCACAGCATCGAACATCAAAC
>NZ_JAACGB010000025.1:0-25444 GCF_029237345.1 Aeromonas sp. 2HA2 | reverse complement strand
AGGTCCAGGTGCCGTCAGCCGTGATGCTCAGGCTGCCCAGTGCATCCGGGCTGGCGGTGATGCTGGCCGCGTCCGTCTTGAACGCCACCTCGTCGGCCCCGTCCACGTCGCTGATCTTCAGCTGGCCGCTGTCAGCCAGCACATCCGGGCTGGCATCTTCAGTCACCGCGCCAGTGTCAGCACCGGCAATAATGGCGGCATCATTGATCGGGGTGACAGTACCGGTAACCCCGCCAGTCGAGCTGTGCAAACCATCTGTGATTGTGTATTCGAACGAAATATTGCCATTGAAATCAGGGGATGGCGTAAAGACCAGCTGACCGTTGGTCAGGGTGACGGAACCATTGCCAATGGCCACCGAACCACCTTCGGCAATGGCCTGGCCATTGATGGCGGTGATGCTGAGACTATCACCGTCCAGGTCGGTGTCGTTGTCGAGCACCTTGATGATGACCGTCCCATCCTCTTCCACGGTAAACTGGTCGTTCCCTGGCAGAGGCGCGGCATTCACAACGCTGTTGTCAGTACCCTTGGGAGAGGTATTGCCCACTGGATCGGTCAGAGTGGCATCCACAATGACGGGGCCATTGACCGGCAGATCCGTAGTGGGAATGGTCAGAGTAACCAGGGTCTTGCTAATGTCATCGGCAGTCAGGATGGAGCTGGAGTCAGGCACACCATCACCATTCCAGTCCACATCGAGGCGATCACCGACTTTGGCATCGGCTGGCAAACGGATAATCACATCCACGCCATTTTCACGCTCGTTGGCTGAAATGACATTGTCCGCACCATCCTGTATTTCCACCAGGGGAGCAGAGGGAGCCGTGCTGTCCACACTGCCATCATCGGTGGCTGTAGCTGTGTTGCCGGCAGGATCGGTGACATTGGCGGTGACCGTATAGGCGCCATCTGCCAGCGGGGTAACAACATCCACACTGAAGGTTCCGTCCGGGTTGACGGTTGTGGTCAGGGTCTGCTGGTTGCCATTGGCATCAGTGACCAGCAGGGTCACAGTGCTGCCAGCCGGCGCATCCGTGGTGCCAGTCAGGGTCGGGGTGGTGTCATTGGTATTGTCTGGTGCAGAGACGGTGATCACCGGCGGCACCAGGTCGAAAGGATCATCTTCACCCGCGACCGCATCGCCTGTCACACCGGCATCCGTCTGGTTGGCGGTATCAAATCCCGCCGCCGCTATGGTGGCATCGCCGGTACGATCTATGGTGACGAAGCCGCCATTGCCACTGGCACCGGCCACACCACCTATGTTGCCACCGCCTGCGGCAGGAGCACCGCCAGCTGCAGCCGCTTCAAACGCCTGGGTCGGGTCGGCCCCGCCCAAAATGGCTTGTTGCAAAGCCGATATCTCATCAGGAGTGCCAGTGGCCACATCCTGGTTCTGGGCCAGCAAAGGTGCCTGAGACGTTTCATCCTCAGCCTGCTGCTCGTTGGTCGGGCTCAGGGTGAAAGTCTGGTTGCCGCCGTTGAAACTGGCGCCCTCAGGAGTGATAAGCACCGCATCCCTGGGCAGGATATCGCCTTCGGCAAGCTGCTTCTGGCTGCCATCTGCGGCGACCAGGTAAATGTTGCCTTTCAACTGGGTAACAACGACGTCCTGTTCCAATGCGATTTTATGGCTGCTCATGTTCTCTCCTGAATCTCTATTGGCATGCAATATTCCACCGTCTAATGTGCCCGTGAATGACGCCAGAAACCAGTTAGAAAATTCGAATGGATAGAGTGATTTGAGGCTAAACCGGCCGGTTAAACAGAAGGGTCAATGACGGAGGAGGTAAAAATAAAATCAAGATGATCAATGTGTTGCATTTTGATGACGGGAGCACATCACTGTGCTCCCGTCCGGGTCATGGTCAGACACCCGCCCACAGCAGGATGGCGAGCAACTGGGGGGAAATGATCCGCAGAAACATTACCAGGGGATAGACGGTGGCGTATGACAGGGCACTGGCACCACTGGTAGGGTGCATACCGTTGGCAAATGCCAGGGCGGGGGGATCCGTCATGGAACCCGCCAGCAAGCCGCACAGGGTGAGGTAGTTCATCTTGCCATACAGACGGGCCAGCACCCCGACCACCAGCAGCGGGATCAGGGTAATAGCCATGCCGTACATCATCCAGGCTGGGCCATCACCGTTGATCAGGGTATCGACAAAGCCGGCACCGGACTTGAAGCCCACCACCGCCAGAAACAGTACTATGCCAATCTCCCGCAGCGCCAGGTTGGCACTCGGCGGCATAAACCAGTAGAGCTTGCCGATGCTGCCAATCCGCGACAGGATCAGCGCCACCACCAGCGGACCGCCCGCCAGACCCAGCTTGAGCGCCGCCGGGAAACCGGGCAGATAGAAGGGGATGGAGCCGAGCAGTACACCCAGGCCGATGCCGATGAACACCGGCAGCATCTGCACCTGCTGCAGCTTCTGCTGCACGTTGCCCACCACATTGGTCACCGCCTCTATGGCGTCGAGTCGACCCACCAGATTGAGGATGTCACCAAACTGCAGGCTGGTCTGGCTGGTCGGTACCAGCTCGATACCGGCCCGGTTGAGGCGCGAGATGACAACGTCGTATTTCTGCTTGATGTCGAGATCGCGGATCTTCTTGCCAAGTACCTGCTCGTTGGTGACCACCACCCGCTCTACCCGCAGATCGGTGCCGCGAGTCGAGAGCGAGGTCTCCACTTCTTCCCCAAGCACCAGGAGTACCTTGTGCAGCGCATGCCGATCACCCACCAGGTGCAGCAAATCACCGAGCTCGATGCGCGAATCCGACCGCGGCACCATCAGTTCCTCACCGCGTTTGAGGCGGGAGCAGATCACATCCGACTCGTCGAGACTCGGGATCTCGCAGAGCATCAGGCCATGCATATTGGGGTTGCGCACCGCAATATTGATGGTCTGCAGACTCTCCTTGGTCTTGCCTGCATGTTGCTCGAACTGGTCCGCTTCTTCGTCGATTTTGATGCGAAAAAACAGACGAACCAGCCACATGGTCAGCAGGATGCCGCAGATGCCAAACGGATAGGCAACGGCATAGCCCATGCCCATCAAGCCGGTCGCGCCGGGAGCGGCCCCCAGTTCGGCCAGGATCTGCTGACCCGCACCAAGGGAGGGCGTATTGGTCACGGCGCCGGAGAAGACCCCGAGGATCACCGGCAAGGGTACATCGAACAATTGATGCAGCCCTGCCGCGACCACACAACCAAGGATCACCAGCAAGGCGGCGAATCCGTTCAACTTGAGGCCAGAGCTGCGCAAGGAGGAGAAGAAGCCGGGACCGACCTGGATGCCGATGGTGTAGACAAACAGGATGAGACCGAACTCCTGAATGAAGTGCAGGGTTTGCTCATCGAGCGCCAGATCAGACACTCCCGCGAAGTGGCCCACTATGATGCCACCGAACAGCACACCTCCTATTCCCAAGCCAACGCCATAGACCCGCCAGTTTCCCAGCCAGAGCCCCAGCACCGCCACCAGCGACAACATGCTGATGGAAAGCGCGATATCACTCATCGTGTGCATCCTTTCTGAATTGAACTGTCCCTAGCTTGTCAGCAAACGCTGATGCCAACTGTGTGATACCGCACGATTTTATCCTTCTGAACGGCAAAAATACCAATTAATGGCTAGTCAAGCGATGTAACCATAAATGGCCATAAAGTGACAAACACTGCCACCCAGCACGAACAGATGCCAGATGGCGTGGTTGTAAGGAATGCGCTTGGCCACGTAGAAGATGACCCCCAGGCTGTAGATGAGACCACCGAGCCCGAGCAGCAACAAGCCCTCGCCCTCCAGATGGAGGTAAAGCTGATAGATGACCACCAGCGACAACCAGCCCAGCATCAGATAGGTAAACAGCGACAATTTTTCGAATCGGTGGATGAAGAACAGCTTGAACACCACCCCCGCCAGTGCCAGCCCCCAGATCACAACCATCAGCCCCTGCGCCAGCGGAGTATCGAGCGCCACCAGTAGGAAAGGGGTATAAGTGCCAGCGATCAACAGATAAATGGCGCAGTGATCAAACACCTTGCACCAACGTCTGGCACTTCCCTCCGCCATGCTGTGATAGAGGGTCGAGGCAAGATAGAGCAGCACCAGGCTGCCGCCATAGAGGCTATAGCTGATAAGCGCCTGGGTGCCCTGCCCCCAACCCTTGTTCAACAACAGGATCAAGCCCAGGATCCCGAACACCAGCCCCAAGCCGTGGCTGAGGCGATTGGCCAACTCCTCGCGGGGAGAATAATCCGTCACACTGCTCATAACATACTCCTGCCCAAACTGGGCTCACTCTAGCCGCCGCCTTTTCAGAGTACAAGTGTTAGCTTAAATGGAGCATCATCTGATTGGGCCCATCCCCATGATGCGCTCATGGCTGTCACCCGTTTACCTTTGGTGTATGCTCTGCGGCCGATGCCCACGTCGCTGTCGCTGCCACGGTTGCTCACCTCCCGGTGACACCCTGGCAACCTGGTCTGGAGAACCTGATGAAGTTGACTGAACTGTTTGCACTACCGGATCCGGCCTTCAGTCAGGCCATGACGGCCCTGCTGGAGACCTTCCATCACTCGGATGACAGTCAGGCCCCCTACCAGCACGACCACTTCACCCACCAGCTCGATCAATCCCGGATGCCCACTGTCGGCATCTCGATGGATGACTATCTGGCGCGACTGGCAACCCTGGTGCCAGGGGCCTCCCATCTGACCTCCCCACGCTACATGGGGCACATGACGGCGCCACTACCCGCTTTCACCGCCGAGTTGTCACGCCTGCTGGTGATGCTCAACCAGAATCCGATGAAAATGGAGTCCTCCCGCCTGCTCAGCTTTCTGGAGCGGGAGGTGCTGGCCAAGCTGCACCGTCTCATCTATCGCGCCGATGATGCTTTTTATGGCGAGCAGATGCATGCCAAGGATGCCGCCCTCGGCGTCATGACCAGCGGCGGCACCATCGCCAACGTCACTGCCCTCTGGCTGGCCCGCAACCGCGCCTGCGGTGACAACCTGTTCGCCCTCTACGAGCAGGGCTATCGCGGCGCAGTGATCCTGGGATCCCGGCTGATGCATTACTCCTTCG
This sequence comes from Aeromonas sp. 2HA2, assembly GCF_029237345.1. NCBI lineage: Bacteria > Pseudomonadati > Pseudomonadota > Gammaproteobacteria > Aeromonadales > Aeromonadaceae > Aeromonas > Aeromonas sp. 2HA2. Next base: position 20,342 of record NZ_JAACGB010000025.1, on the reverse strand, counting down.
ACAAGGGGATGGATCTGCTGGGGCTGGGCGCGCATAGCGTCTGGCGGCTCGCGACCGACGACCAGAACCGGCTCGACATGACGGCGCTGGAAACCGCACTGACCCAGTGCAAAGAACAGAAGCTCAAGGTGCTGGCGCTGGTCGGGGTAGCCGGCAGTACCGATTTTGGCTCCATCGATCCCCTGCCCGAGCTGGCGGCCATCGCCGAGCGCGAGCAGATCCACTTCCACGTGGATGCCGCCTGGGGCGGCCCGACCCTGTTCTCCCCCCGCTATCAGGGGCTGCTTGCAGGAATTGAACTGGCCGATACCGTGACCCTGGATGGGCACAAGCAACTGCTGGTACCACTCGGTACAGGCATGCTGCTCTGCCGCCAGCCGGACCTCATGATGACGGTCAAGCGAGAAGCGCCCTATGCCATCCGTGCCAGCTCCTTTGATCAGGGCCGCTTTACCCTGGAAGGCACCCGTCCCGCCAATGCCCTCTATCTGGACGCAGCCTTCCAGCTGTTTGGCCAGCAGGGTTACGCCCAGCTTATCGAAGCCAACTACGACAGAGCCAGATTGATGGCAGACCTCATCAACAAGGATCCCGCCTTCGAGCTGATGTCGGCCCCTGTGATGAACCTGCTCTCCTACCGCTGCATTCCACCCCATCTGCAGGGCAAAGCGCTCGATGAGGCGGCCAACGACCAGATCAACCAGTTCAACGTCGCCTTGCAAAAAGCCCAGCGGGCCGAGGGACACAGCTTTGTCTCCCGCACCCAGCGAGCGGTAGGGCGCTATGGTGCCCAGCCGCTCACCCTGCTGCGCGCCGTGCTGCTCAATCCGCTGATTGAGGAGCGCCATATTCGCGAGCTGCTGGCAGACCAACAACGCCTCGGCGCCGACATTGCCCGGCAGTTATTCGGCCAGGCAAGCGGCCGGGAACTGGACGCCAAATGAGCGGTCTTATTCATTTGCCGTTGTCTACCTTGCAGGTAGACTGGACAAAATTTTGAGGTCTATTTTTGAGGGCTATGAGCCAGACATGAAGCAATTTATTGAATTTATTCCACTTATCGTTTTCTTCGCGGTCTACAAGTTCTACGACATCTACACGGCTACCGGCGCCCTGGTCGTCGTGACCGGTCTGCAACTCATCTATAGCTGGGTGCGTTACCGCAAAGTCGAGAAGATGCAGCTCTTTACCTTCCTCTTGGTCGGCTTCTTCGGCGGCCTCACCGTCTTCTTCCATGACGACGCCTTCATCAAGTGGAAAGTCACCGTCATCAACATCTTGTTCGCGCTGGGCCTGCTCATAAGCCGCTACGGCTTTGGCAAGAACCTCATCAAGCAGATGCTGGCCAAAGAGCTGCAAGCCCCCGATGCCATCTGGGATAGAGTCAATCTTGCCTGGGTTGGCTTCTTTACCGTCTGCGGCCTGCTCAACCTCTATGTGGCCTTCAACCTGCCGCAAGAGATGTGGGTCAATTTCAAAGTGTTCGGTTTGCTCGGCATGACGCTGGTGTTTACGCTGCTGAGCGGTGTCTACCTTTACCGCCACCTGCCGGCCGAGCAGAAAGGCGAACTGAAAAAATAATCGCCATCAAGAAGAAGGATTGTCTCATGTGGTATCTCATCTACTCCGAGGATGTTCCCAACAGCCTGCCCCTGCGCAAACAGGTCCGTCCTGCCCACCTGGCCCGCCTGCAGGCGCTGCAGGATGAGGGACGACTGCTGACTGCAGGTCCCAACCCGACCATAGATGCCGACGATCCGGCCGATGCGGGTTTCTCCGGCAGTACCGTCATCGCTGAATTTGCCAGCCAGGCCGATGCCAAGGCTTGGGCAGATGACGATCCCTATGTGGCAGCCGGTGTCTACGCCAAGGTCACCATCAAGCCCTACAAAAAGGTGTTTTGAGCTCAGGTGGTGGGCGAAAATGCAAAAGGCCGGACAGTGTCCGGCCTTTTCACATTTGTGCTGCCCTTGTTTAAAGGGCGCTCAGGCCCGCGCGACAAACCAGGGGTTGAGAATATCGGGCTTATTGTAGGCAAGGGGTGATCCATCGAGCCGGGTCACGCTGCCCCCTGCCCCTTCCAGCACGGCCTGCGCCGCTGCCGTATCCCACTCACAGGTAGGTGCGAGGCGTGGATAGAGCTCGGCCCCCCCTTCGGCAATGATGCAGAACTTGAGAGAGCTGCCCATGGAAACCAGCTCAATCTCGCCCCGCTCTATGTCACCAAAGCGTGCCAGATAATCGAGGGTCTCCCGGGACAGGTGGTTACGACTGCCCACCACCCGCCATGGCGCCCCTTCCTGATGAGGCAAGGTCTGGATGGCTTCACGCTGGCCATCAGCCACACGCCAGGCGCCCATCCCCTTGCCGCCATACCAGAGCCGGTCCAGCACGGGGGCATAGACCAGACCCCACAGCGGCTTGCCATCCTCGATCAGCGCGATATTGACGGTGAACTCACCGTTGCGGGAGACAAACTCCTTGGTGCCGTCGAGCGGATCCACCAGCCAGTAACGGGACCAGCCATGGCGCAATCCCATCACCTCTGGGCCGGACTCCTCCGAGAGCACAGGAATATCGGGGGTGAGCATTGCCAACGCCTGCACTATCACCTCATGCGCCCCCTTGTCGGCGGCGGTCAGCGGGCTCTCGTCCCCCTTGTACTCCACCGTAAAGGGCTGGCTGTAGATGGCCATGATGATGTCACCGGCAGCGCGGGCGATGGGCTCCAGCTCGGAAATTGCAGGGAAAAACATAGAAAAGACATCCTGGTCAAATGGTTAGCACAGTGTACCCATTTTGGACAAAAGAGGCTTATAGCCGTTTGCTCTGACTTATAAAGTGTCATAAATGACAGACAAAAAGTGGCGCGACTCGGCTAATCCTCAATAGTGATTCCACACAACACAAGGACGTGAAGCCATGAACTACAAGACCCTGACCGCCACCCTGCTGCTGAGCTGCCTGCCCCTGTTGAGCCAGCCTTTGCTGGCCGCCGACAAGCCGGCTGCCAAGCCAGCGACCACGGTCACCATCGCCAAGGAGAGTGGCAAGGTGAACCTGAATACGGCCAGTATCAATGAGTTAACTGCCCTCAAGGGGATCGGGGAGAAGAAGGCGCAGGCCATCGTCGATTTTCGTGAGAAGCAGGGCAAGTTCACCACGGTTGAACAACTGGCGGATGTCAGCGGCATAGGGCCGGCCACTCTGGAAGCAAATCGGGACATGATCATCGTCAAATAGCCAGTTTGGACTTCTTCCATCATGAGGGCAGCCTGTGGCTGCCCTATTTTTCTTCGGGTATCATGGGGCCACTTTGTATCTCTGGACTCTCTCCATGAAAAAGACACAGCTCGTTGTACGCAAGGCCGTTCTTCCTGTCGCCGGTTTGGGCACCCGCATGCTGCCTGCCACCAAGGCCATCCCCAAAGAGATGCTGCCCGTGGTCGACAAACCGCTGATCCAGTATGTGGTGCGTGAAGCCATCGCTGCCGGCATCAAGGAGATCATCCTGGTGACCCACTCGAGCAAGAACTCCATCGAGAACCACTTCGACAAGAGCTTCGAACTGGAAGCCACCCTGGAGAAGCGGGTCAAGCGGCAGCTGCTGGAGGAGGTGCAACACATCTGCCCCAAAGATGTCACCATCATGCATGTGCGCCAGGGCGAAGCCAAGGGTCTGGGTCATGCCATCTTGTGTGCCCGTCCGCTGATCGGCGACAACCCCTTCGCCGTGCTGCTGCCGGACGTACTGATCGATGACATGGCCAGCAACCTCAAGCGCGATAACCTGGCTGAAATGGTACACATGTTCGAAGGGGATCAGATCAGCCAGATCATGGTGGAGGCGGTTCCAGAGAGTGAAGTGGACAAGTACGGCATCGCCGATATCAAGGGGGAAGATCTGACTGAGGGCATGTCCCTGCCGATGCAGGCCATCGTCGAGAAGCCGCCCCGTGACGAAGCGCCTTCCAATCTGGCCGTGGTCGGTCGCTACGTGCTGTCAGCCAACATCTGGCCACTGCTGGAGCGCACCCCCGTCGGTGCAGGTGACGAGATCCAGCTGACCGATGCCATCGCCATGCTGATGGAACATGAGCAGGTCAACGCCTACTTCATGAAAGGACGCAGCCACGACTGCGGCAGCAAGATGGGTTTCATGAAAGCCAACGTGGAATACGCGGTACGCCATCCGGAACTGAACGGGGAATTCACCGCCTGGCTGAAGCAGTTTGTCAAACAGTTGTAAACGCTGAATATTTAACCTATCAACAGAATAAAAAACTGGGCATCGTTCGATGCCCTTTTTCATTTTATAAACAATTATTCAACCATTGATAGATAAAATATCGCTAAATCATAATATTGTAATTTAATCACGCTTGTTCTATAAGGATTAAGGCTTGTTCCTAGCCCTTGCATAAAACTCCTAAAAAAATATAAGACACAGGTGGAAGTTCCAATGAATAATCCGTCCAAAGGGACCTTTTTAGGTCACCCTAAAGGGCTTTTTTTGCTCTTTAGTACCGAACTGTGGGAGAGATTCTCCTATTACGGCATGCGGGCCGTGCTCGTGCTCTATCTGACAGACATGACTGCCAACGGCGGTATGGGCTGGACTCAGGCCGATGCCCTCAAGCTCTACGGCATCTATACCGGTCTGGTTTATATCACTCCCATCATAGGTGGCTGGCTGGCAGATACTTTCCTCGGCCAACGCCGCGCCATCTTGATCGGCGCCATCTTCATGGCAGCGGGTCAGTTCACTCTGGCCCTGCCGCATGCCATGTTCCCGGATATGGTCAACAGCGTCTTTTACGCGGGTCTCGGCTTGCTGATCCTGGGTAACGGTCTGTTCAAGCCGAACATCTCCACCATGGTGGGTGACCTTTACAAGGAAGGTGACCACCGTCGTGACGGCGCCTTTACCATCTTCTACATGGGCATCAACCTGGGTTCCCTGCTGGCAGGCGTGATTTGTGGCGCCGCTGCCACTGCCTATGGCTGGCAAGCTGCCTTCGTCAGCGCCGGTATCGGCATGCTGCTCTCTCTGGTAGTGCAGGCCACCATGGCGCAACGCTTCCTCGGGGACATAGGTCGTATACCGGCCGCCCAGCGCGCAGCCCAGCAACGTTCCAAAGAGCAGAAGGCGCCGCTGACCAAGCAGGAAGTGGATCGCATCAAGGTGATCCTGGTGCTGGGTCTGTTCACCATCATCTTCTGGGCAGGCTTCGAGCAGGCCGGTGGTCTGATGAACCTGTACGCACAGGAATATACCAACCGCATGATCGGCAGCTTCGAAGTGCCGACCGCCTGGTTCCAGTCCTTGAACCCCTTCTTCATCATCACGCTGGCCCCCATAGTCGCAGCCATCTGGATCAAGCTCGGCAACAAAGAGCCGAACTCACCGGTGAAGTTCGCCATGGGTCTGCTGTTCCTGGCCGTGGGCTTCCTGTTCATGATCGGTGCCGTGCTGGAGCAGGGTGGCGATCAGAGCGTCAAGACCTCCATGTTCTGGCTGGTCGGTGCCTACCTGTTCCACACCCTGGGTGAGCTCTGCCTGTCCCCAATCGGTCTCTCCATGGTGACCAAGCTGGCTCCGCTGCGCCTGGCCTCCCTGATGATGGGTGCCTGGTTCGGCTTCGTTGCCTTGGCCAACTATATCGCCGGCTTCGTTGGCTCCTTCGTCGGTGAATCCGGTCCCATCGCCATCTTCGGCGGCATTGCCATCGCTGCCGTGATCAGTGCCCTGATCCTGTTGACCATGGCCAACCGCCTGGTCTACTGGATGCACGGCGCCGAAGGTCCGGCCAAAGAGCCAGAAGAGCACGACAAGAAACTGCAGTCCGCCACCGTCTAACCGGTCAGGATTGTAAAAGACAAGCGGGGCGCCCACTGGGCGCCCCGCTTGTCTTTGTCTGCCACAAACCAGCCATCAGTGATGGCGTACCTGCATATGGAGAGCGCTGCCGCTGTCATTGTCAAACTGCAGGTCAAAGGGTTCGTGCCAGCAGCGCTTGTGCAATGGGTAGTGGCTGCTGCGCATCAGACCGAGCGGCAAACCACCAGCTCGCATCAGCCAGTGCGGTGAGGTCAGCCCGGCATTGGCAAATACCAGCCCGTCCTCCTGATCAAACAGCAGAGCCGCCATGGCAAAGGAGTGACGCAGACCGGATTCGATAAGTTGCAGATTGAGGTAATCGAGCAGCCGGTGCGGCTGGGTCAGCAGCAGGCTCTCCTTGTGCTGGAACTGGCGATAGGGGGCATTCATCAGGGAGCGCACCAGGGCGCCGCAAAAAGCCGCATCCACCCCGAGGATCGGCAGCTCCATCACCAGTACCAGCAGCTTGTCATCCACCTTGAAGGTATCCGGGATAAACAGGTTGCCCATCCCCTTGAAGGTGACTTGCCAGGGACCCCACTCCTGCAGTGATGGCGGCCTCAGCCAGGCGAGCAAGCGGGTGGCGGCTTTGTCGTGATCACGAAAGAAGTCGATGTGATCCATCAGTTCCAGCTGCTGCCCATGACCATAGTTGGCCGTCAAACACTGCTCTATGCTGTGGCGCACCAGGCCATAGTCAGACACCGGCTTGATGAGATAATCACGGGCACCAGCGCGCAGCGCACGCTCGACCGCCTCCATCTTGCTCTGGGCCGAGATGACGATGACGGGAATATGGGGATAGCGGGCAGAGAGGCAGGCGATGACCTCATGCCCATCCATGTTGGGCATGTTCAGATCGCACAGCACCACATCGGGGTGATAAATCGCGGCGGCAGAGAGGCCTTCAATCCCGTCTTCGGCCTGAAATACGCACGCCCCGTCATGCTCGAGATAAGTTACCAGAGAGTGGCGAAAAACGGCTTCATCCTCCACCACCAAGATCCGTAATCCGGCTTTTGACATCTTGACAAAGCTCTTATTAGTCAACTGGTTATTTAAAGAATAAGCCTAGACCAAATCGACAGAGACGTGTGCACCAAGACGTCAATTTATGACAATCATTCCCATTTCTTATAGAGCGTCTCCGCATCCAGTTGTTTGATAAACGATTGGTAGTCAATTCCGGCTGCCAGCACGAACTCGGTCAGCAGGCAACGGCACACCCGAAGCAGCTCGGCGCCCTGCCAGGGTTTCTCAAGGTAGTGATCGATGCGGGCCAGATTGACGGCCGCTATGGTGTCCTTGTGGGTCGCCTGCCCGGTCAGCAGGATCTTGCGAGTATGAGGAAAGCGCCCATCCAGCCCGATCCGGGTCAGCAGCTCCACTCCGCTCAGGCCCGGCATCACATGATCCGACACCACCAGCGCAATCTGCTCCCCGGCGGTATCCAGCTCCTCCATCAGAGTCAGACACTCCTGTGCCGATTCGCACTCTTCCACCCTGAGCCAGCTGGCCAACGGCGCCAGATCGCGGCTGATGGCATTGAGCACCTCCCGCTGATCATCCACACATATCAGATTCATCTTGTCCATATTCCCTCGGTAATCTCACCTTGAATGCCGTCAGGCCAGGTTCGCTGACAAGCGAAATTTCGCCGCCATAGCTGGTCACTACCCGTTCGGCAATGGCCAGCCCCAGCCCCAATCCGAACGAAAGCCCGCCACGCTTGGTGGTGACATTGGGCTTGAAGATGCGGGGTTGCAACTCGGGCGGTATCACGGGGCCATTGTTGGCCAGGGTCACCTCGATCCACTCGTCATGGGTCCGGCAGTGGAGCCAGATCTTCGGATCTGCAGTCGCTTGCAGGGCATCCAGCGCGTTTTTCAGAATATTGGCCCATACCTGCACCAGCTCGGCCTCGTTGGCACAGAGTCGGGGATCTCCCTCCAGCACAGGTTCAACCTGAACCTGGCGCAACGAGCTCTGCAGTAACGCCAGCGCCTGCTCAAGCGTATCGCGCACCTTCACGCCGTGGCGACGCTCACCATCGGCGCCCCCCAACTGCTTGACTGAACGCACGATCGCCGCCGCATGGTTCACCGCCAGCTGCATGTCGTGACAATCGCGACCAAGCTGCCAGTAGTTGGCGACCCCCAGCAGATCCCGCATCCGTGCCCTGGTGGGCTGTTCGCCATTGAGGATCCGCGCCAGGAGCTTGGCCTGCTCCGGGGCCAGCCTGAACTGCTCCTCCAGCCGCCTGGCATCCCGCCTAACTTCGGCGCTGGAGCTCAGTTGCCCCGCCTCCAGTCCCTGGCGAAACAGACGAAACTCTCTGGGATAATATTGCCGCAGCATGTCGCCGAGAAAATCGACCAGACCGCTGCCATTGCGTGTCACCACCCCGATGGCGTTATTGAGCTCGTGGGCCAAGCCTGCCGCCAGCTGGCCAAGCAGACTCAGTTTTTCCGCCTCCAGCAGTCTCAGCTGGGTGCGAGTCCGCTCCAGATAGGCATGATTGACCTTGCGCTGGCGCTGGGCCAGCTCGGCCATGATGACCGGCATGAACTGATCGGCCAGCGAGCCGAACCGCTCGGGCTCGACCGGCAGGGTATTGCGATCGAGCCAGGCCAGCTCGCACGGCTCCTGCGCCACCAGCCTGCAATAACTGGCCCCCCGGGAGAAATAGCTATGCACCCCGAGATAGTTGCCCGCCTCTACTATCATGATTGGCACTCGCTGGCGCTCGCTCTCAGCCATGATGGTGCCTTCTACCCGCCCGCTGCGCAGCAAATAGAGCCGATCGTTATGCTCTCCCTGCTCCAGCAACTGCTCCCCCGCCGCCAGGGTGCGCTGGCGCAGCGGATCGCTGAAGTAACGCAAATGAAGGGGATGGGGCTCGCTCATTGCACAAACCCTATGGCATTGAGCAGCGCTATCATGGCCAGGCAGAGCAAGAAGCCAACGCCCCCGCAACTCACCCCCACCAGCGCCATATGACGAGTATCCACATTGCCGCTGGCATGAGCCAGCGCATTGGGGGGCGTGCTGATGGGGAGCGCCATCCCGAGGCTGGCGGCAAAGGTCACGCTCAGGATCAAGCCCATGCTGCCACCGACCGAGCCGAGATCCAGCGAGGTGCCGAGAGCGGCCACCATGGGTAGCAACAGGTTGGCACAGGCAGTATTGCTCATGAAATTGGCCATCAGCAGGCAGAGCCCCGTCGCCCCTACCATGATCAGCATGGGTGGCCACTGACTGAATGGAATGGCCTGCACCAGACTGGCCGCCAATCCCGACTTCTCCAGCCCCATCCCCAGTGCAATACCGCCGGAGACCAGCCAGAGCACGTCCCAGGAGACCTTTTTCAAATCGTCCTTGGTGAGTACCTGGCCTATCAGAAAGATAGCCACCGGCACCAGACCGACCGTATAGGAGTTGATACCGTGCCAATCGCCAGTCAGCCAGAGGCCAATGGTGAGGATGAAGGTGGCATAGACCAGCAGCGCCTTGGGCGTCTTGAGAAAATGGCCCTTGATCTCGAGATCGATGCGACCCTGCTCACAGGGAAACAATCTGATCAGCAGCAACCAGCCAAACCCCAGCATCAGCAGCACGAAGGGCACGCCAAAGCTCATCCAGGCGGCGAAACTGATGGCATCGTCTCCTACCAGATACTTGAGGGCCACCGCATTGGGTGGCGTACCGATGGGAGTGCCAATTCCCCCCAGATTGGCCGCCACCGGGATGGCAAGGGTGAAGGCGATACGACCGGGATCCCGCGGCCCCAGCAAGGCCAGTACAGGGGTCAGAATGGAGAGCATCATGGCGGTGGTGGCGGTATTGCTCATAAACATGGAGAAGGTGGCGGTGATCCCCATCAACCCCAGCAGCACCCTGTTGGGATTCTGGCCGAACGGCCTGAGCATGACCCGCGCCAGGTTCATATCCAGCCGATACTTGGTCGCCGCGATCGCCAGAAAAAAACCACCAAGAAACAACATGATAATAGGCGAAGCGAAGGTGCTCATTATCTCCTTGTGGCTGAGCAGGGTGCCAAACTCCGCAGAAGGGGAGGCCGGCTGCCACCACTTGATCCCGCTGTCCGACACCAACAGCAACTCCAGCACAATGATCAGTACCGAAGTCGCAAAGATGGGGATCGGCTCCAGCACCCAGCAGAGGGTAGCCATCACAAAGATGGCGAGGATCCGCTGCTCTATCACCGTGAAGCCAGCCAGGCCGAAGCTGGCGGTAGGCAACATCAGGATCAGCAGGGGTGCAAAGAGGGGTAACCAGTATTTAGCGCTCAGAGGCATAGTCCATTCGCTGCGATGGGGCAGTCTGTGGGCAAGCTTGCCCCAACAGGGTGGTAAAGTCCGTGAAGGGGATCATGGTTCATGGCCATGACTACCCACCAAGTGGTACATTCAGACAAGCCATCCCCCTCTTGCCAGCCGCGAATTGTATGAGGCCCCGCCATGGGGGATAATGCCCCCCACGCCAGCCCCTGAAGAACATCATGACACCAGCCGAATACAGCGCCCTCGCCCATCCCAGATTGTCCCATCCGGCTCGCAGCCTCTATACCTTGCAGCTGCGCAGACTGGTGCTGGAAAATCAGCTGGCCCGGCTCAACTATCCCGAGCTTGGGCGCTCATTGGCAGTGGTTGATCCAAGCGATCCCAGCGGCTTCTGTTTTCAGGTCAATGCCCGCCAGCTGACCGAGCTGTTCGACGAGTTGATGGAGGCCGGCCTGCTGCAAGTCGAGGCGCAGGCTGACAGTGAGCACTACCATCAGTGTCCGTTCCAGCTGCCGCTGCTGACCCAGAAGGTGCGCAGCCCGCTGCCGGAGCGCCCCTTCCAGATGCACCTGCAGTGGCGACCGGATGAAGAGCTGCCCGCCCTCGCCCGCCTGTGCGGGGTGATCGATGCCAGCTACAACGAAGAGGATCTGGGGGAGTTCATCGCCTACTGGCTGGGCCGCCCCGAGGTGTTCGACTCCCAGCATCAATGGATGCTCAAGTTCATTCGTGCCCTCAAGACCCGCCGCTACGTCCGTCGCCAACCGATGGAAGCGAAAGGTTACCAGCAGGTCACGTCAGCCCCGGCGGAGGCAGGACCGAGCAAGCGGGCACAACAGATGATCGAAGAGGCAAAACGGCTGGCCCATGGTCAGAAACTGGAACAGGCGCCACAGCAGGAGCCGGATAATGATTGATAGCGGCCCCTGCCTGCAGGCAAAATCAACCCCTTGCAAACCCATCCCTGACCCAGCAGAAGGAGCATTCCATGACTGACCCGCAAGATCCCCTGCGCCAGGAGCTGGAAGAGATTGAAGCCAAACGCCGGAAGATCGCCAAAGCCAAACAGGATCATCGTGTGCACGACACCGAGCTGAGCCAGCACGTGGGCGGCCTGCTTGAGCGCATTCGCCGTCTGCAGGCCCAGACCGGTGGCAGTCAGTACGACTACGAGACTCTGCGCAAGGAGTACGACGCCAAGGCCAACGCCGAGGTACGCGAACTGCAGAAGGCGGCTCGCCAGGAGCGGATCCAGAAGCTCATCGCCCAAGCGGATCTCAACCCGGACTGGGTATTCGAGAAGATGGATGCCACCGATCCGGCGCTGCAGTACCCCATGGAGACGGCCCGCTACTTCATCAGCGGTTTCGAGCACTGGGAGAAGAGCGGTGGCGGCTGCATGCTCATCTATGGCGATTATGGCACCGGCAAATCGACCCTGGCAGGCGCCGTGGCCCATGAACTGATCGCCCTGCACCAGAAATCGGTGATCTTTCAGCAGTGGGCCTCCATAGTGGATCGCCTCTTCTTCAACGTGATCCAGGATCAGGAGGAGCGCAATCAGTACCGCCGCGCCCTGGAAGAGGTCGACCTGCTGATCATCGACGAGGTGTCCGCCAATCGTGCCAAGATGGCGGAGAGCCAGTCCAGCTTCCTCGGCCACCTGCTACGTCGCCGGCGCAACCTCTCCAAAAGCGTCATCATCATCACCAACCACAGCCCCCAGAGCCTGCATCAGGCCATCGGTGATTTCAGCTTCGAGGCAATCAAGGCGTTCAACCCGGTGGATATCCAACTGAGCGGCCCCAGTCGTCGCCCCAACATAGGCCACTACAACGGCTGATCTCCACGCGAGCCCGTGCCAGCTGGCCGGGCTCGCAGTGCCTCCCTGCTTACCCGCCACCAAATAAAAACAACTCTCATTTACAGAGCAATGCCAACCCTCTAGGCTAACCCTTTCGCCAAAGGGAGCAGAACCATGCCAACCACACTTATCTTCGGAGCCAGCCGCGGGCTGGGCCGCGCCTTCACCCATTGTGCCTTGAGCCAGGGTCACAGAGTCGTGGCCCTGGTCCGTAACCCGGAAATGGCCGCAGAGCTGCGTACATTGGGGGTCGAGGTCGTTGAGGGTGACGCCCTCGACCAGGAGGCCGTGGCGCAAGCTTGCAGGCTGGCTGGCCACGAAGCCGGAGTGGTCTCGACCCTCGGCAGTTTCCGCCAACCGGAACCCGTCGACTATTTGGGTAATCGCCATGTGATCGACGAGATGGAACAAGCCGGGCTGACACGCTTGCTGCTGGTCACCTCGCTCGGTTGCGGCGACAGCTGGCAATACCTGCCAGAGCGGGCGCGGGCTGCCTTCGGTCATGAGGTGCGCTTGAAGAGTCTGGCCGAGAGCTGGCTGCAAAGCAGCGCACTCAGCTGGACCATATTGCGCCCGGCGGGCTTGCAGGACGGTGACGCCACCGGACAGGCGGAACTGAGTCAGGGGAAAGAGATGCACGGCTTGGTACGACGCCAGGATGTGGCCGCACAGGGATTGCGCCTGCTTGCCGACGAGACGACACAAGGGAATATCTACGCCATCAGTGACCCCACACTGCAACGCGGTTAATCCTGCCAGCCAATTACAAAAACGGTCAGCCTCAGCTGACCGTTTCCATATCGGGCAGGGTTCAATTGACGGCAGGCACGGACCGCTGGCGCCATGCCAGCACCCAGCAAGCGAGGCCGCCATTGAGCAATGCCAGTCCCCACAACTGCCACCAGTAGCAGGAAACCTGGTCAAAATCGGCGCCCATCTGGTTGAGACGCAAGAAGCCCTCGATGGCCGGGGTACTCGGCACCCACTGGGCCAGCCAGTTGAGCGGGGTCGGGATCAACTCCAGCGGCCAGATGAAACCCGCCAGGAAAACCAGCGGCATGGAGGAGAGCAGCACCACCTGGGTTGGCAAATCCCGCCGCGTAAACAGGGCGCCCAGCAGCACCCCCAGCCAGGTAGTCGCCAGCAGGAACGGCAGGGTGAACAACCACAGCGCGGCCGGCTCTGCGGCACGCACTATGTTGTAGTGATCGAAGCAGAAGCCGAAAAAGTAGGCCACGGGCAGCACGAAGAGCCCGCCCACCACCAGGGTTCTGGCCAGCAACAGGGCCAGCACAGGGGCACGCTGCCAATAACCATGCTCACCGCGCCCACTGCGTTGATTCTGGGTCGCCCCCAGGATCCCCGTCCCCATCAGCAACACCTGATGCAGGATCAGCACGAACACCGCCGGCACCACATAGTTCACATAACCCATGGTGGGATTGAACACGGGCAGCACGTTGAGTGCCACTGCATTCCAGCCCGTGGCGGCCTGGGGCAAGGCCTCCCCATGGCTCAGCAGCCGGGCGACCTTCACCTGCGCAGCGAGCGAGCCACCGGCCTGGGCGAGGCCCTCGGCAATGGTGCCGTAAACCAGAAAGTAGGAGGCATCACCGGCATAGCCCAGAGTGACGCTCTTTCCCTGCATCAGATCCCGATAAAAATGGCGAGGGATGTGCAGGATACCGCGGCCCTTGCCCGTCAGCAGCAGATGACGCGCCTCATCCAGACTGGCCGCCCGCGCCACCAGTTTCACCTGGGGGGTGGCATCGGCCATGAACTCCAGTTGGCGAGAGAGCTGACTGCCATCTTCGTTGACTACCACCACTGCCTCTTCCCGCGGCAACTGGTGCAGGTAAGGTTGCGGATAGAGGAAGGAGTAGAAGAGTACCCCACCAAACAGGGTCAGCATGATGGCCCTGTCGGCCAGCAGGGTGCGCAGCTCCAGCCGCAACAGATCCCAGAAACCTAGCATTGTTCCGGCTCCTTGTCGGCTGTCTGACGAGCAAGATCGGCCTGTTGCTTGTAACGACGAGCAACCAGCAACAACGGCAGTAAAAATAGCAGCAGGGCGCCGAACTGGGGCAAGGCGGCACCGAGCGGCTGACCGTAGTTGGTCTGCCCTATCTGCAGCTCCACATAGTGGGAGATGGGCAACAGATTTCGCCAGAACTGGGCAAAATCACCCATGGCACTGACCGGGAAAGTCACCCCCATAAAGGCAAATCCCGGCGCTGTATAGGCGCCCGCCAGCGACAAGGCGCGGGCCGGATCCCGGATCATCCCGTAGAAGAAGGCCCCCATGCTGACACAGGCCGCCGAGGCAAGCCCAAGACCCAGTGTCAGCACCAGCCAGCTGCCTTGCATGGGATAACCAAACGCCTTGAACAGCAGCAGGCTCCACACCAGGCCCCAAGCCCACCCAATCAATACATGAGGCAGCAAAATGCGCCAGAGGCCGAACCAGACCCCTTGAGTAGTCCAGTCCAGCCCCAATCGATCGGTGCGAGCCAGGGCATTGATCCCATAGAGCACCACCAGGATCTGCCATACCGCAGGCAGCAGGGCGCTCAGCAGAAACTGGGCATAGCTGGAATTGATGTTGTAAAGCGCTGTCACCTGGCTGCTGATAGGCACGGATTGCCCCACGGCGCCGGACAGTGCCTTGCCATCGGCCATGGCTGCGAGCACGCCTACCTGACCATTGAGAGTGCCGACCACCTGGGCCAGCGCCGAGTTGACCAGCTTGGCAATCAGGATGAACTGGCCATTGTTGAACACTGTCACCTGGGGCTGGGTCCCCTGGCGGGCATCCCGCTCCAGATGATGAGGGATCACCACCAGGGCGTAGATCTCCCCCCCTCGCAGGGCGCGGGCCCCCTCATCGATGGAATCAAACTGACCCGTGAGGCGCAGGCCGGCGGAACCATCCAGCGAAAATGCCAGCTGGCGGGAGAGGACACTCCGATCCAGATCCACCAGACCAACCTTGAGATCCCGCGCCAACCCGGCCGAGAAGATCCAGCAGAGGATACCCATCAGCAAGAGGGGAACCCAGCTCATCAGGGCACGACCGAAGGGGTCTTGCCACAATCGCCGCCATTCATGTCTCATCAGAGTTCGACCAGCACACTCATGCCAACCCGCAGACCGTCAACCGGCTGCAAGGGGCGCGCTTCCACCTGGAAGCTCTTCATGTCGAAGCCCTGACGGGTATCGGTGGCACGCCAGGTGGCAAAATCACCCATCACGGCCACATGGGTGACCTTGAAGCGGACCGTCTGCTCACCCAGACCAGGAATGATGGCGTCAAACTCGGTACCCAACGCAAAACGGGGCAGCAAGTCTTCACGCACATGGAACTGGGCCCAGGCATCCCCCATGTCGAGCAGCGTCACCACAGGGAATCCCTGCGGCGCCAGCTCGCCACTGCGTAACAACACCTGTGACACTTCACCTGAGTGGGGGCTGGCGATGCGGGTATCGGCCAGATAAGCCTCCACTTCCGCCACCGAGCCTGCCGCCATATTGGCCTGCTCGCGGGCCGCCACCTTGGTCTCTTCCCGCGCCCCTTCCAGGGTCATTTGATATTGCTGCCAGGCCATGCCTTCGCTGTACTTGGCCGCCTGCCAGGCAGTCCAGGCCTCATCGCGCTTTTGCAGCGGCATCACGCCATCACGGTGCAGGCTGGCGATACGCTCGTAAGTCTTGCCACGCAGCTGGGCGGCCGCCTTGGCTTTTTGCCACTGATCCTTGGCTGCAGCGATTTGCTGGGCACGCGCCCCCTTCTCGGCTTCTTCGGCCATGGCCCCGGCCGCAGCCTGACCCGCCTTGGCCTGACTCAGCTTGGCCTCAATCTCGGGGCTGGCCAAAGTGAATACCAGCTGATCCTTGGCCAGCACGTCACCCTTCTTCACCAGCACCTCGTCGATCCGGCCCGCCACCTTGGAAGAAACCGAATACTGCTGCGCCTCTATCTGGCCCTGCAAGCGAACCGGTTCAGGTTGATAGGCAAGCCAGAAGCGCCAGCCCAGCCAAAGAGCGAGCAACACCAATGCCAGTGGCAACAACAGCGGCTTGCCCTGGCTCATCTTCTTCTTGATGGGGGAATGACTCATGAATTCACCTTTATTGCCTGACCATGCTGATATTGATTGAAACTGTTCATCTGACCGGAGAGTGCCAACAGGCGAGCCAGCGAAATCACATATTGATAGGCAGCGGCGGCGCGTTGGGTCTTGACCCCCGCCAGCTGGTTACGGGCATCGACCACATCCAGCGACGTGGACAGCCCCTGACCGAATGCCTTGTCCCGCAGCAGTACGTTCTCCTCGGCCAGCGCCTGGGAAGAGGAGAGCGCCTGATACTCCTCCAGCCCCTGCGCTGCCTCGCGCCAGGTCTTCTCGACCAGCAACTCCAGATCCTGGCGGGTCTTGGCCTGCAGCAGATTGACCTGCAGCTCGGCGCTCTTGGCCGCCTGCACCGTTTCAGAGCGACCATCCCGACTTACCAGCGGCATACTGACCCCGACGCCAACCAGCCAGTCAGGCGTGGTTTTAGAGGCCAGCGAGTCATCTTCATAGAGGTTGTAGTTACCGAACAGGAACAGCTCGGGGGCATATTTGCCCTTCTCAAGCTTGATCAGACCCTGCGCCTGCTCCTTCTTGGCGGCCAGCAGCTTGAGGCCGGGGTGGACCGCCAGGGTCTCCTGCACGAAGGCATCCAGTTGCGGCATGCCCTCATTGATGAAGAGCTGGGTGTTGGGCTCGGCCTGCTTGAGTTTGAGCATGTGGCCCAGCGCCAGCTGAGCTATCTCCAGAGTGCGGCGGGATTTCTGGGTGTCGATGCGCGCCCTGTCATAGGCAGATTGGGCAGAGAGGCGCTCGACCTTGGCGATCTGGCCCTGGGCTTCGAGCTTCCTGGCATGATCCAGATGATGGGCCAGCCCCTGCTCTATCTCCTGCTTGGTCTGCACCACCTGCGCGGCCAGCACTACGCCGAAATAGGTCTGGGAGAGGCTCTCGAAGGTGGATTGCTGCTTGAGCACCAGCAACTGCTGCGCTTCGCTCACCTGAGCCTGACGGATATCTTGCGCCGCATCGATGCGACCACCGGTAAACAGTGGCCACAGCATCTTGACCGAACTGGTCACCACATTCTGCTTGGTCAGGGGAGTCACGAAATCACTGGCGGAGAGATTGAGCGCCTGCATGACAGGGGCCAGCACCTTGCCAAATTCCGGATGGCTGGCGATAGGATTGAGATCCATCATATCGAGCTCCATCGGCTGATCGAGGTGGGTATAGCTGGCCCCCACATCCACCTTGGGCAGATACATGGCCTTGGCAGCCTCGCGCAGTTGCTTGGCTCTATCCACACCGGCCTGTTCTGCCGCCAGTCCGTCATCCTGCTGGATAACCCGACTCCAGGCTTCGCTGAAACTGACCGTCTGTGCCTGGGCTGAGCCCAGCATGGCCCCAAGCAGGCATGGGCAGAGAGATTTGATGAACCTTGACGTCATACATCCCCAATCTGTTTGTAATGAAATTGTTTGGAGCCTTTGCTCGATTCAAGGCCGGTATAATAGCGCAAACCGGTACGGGAGGGGGACAGCCAAATCGTCGAGCTACCCACTCATTTGACCCCGCAGATCCACCCTGACAATATGCCTGATTTTCAAGCACTCCTGAATTTGCAAGCCTTGGCGCGACGTTTTTTTCAGAAAAAAATGGCTGACGCTCAAATACTAACCTTTTCTCCTGACTAAAAAATGCGTAATATACGCCGCCCTAAGCCGATGGTAACCGTGGAATGCAGATAGGTCCCCACACGCTTGAAACACCCTTGATTGTGGCGCCCATGGCCGGTGTAACAGACCGACCATTTCGTGAACTTTGTTTGCGATTGGGTGCCGGCATGGCCGTTTCCGAGATGCTGCTGGCCAACCCGGATGTCTGGGATACCCAGAAAACCAGGATGAGAATGGATCATTCTGCAGAAGGTGGCTTGCGATCGGTCCAGATTGCCGGAGCCGACCCAGAGATGATGGCGTTTGCCGCCCGCTACAACGTGGAGCAGGGCGCTCAGATCGTCGACATCAACATGGGTTGTCCAGCAAAAAAAGTGAACAAGAAGTTGGCAGGTTCCGCCCTGCTGCGCCATCCCGACCTGGTCAGAACTATCTGCCGGGCCGTAGTGGATGCAGTGGATGTGCCTGTTACCTTGAAGATCCGCACAGGATGGGATCCGGATAACCGCAATGGCGAGGAGATCGCCCGAATCGCCGAAGATTGCGGTATCGCGGCCCTCGCCGTGCATGGTCGTACCCGTGCCTGCCTCTACCGGGGTCACGCTGAGTACGACACGATTAAGGCGATTAAGCAGGCCGTATCGATTCCTGTTGTCGCCAATGGCGACATAGACAGCCCGGAAAAGGCCCGGTATGTCCTCGACTATACCGGCGTTGATGCCGTGATGATCGGCCGTGCAGCGCAAGGACGACCCTGGATTTTCCGGGAAATCCGTCATTTTCTTGAGACGGGCACCAAGCTGCCGCCTCCCGAAAGGGAAGAGGTTCGCACCCTGATGAACGAGCATGTAACCAACCTGCATCAGTTTTATGGTGCATATCTGGGAGCGCGCATTGCTCGTAAACACGTGGGCTGGTATCTGGATGAAGAAGAGACGGGCCGAGAATTCCGTAAGCACTTCAATGCCCTGGATTGTGCAGACGCACAACTAGAGGCACTCGAAGCGTATTTCGATGGATTAGGTTAACGCATAACTAAAGAGCCGACCGAATATGTTCGAACAAACCCTGACTTCTGATGCATTGGTAACAACTACTCACAATCACGCTGCCGAGCCAACCCAGCGCCCCCTGCGTGACTCTGTGCAACAGGCCCTGCGTAACTACCTGGCCCAGTTGAACGGTCAGGAAGTGATTGATCTGTACGATATGGTCCTCTCCGAAGTCGAAGCTCCCATGCTGGACGTGATCATGCAATATACCCGCGGTAACCAAACCCGCGCCGCTGTGATGATGGGCATCAACCGTGGCACCCTGCGCAAGAAACTCAAGCGCTACGGCATGAACTGATCTCAGTCAGATCTGCTGCAGTGCAGATGAAGGCGTATTCCAGCAATGGGATACGCCTTTTTCTATGGCTGCCATTTACTCGCTGGCAAGCTTGATGCCCAGCCCTACGAACAAGCCCCCCATCAGACGGTTGAGCCAGCGCCCCAACCGGGCAGGCAAGCTCACCCTGCGGCTCGCATAGGCAGTCGAGAAGGCCAGCAGGTGGCACCAGATCATGCCGTTGAGGTTGAAGATGCAGCCAAGCAGAATGAAGGCCAGCGCCTTCTGTGGCGCATCTGGGGCAATAAACTGGGGCACAAAGGCGAGGAAGAAGAGCGCGACCTTGGGATTGAGCACATTGGTCAGCAACCCCTGCCGAAATATCCGGCCATAGGAGAGTACAGGCAAGGCCACAGCCTCGTTGGTAGCAGGAGGCGTCTTGGCCCCTTGCCAGAACATGGAAAACCCCAGGTAGACCAGATAGAGCGCCCCCATCAACTTGATGACGGTGAACAGCTCAGCCGAGGTGCTCAGCAAAGCCGACAACCCTAGTGCAGCCGCCAGCACATGCACCATGGTGCCCGTCCCAATCCCCAGCGCAGCGACTGAACCCGCCCGCCAGCCCTGAGAGCCGCTGCGCAGCATGATGAGCAGAGAATCAGGCCCAGGCATCATGTTCAACAACAAACCAGATACGATAAACAACGCCAGATCGTGGATCCCCAACATACACAGCTCCTTGCTCGTGAAAGAGACAGTCTATGGATCCCATGCCGCTTGTCATCCCCCGTAGCAGCAATAGTGATTATCAACGGAGGGAATAGCAGAAAAGCCTGGTGCACATTAGTGTGAATTGGAACCCGGGCTGAGATGGTTTTGAGCAGAGTCCACATCCTGGCTTTCGTTAGCCTCAGCAAGCGACATGGACGGGGATATATAACGCTGAATGGCGCAGCCATCCGGAACAGAACGGGGGAAAATGAACGAGTAAGGGGGCAGAAGGAAAGCATCACCTAGCCATTACAGCCAAGCCATTGAATTTCAGGTAATAAAAAACCCCGCTCGATGAGCGGGGTTCTTCGTGTTGAGTGCCTGGCAGTGTCCTACTCTCGCATGGCGAATGCCACACTACCATCGGCGCTACCGCGTTTCACTTCTGAGTTCGGCATGGGATCAGGTGGTTCCACGGCGCTATGGCCGCCAGGCAAATTACTT
>NZ_JAACGB010000024.1:0-41714 GCF_029237345.1 Aeromonas sp. 2HA2 | reverse complement strand
CATTGCTGGCGTGAAGGAAGTCGAGGGCCTGTTCGATACGCATAAAAAATCCGAAACCAAATCAACAGGTTTCGGATTTTTACACATCAGCAGGATCGGTCAATGGATCCTTAACTGATCGGCATTAACCTCAGGGTCGCCTTTTTCTATCGCCCCGCAGGTTGGCGTTGGTACTGGCTCAGGTACACAGACCAGACGGGTCACTTCTGCTTGGTCACTCTTCTATTGCCCTTTTCTGGCGCTCTTGCCTGATCCCTTCTCCCCTTGGTCCATTTCTTCACGGCGCTCTCGAGTCTCCAGGCTGTTCTGGACCATCAGTGGTTGAGGTAGACATCCTGTCCGCCGTAGGCCAGCGGGCCGCTGTGCACGGGCAGTTGCGTTCCTGCAGGCTCGAAAAAGCGGGTCAGCACCCCTAAGCGTTGCCCCAGTTTGCTCAGCTTGACGCGATCCAGCGAAACCTGTGCAGGCAGCCAGGTCAAGACGGCTGCGCAGTGACCATTGCCCAGACTCTGCTCCAGCATAAGCTGCCAGTTCTTGATCTTGGGGCTGTGAACCACCAGCACCCGAGCGGGGTTGATCCCCTGAGCCTGCAGCTGTTTGGCCACTGGCAGGCCTGGCGGGGCAATCAGCAGGATCCAGCCCGTGTCGCCATGGCTCAGCCTCACCAGCTCGTCGAGCAATGGCAGCTCATCGTTGGCAGGCGCGGTGTGGCACGCTTCTTCCACCTTGCTTTGATTGCGGGTTGGCCAGGGATTGCTCATGCTGACAGACGCGGCGAAAGGGAGGTGACTCATGGGCTGGCTCATATGTTTGTCCTGTATGGATAACCATGCTGTATGTGCATACAGTAGTTGCAACTCAGTTCAGTGACAAGCCATTTATGGCCAAAAATGTGATCAAGCTGGCAGGGGCTGAACTCATATTGTTGATTGTAAGAGATATTTTATTTTTACCAGGGTGCTTGTTTTTTCGGCTATGGACAAAGAGGGAGGTGGCGCCCATGGTTATACAGTATCTGGATGAAGAGGAGAGATGAAGATGGACGTCAGTACCTTGCAACGGCTGGATGCCAATATCCTGCTCGGGATCATCAATGAAAAGCTGCGACTGGAGTGTGATGGCCTGGAGGAGCTACTGGCTTATTACGACATGACGGAGGATCAACTGGCGACCCGGTTAATGCAGATAGGCTATCACTACGACCCCATGAGCAATCAGTTCAAGGCCCATGGTTGAAGGGGAGTCGATCGTCGTCATCGGGGGGCCAATCTTGCTTTATGAACAGCGCACATTGAAATCGTTTTCAATGCGCGCTGAATTTTCAGCTATTTTCATGGATTTTCAGTACTTGGCAATGATTGAAAACCTATTCACGGATTTATATTTGCATTTATTTGTTAAGTTGCTGATTTTAAATGAAATGAGTGTCACTGATTAATAAGTTTCAGGAAAGGGTTTTCAAGCTTGAACTGTCATTTTTATACGTTAAAGTGTGACTTGCGTTAACTTTTAAACCATCGGCTTTAGCTAGTATGCCCACGCCGGAACATATTCTGAGATAACAACAGCACCGGTCCCTGATGGGATAACAATTTTATTATTCTGTAACGAAGGAAATGGTTTATGGCTACCAAGAAGAAGACAGACCAGGATCTCCAACTGGATAAAGATCAGCTCAAGGCGAGTATCGTGCGTCACCTGCGTTCTACCTTGGGTACAAGCGAACAGAAAGCCTCGCCAGAAGCGTGGTGGAAAGCAACCGCAGCCGCCGTCAACGAACAGGTGTACGAGCGCCTGACCCGTACTCAGCAGACTCACTTCAAGAAAGATACTCGTGCGATTCACTATCTCTCTGCTGAATTTCTGATGGGGCGTTTGACCTCAAACAACCTGCACAACCTCTCCCTGTACAAAGTGTGTGAAGAGGCGCTGGGTGAACTCGGTCTGGAACTGACCGATTTGTGTGAACAAGAGCCGGACATGGCGCTCGGCAACGGTGGCCTTGGCCGCCTGGCTGCCTGCTTTATCGACTCCCTTGCCACCCTGAACTACCCGGCTGTCGGTTATGGCATCCATTACGAGCACGGCCTGTTCCGTCAGGAGATTAAGGATGGTCGCCAGATCGAACGCCCGGACTCCTGGCGTGAATATGGCAATCCCTGGGAGATCTGCCGCCCGGAATCTGTGCAGGAGATCCCGCTCTACGGCTATGTGGAAACCGTGTTCGGCGACAAGGGTGGCCTGAAGAAGGTATGGCACGCAGGCCGCAAGATCAAAGGGGTGCCTTGGGATATCCCTGTGGTGGGCTTTGGAGGTCACACCGTCAATATCCTGCGTCTGTGGGAATCCCGCGCCTCCGAGTTTTTCGACTGGGACGTGTTCAACGCCGGTGGTTACATCGATTCCCAGGCTGAAAAAGCCCAGGCCGAAACCATCTCCAAGGTGCTCTACCCGAATGATGAAACCGATGCGGGCAAAGAGCTGCGCCTGATCCAGCAGTACTTCTTCTGTGCCTGCTCCATCAAGGACATCATGCGCCGCTACAAGCGGGTGCATGGCAGTGACTTCAGCAATTTTGCCGCGCAAATTGCCATTCAGCTCAACGATACCCACCCGACCGTAGCTATCCCAGAGCTGATGCGGGTGCTGGTGGATGAGGAAGACTTGAACTGGGATGCCGCCTGGGCCATCTGCTATCGGGTCTTCTCCTACACCAACCATACCCTGCTGCCGGAAGCGCTGGAGAAGTGGTCTGTCAGCCTGTTTGAGAAGGTGCTGCCCCGTCACCTGGAAGTCATTTACGAGATCAATGCCCGCTTCCTGAGCGATCTGGTCGAACCCAAGTGGCCAGGCAACGATGCCATCAAGGCCAAGCTCTCCATCATCGAAGAAGGGGATGTACGCAAGGTGCGCATGGGCAACCTGTGCGTGATCGGTTCGTCCAAGGTGAACGGTGTGGCCGAGATCCACTCCAAGCTGGTGAAAGAGGATCTCTTCCCCGAGTTCGCCGAGCTGTGGCCAGAGAAGATGTGCAACGTTACCAACGGCGTGACCCCCCGTCGCTGGCTGCTGGCCTGCAACCCAGAGCTGGCCGAGCTCTATAACGAAGTGGTGGGCAAAGAGTGGCCGCTGCAGCTCGACAAGCTGCGCGCCGTCACCAAGTTTGCCGACGACAAGGCATTCCAGCAGCAGTTCATGACCATCAAGCGTCATAACAAGGAGAAACTGGTCAAGGTCATCAAGGCCGAAACCGGCATCGATGTGAGTGCCGAGGCGATCTTCGACGTCCAGATCAAGCGTCTGCACGAGTACAAGCGCCAACAGCTGAACCTCATCCATATCATGGCGCTCTACCGTCGTCTGCTGGCGAATCCTGACTATGACATGCACCCGCGCGTGTTCATCTTCGGCTCCAAGGCGGCGCCCGGTTACAAGCTGGCCAAGGATATCATCTACGCCATCAACAAGCTGGCGGAGCGGGTCAACAACGATGCTCGCATCCAGGGCAAGCTGAAAGTGGTGTTCATGCCGAACTACCGCGTGAGTCTGGCCGAGAAGCTGATCCCGGCGGCCGATGTCTCCGAGCAGATCTCCACTGCCGGTTACGAAGCCTCCGGTACCGGCAACATGAAGATGGCACTGAACGGCGCCATTACCATAGGCACGCTGGATGGGGCCAACATCGAGATCGCGGAAGAAGCGGGTGCCGAGAACTGCGCCATCTTCGGCCTGAACGTGGACGAGGTGAAGTCATTGAAGGCGCGTGGCTACAACCCGTACGACTTCTACTATGCCAACTCCGAGCTCAAGGCCGTGCTGGATTGGTTCGACACCGACTATTTCACGCCGGGCAAGCCGGGAGAGCTCTCCTCCATCAAGCGCTCCTTGCTGGAAGGGGGCGATCCCTACCTGACCCTGGCCGATTTTGCTTCCTACTCCGATGCGCACAAGCTCATCGATACCTGGTACCGGGATCCGGCGCTGTGGGCGAAGAAGGCCATCATCAATTCGGCTACCATGGGCAAGTTCAACTCGGACCGTTCCATCCAGGACTACGTGGATCGGATCTGGAACCTGAAGAGCTGCAACATACAAGGTTGATAACTTCTTGATATGAAAAAGCCCTCGCAATGCGAGGGCTTTTTGTTTCAAGGGCCACTTGGGGATCAGAGAATGTCGCCAACAAAGTAGGCCAGGACCGCCAGTAGAATGACGAAGACAATGTTGAGGGCCATCCCGGCCTTCATCATCTCCTTCTGGCGGATATGACCGCTGGCGAAGACGATGGCGTTGGGTGGGGTGGCAACCGGCAGCATGAAAGCGCAGGAAGCACCTATGGCGATCAACACGGCCATGACGACAGGAGAAACCCCCAGCGCTTCGGCAACACCGGCAAACAGCGGGATGAGCAGGGCGGCGGTGGCGGTGTTGGAGACTAGTTCGGTCAGGAACACCACGAATGCCGCCAGCATCAGCAGAATGATGAAGATATTGGCATCGGCCAATACGGCCGACAGGTGACTGGCCAGGAAGGCACTGGTACCGGTTGCCTTGAGAATGGCACTCAGGGTCAGGCCACCACCGAACAGCATCAGCACGCCCCAGTCAGTGTTCTGATTGATGTCATCCCAGCTGGCGACCCGGCTGACGGCGATGGCAATGATGGCACCCATGGCGATCAGGGTGTCAAATTGCGGGATGCCCCCCAGTGCCTTGGCAATGGGTTGAGAGCCGATCCAGAGTACGACCGTAGTCAGGAAGATAGCCAGGGTTACCTTGCGCTCGCGGGTCCAGTTGATGGTGACATCCTGGATCTCCACTCTGTGGTTGAGCTGCGGACGCGTCACCAGATAGAGCAGGGCAATGCCGCAAGGCATCAGGATCAGCACCACAGGCACACCAAACTTCATCCAGTCGGTAAAGCCAATTCCCATCTGGGCGGCGGCGATGGCATTGGGTGGGCTGCCGACCAGGGTGCCGATGCCGCCTATGCTGGCGCTATAGGCGATACCCAGCAGCACGAAGACGAAGGTGGCACGATCCTGCTGGCTGTCGAGACGCGCCAGCATGCCAATGGCCAGCGGCAGCATCATGGCGGTGGTTGCCGTGTTGCTGATCCACATGGACATGGCCGCCGTGATGGTAAACAGCAGTATGACACCCCAACCCAGATGGCCATTGGCCAGGTGCATTACCTTGCCTGCCATCAGGGTATCCAGCCCCTGCTTGGAGAGGGCGGCTGCGAGGGCGAAACCACCGAAAAACAGGAACAGGATGGGGTTGGCAAAGTCGGTGAGGGATTTGCCCATGTCAAACACCCCGAGCACTGTGGCCAGCAGGGGCACCAGCAGCGCTGTGATGGTGACGTGCAGGGCTTCGGTCAGCCAGAGAATGGCGATGAAGACCAGGATCCCCAGCCCCTTGTTGACCATGGGGTCAAACGGCAGCCAAGCCAGCATGGCACAGAGCAACAGCACATCCAGGATGACAATCCCGGATTTGATGTCCAGCCAGCGAGATGGAGTAGTCGAGGGTACAGCCGATGTGTGCATATTGTTCTCTCGGTTAATTTATGGTTGTTGTTGTGTTGCCGAGATTACAATTATTCCCCTGTTTGAAACAGGGGAAAGTCGTCAAACCATGCCGGGACTCACAGAGTCAAATTGGCAAGAAACACTTAAAAAACAAAAATTAAACAATTATTTATCATTCAAGGCTGAATGACGGAGGTCACCCACTCCTTGAACAGGCTCTTGGGCAGAGAGCCGCTGCGTTGTGCCACCATCTTGCCTTGCTTGAATATCATCAGGGTGGGAATGCTGCGGATGGCGTAACGGGCTGCGATGGCAGCTTGTTGTTCCGTGTCGACTTTGACAAAACGGAAGTTGGGCTCAAGCTCGCTGGCAACTTGCTGAAAAATTGGTGAAAATTGTAAGCATGGTCCGCACCAGCTGGCCCAGAAGTCCACCACGACAGGAAGGTCGGATTGGATCAGAGTATCGAATTGATCCTCACGGCCGATGACAGGGGTGGTGCCAAACAGCGAGGACTTGCAGCGGCCACATTTCGCATTTGAATCCATTTTTTCGGCGGGCAGGCGGTTTCTGGTGAAGCAATGGCTACAATAGGTAGTGATAAATGACATAATTGATTCCTGTAAGCATAAGCCCTGCAACATCTTTAGTGCACTGACAGGGCAGAGTAACGGTAACATAGCAGTCAGTTATCTTTCACAGCCAGTGGTCCGTTGGCGGATACACGGTCATGACATGAGAATCGAGACGGGATGAATAATGTGACACGGGTCAATCGTGTTGTCCTGAGCCTGATCATCGTCGCGCTGCTGGCGTTTGCCGGCTATTGCTGGCAACTGCTCAGCCAGCAACACAAGGCCTCCGAGCTGAGTGTGGCAGCGGAATTGATCCTCAATCGGGTCAATACTGACACTATTTATCTGCTGGGGCGCGAAAAAGCCAATGATGGCAATGTACAGCAGCGCCTCAACCAGTTGTCGAGCAACCTGGACAGCTTCGTGCGCCAGGTGCGCAACGATCCGGATACGGCCGATAGTCCCAGCTCCCAATCCCTGCTGCACGATATCGACAGCTACCTGCTGGACCTGGCCAAGCTCTACTCCATGGAGATGGCCATCCAGTATATAGAGCAGCCTTTTCAAAAGCAGCTCAATGCCTTGCTGGCCACCTTGCCTGCCAGCTCTGCGCTGGCCATTGATCTGGTCGAACTGGCGCAGCTCAGCCACTACCTCAAGCGCAGCTGGGACAGAGGTGAGCAACGGCAACTGCAAGCGCTGCAGCAACGACTCAAGACCGCCTATCCCGAGTATCCCCAGGTGGCCGGGCTTGCCCAGTTGAGCGAGGACGTCAGCCGTCAGGTGGTGGATTACCATATATTGCGCAACCAGGTCATCGACATGCATGAGCTGGATGGCTTGTCGGTCTGGAAACAAAGCAAAATGGTGCAAGCCTCCTCCCTCAAGAGCCGCTTCTACCTGATGGTGCTCGCTGGCGCCATGGTCTGCTTCGTGCTGGTGGCGGTGACCCTGTGGCGTCGCAACCAGAAGTTGAGCGAGTTGTCACGCCAGACCGGCTTGCTGGCGCAGGCAAAAAGCGATTTTCTGGCCAACATGAGCCACGAGATCCGCACCCCCATGAATGCCATCATAGGTTTCAGTTCCCTGGCGCTGCAAACCGAACTGGATCAGCAGCAGCGGGATTACCTCAGCAAGATCAAGTCTTCGTCAGATACCTTGCTGCTGCTTATCAACGACATTCTGGACTTGACCAAGGTGGAGTCCGGCAAGCTGACCCTGGAAGAGATCGATTTTGACTTGAGCGAGCAGATAGATTCGCTCGCCGGCATGTTTGCCGATCTGGCCGAGCGCAAGCAGGTCGAGGTTATCATCAACAAGTCCCCGGCTGTGCCCGATTTCCTGCGCGGCGATCCGCTGCGCCTGGGCCAGGTATTGGTCAATCTGGTCAACAACGCCATCAAGTTTACCGAGCGGGGCGAGGTGGAAGTGGTCATCACCTTGGTCAACCAGCATCCCATGCGGGTGCGTTTCAGCGTGCGGGATACCGGGATTGGCATCGCCGAGGATAAGCAGGACCAGCTGTTCCAGCCTTTCACCCAGCTGGAGGCGGGTAACACCCGCAAATATGGTGGATCAGGTCTTGGCCTCAATATCTCCCAGCGTCTGGTCGAACTGATGGGCGGGCAGATCACTGTGCAGAGCAAGCCGGGGTCCGGCTCTGTGTTCCAGTTCGAGATCCCCATGACCAAGGCGGTGTACGGGGTATCGGGCCGCCGGGTCTTTTTCGAGCATCAGCCGCTCATTCTGGTGATGGATGACAATGAACTGGTGCTGGACCTGGCCAAGGATATTCTCGGCCGTGCCGGTGTCCGGGTCGTGGCCGTCAACAGCCTCTCCCGGGCGCGTCAGGTGCTGCGGGAAGAGGGGCAGAATATCCGGCTGGCCATTCTGGACTGGCGCATGGGACAGGAGGATGGCCTGGATCTGGCCCTCGAAATGTACCAGCACAGCCAGTGGCGGCGACTGCCAATCCTGATGACCAGTGCCTGGGCCAAGGAGGGGCTGCACGGGCGGATGGAGAGCATGGGCCTGACCCACTTTCTGCCCAAGCCCATGACCGAGAATTCCCTGCTGGCCAAGGTGGATGAGTTGCTCAATGGCAGCTCCCATGATCATCAAGTCCGCCAGGCAGAAGCCCAGGGAGATCAGCAGCACTTTCGTGAGCTGCTGCAAGGTGTCCGGGTCTTGCTGGCGGAGGACAATAGAGTCAACCAGCAACTCATCATCGAGTATCTGCGCCGGATCGATGCCGTGGTGACCGTGGTAGGTAACGGGCGCGAGGCGGTCGAACGGGTAGCCGAGCAGCCTTTTGACGTCATCCTGATGGATTTACAGATGCCGGTACTCGATGGGTTGGATGCGACTCGCCAGATCCGCAAAATGGTCGACAAGCATGACGTGCCCATCATAGCGCTGACGGCCAGCGCCATGCCCGGTGACAGGGAGCGTTGCCTCGGTGTCGGTATGAACGGGTATGTCACCAAGCCGGTCAGCAAGCTGGATCTCTACAACAACCTGTTGCAGTGGGTGAAGAGCGCCAGCGGCGAGCGCCGGATCCCGTTGGAGGTGAAACCCCCTGATCTGATGGGAGTACTGGATCTGGAAGATGCCCTCAAACGGCTGGAGCAAGACAAGGAGGCGCTGCAGATCCTGTTCAAGCTGTTTATGTCCGAGCACAAGGATGATCTGTGGGAGATCCGCTCCGCCCTGCGTCGCCAGCAACCCGAAGTGGCCTGTCGTCTGTTGCATACCCTGAAGGGGGTGTCGGCCAATATATCCGCTGCTCGCCTGCAGATCATGGCCGGTGATTTGGAGTGGCGACTGCGCCAGCAAGAGGAGTTGACCGAGCCGGACCTGGAGCAGTTGCAGCAGGTATTCAGCCAGACCCGGGAGGAGGTGTCTCACTTTCTGCTGACCGGAGAGCAGCATGAATCACCATACAGCCTCGTGGGGCAGCGAGATGATCGCTTATTGTAGGGAGACAAATAGCAATAATTCTCAAGCCAGCCACTTCAGGCTATCATGACCCTCTCGTATCGCCCCCTTCTGGGGGCGATTGCATTACGTTTCCCCGTGACGGGCGGCAGCCTTGGGCTGGCCGCGACAAAGGACATCTACGTGAGTGTATTCTCAAGGCTGGGCTGGTTCTTCAAGGAGCAGTGGCGGCGTTATCTGATCGCCATCTCTTTGCTGATGATGGTGGCACTGTTGACCGTGATCCCGCCCAAAGTGGTGGGTTGGGTGGTGGATGGCATCGCCAAAGGTTCTCTCGACAACGACACCCTGATGGGCTATCTGGCGGGGCTGTTTGTGCTCGGTCTGCTCATTTATCTGCTGCGCTACGTATGGCGGGTCATGTTGTTTGGTGCCTCCTACCGGCTTGCCTATGTGCTGCGTAACCGACTGTTCAGCCACTTCACCCGCATGAGCCCCGATTTTTACCGGCGCCACCGCACCGGCGATCTGATGGCTCACGCCACCAACGATATCCAGGCGGTGGAGATGACAGCCGGGGAAGGGGTATTGACCCTGGTGGACTCCATCATAGTCGGGGTGCTGGTGCTCTCCATCATGTGCAGCCAGTACTCCTGGCAGCTGACCCTGCTCTCCCTGCTGCCCCTGCCTGTGATGGCATTCTTCATGAACCGCTTCGGTACCCAGATCTACAAGGAGTTCAAGGCGGCGCAGGGAGCCTTCTCCCGTCTCAACAACAAGACCCAGGAGGCGCTCTCTGGCGTGCGGGTGCTCAAGTCTTATGCGGTTGAATCCCTGGAAGACAAGGGCTTTGCCGAACTGACCCGACAGGCGGGGGCGTGCAACATGGCGGTGGCCCGCATCGATGCCAAGTTCGATCCTGTCATTTACCTCTGTATCGGTTGTTCCTACTTTCTCGCCGTTGCCGGTGGCAGCGTGCTGGTGGTGCGTGACGAGCTGACGCTGGGGGAGCTCACCAGTTTCACCATGTATCTGGGTCAGCTCATCTGGCCCATGTTTGCCATCGCCTGGCTGTTCAACATCATAGAGCGGGGCAGCGCCGCCTATTCACGCATCGAGAGCATGCTGGCCGAGCGCAGCGACATCGAAGAGCCGACGGAGCAGGCGATGTTTGTCTCTCCCTTCCCGCTCCAGGCCAAGGGGGTGAGCTATCAGCTGGAGCAGCGCACCTTGCTGCGCAATATCGACTTCACCCTCCACAGAGGCGGCATGCTGGGGATCGTCGGGCGCACCGGGGCTGGCAAGAGCTCGCTGCTCAAGCTGTTGATGCGCCTTGCCAATCCCACGTCTGGTGAGCTCACCATGGGCGCAGTGCCCATAGCGCAGCTGGCCCTTGGCGATCTGCGCGGCCAGTTTGCCTATGTGCCCCAGGAGCCGTTTTTGTTCTCCACCACCATAGCGGCCAACATCGCCCTTGGCCGGCCCGATGCCAGCCAGGAGGAGATAGAGCGGGTGGCGCGCATCGCCTGTGTGCACGATGACATCTGCCGCTTCCCCAAGGGCTATGAGACCGACGTGGGGGAGAAGGGAGTGACCCTCTCTGGTGGTCAGAAACAGCGACTTTCTATTGCCCGCGCCCTGCTGTTGGCGGCGCCAATCCTGGTGCTGGATGATGCCTTGTCGGCGGTGGATGCCCATACCGAGCAGCAGATACTGCAAGCGCTCAAGGCCCATAGACGCACGCTGATCCTGGTCAGTCATCGCATGACTGCAGTGGAGCAGGCCGACGAGATCCTGGTGCTGGAGCAGGGCCACATCAGCGAGCGGGGCCGCCATGGCACCCTGATGGCCCACAACGGCTGGTATGCAGACATGGTTCGTTACCAGCGACTGGAACAAGATGTAGAGGAGAGTTTGTGAACCCGATCATTGAATGGCGACTGACTGCCTGGTTGCGCCCGTTACTCGCGTCTGAAACAAGATGTGGGGAGACGCTGTGAATCCAACGATCAAACGCCTGCTCGCTTATTGCGCCCGTTATCCTCGCTGGCTGATTCAGGCGGGGATCTGCCTGCTGCTGGCCACCGGCGCCGAAGTGGCCGGCCCTCTGCTCATCAAGCTCTTTATCGATGACTATCTGGCGCCACGCCAGCTGGTGTGGCCTCCCATTGCTGCCATCGCGGCTGGGTATCTTGGCTTGCAAGTGCTCTCGGCGGCGGGTTTCTATCTGCAATCCCTGCGTTTCAACCGCATCGCCCAGGCTGTGGTGCAGACCTTGCGCGAGCAAGTGTTTGCCACCGCCATCCGGCTGCCGGCCCGCTACTTTGACCAACATCGCTCCGGCTCGCTTATTTCCCGCATCACCAACGACACAGAGGCGATCATGAACCTCTATGTGCAGGTGATCGGTCTGCTGGTACAAAAAGTGGTGCTGCTGTGCGGCATCCTTATCTCCATGGCCCTGCTGGATGTGCGGTTGATGCTGGTGTGCGCCTGCTTGCTGCCGGCAGTGGCGGCTGTGATGTGGCTGTACCAGAAATTGAGCGTGCCCGTGGTACGGGCGACCCGCAGCCTGCTGTCCGATATCAACAGCCGCCTCAATGAGTCGCTGCAGGGAATGCCGGTCATTCAGGCCATGGTACAGGAGCGCCACTTCGCCAACGCCTTTGCCGAGGTGAACCAGCAGCACTGGTCGGCGCGCCTCAAGAGCCTCAAGATCAACGGCATTCTGCTGCGCCCCCTCATTGATTTGTTCTACATGATGGTGCTGATAGGCCTGCTGGCTCTGTTTGCCCGCGAGGGCTTGAGTGCGGGTGGCGCCATCCAGGTGGGGGTGCTCTACGCCTTCATCAGCTATCTGGGGCGGATGATAGAGCCGCTCATCGAGATGACCAACCAGCTCAACCAGCTGCAGCAGGCCATGGTAGCCGGGGAGCGGGTATTTGCTCTGCTCGACGAGTCCTGTGAGAGCACGCAAGGCGAGAGTCCTGCGTTGCAGGGGCGGGTCAGCTTCGACAAGGTGAGCTTCTCCTACGATGGCCAGCAGCAGGTGTTGCGGGAGGTGAGCTTTGCCGCTCGCCCTGGCCAGATGCTGGCGCTGGTGGGTCACACCGGCAGTGGCAAGTCCACCATTATCAGCCTGTTGATGGGGTTTTATCCGGTGGATCAGGGCACCATCCGCTTCGATGATCATCCCATGGCTGAACTGTCGCTGGCGGCGGTGCGCCGCAGCATAGGTCTGGTGCAGCAGGATCCCTTTATCTTCGTTGGAACTTTGGCGGAAAACCTGCGGCTCGGCCGTGACGGCATCGATGAGGCACGGCTCTGGCAGGCATTGACCGAGGTACAACTGGCAGACTTCGTGCTGAGTCTGCCGGATGGGCTGGGTACCCTGATGGAGGAGGGGGGCAAGAACCTCTCCGCCGGTCAGCGGCAGTTGCTCTCCTTCGCCCGCGCCCTGGTGGGGGATCCGCGCATCCTCATCCTGGATGAAGCCACCGCCAGCGTGGATTCCCAGACCGAGCTGGCGCTCTCCACGGCGCTGGCAGCAGCCCGCCGTGGCCGCACCACCATCGCCATCGCTCACCGGCTCTCGACCATAGTCGATGCCGACGAGATCCTGCTGCTTTCCCGCGGTCAGGTAAATGAGCGGGGCACCCACGGTGAGCTGATGACGCAGGGAGGACACTACGCCCAGCTGTTCGAGATGCAGAGTCAGGGGGCCTGGCTGGAAGAGAAACGGGCCTGATCGCAAGGCCCGTTGTAAAAAAGAGAGGGAGCCCGAGGGTTCCCTCTTTTTTTGTGTTCACCGACAAGCAGCAGAAGCGTGATCGGCAACCTTGTAGAGCAGGGTGGTTGCGTGGCAACATGCTGTTTACATTAACTCATCGGATCAGTTTGCATATGGACCTGCAACGTTTCAAAGCCAATCTGGCGCTCCGGCTGTTTGCCTGGCGCTACATTCCCGTTATCGGCTTTTGTGCCCCCGTGATCGAACAAATGGATGCCAAGGCACTGCGCATTCGCATTCCCCTTGGCTGGCGTACTCGCAACCATCTGGGCAGCATGTATTTCGGCGCCCTGGCGACCGGTGCCGATCTGGTGGGGGGATTGCTGGTAATGGAGAAGGGACGGACGAGAGGCAAGAAGGTACATTTTGCTTTTAAAGATGTACAGGGGGAGTTTCTGAAGCGGCCCGAGGCGGATGTGCAGTTTGATTGCGCCGCCGGGGAAGAGATAGATGCCATGATCGACGAATCATTGGCGACGGGGCAGAGAGTCAATCGTCCCATCCAGGTGGTGGCGACTTGCCCGTCACTGAATGGGGATGAGGCGATGGCGCGCTTTGTGCTGACCTTGTCGATCAAGGCCAGCTAGTCAGCAACCGGCTCACTTGCACCTCCTGGCAGGAGGGAAGCGGCCGGTATTCTGGCTCGGTTCCGCTTGCATCACGACTGTCATGTCGCGGATGCCAGCCACTGACTAGGTCACTTTTCTGATCTTCTGGTAGTGCTTGCGGGGATCAGAGGATCTCAGGGCTCACGCCCTCTTTTACCACGACTTTCATGCCGTTGAAGTTGACCACTTGCTCGGCCACTATCTTGCAGCGTTTGCGGGTCTCGACCTGACCGTCCACTTCCACCAGACCGTCGGCGACGAGCGCCTTGGCCGCGCCGCCACAATCGGCCCAACCCTGATGCTTGATAAGGTCACACAAGGCAACGAAGGGGTGGCCTTCGAGCAGAAACGTCTCCATGGGAAATCCTCTAGATGGATGAATGGCTGAAACAGCAGGGCGAGTATTTTAGGCAGTTCAGGCCAGCAATGAAAGGGCGGGGTAGAGAAGGCATCATAAAAGCAGCGTGACAATGTGAACGACAAGCGTCAGCCCAGCGGGTGCCGGGCTGACTCAGGGAGTGCAAGTATTGATGTCAGCCCACCTTCACCACGGCTTCTCCGGTCACGGCGAGGGCGCCGCCAGCGGCAAGGATGCGGGTGGCCAGGGTGATGATGGGCTTGTCACTGCGCATGGCGATGATCTCCACCTCGGCCGTCACCTCATCTCCCACAAACACCGGCTGCTTGAAGGAGAGGCTCTGCCCCAGATAGACGGCGCCCTTGCCTGGCAACTGCTGGCCCAGCAGCCCGGAGAAGAGGCTGGCCAGCAGCATGCCGTGCACTATGGGACGCTCGAATGGCGTGGTAGCGGCAAAAGCCGAGTCCAGGTGCAAGGGATTGAAATCCTCCGACAAGCCGGCGAAGGCCGCGACTTCGGCCGCGCCGAACCGTTTGGTCAGGCTGGCTTTTTGCCCGATTTCAAGGGGGAGTGTGTTCATGCGGGCTCCTCCTCCGGGGTGTTGGCAAAGACAGGGTTGAGCCGCACCTTGACATAACCGCCGGGGGCCGCCTCCAGTCCCTCGCTCGGGATGCGGGCGGGTACGGACGTGGCCTCCTCTTCACGCCCCTTGATGAAGGCTGCCATCTCGGGCCACCAGGAGCCGCTTTGATGGGTTGCCTGCTCAAGCCAGGCGTCCGGGGTGTCACTGCTCGCATCGCTGTGCCAGAAGCCGTACTTGTTGGCCGCAGGCGGGTTGATGATGCCGGCAATGTGGCCCGATTCGGCCAGGATGAAGCGCTGCTCGCCGCCAAACAGCTTCATGCCCTGCCAGGTGCCCTGCCAGAGGGCGATGTGATCGTCCATGGCCGAGACCAGCAGCACAGGGGTCTTCACCTTGGCCAGGTCGATGCGGGTGTGGCGGATCTTGAGTTCCCCCTTCACCAGCTGGTTCTCCAGATAGAGACGGCGCAGCAGACTGTTGTGGGTCTTGCCCGCCACGTTGGTGCTATCGCTGTTCCAGTGAAGGAGATCGAACGCCACCGGGCTCTGGCCCTTGAGGTAGCTGTCGATGTAGTAATTCCAGTAGAGGCTGTTTTCCCGCAGCAGGCTGAAGGAGACCGCCAGCTGGCGTCCATCCATGATGCCCTTGGCCTCATTCTGGGCCTCCAGCGCCGCTATGATGGGCTCGTGGATGAAGATGCCAAGCTCCCCCGGCTGGGAGAAATCGAGCAGTGTGGTGAACAGGGTGGCGGAGCGCACCCGCTGTTTCTGGCGCCGCGCCGCCAGCCAGCCCATGGCGAGCGACAGGGCGGTACCGCCGATGCAGTAACCGATGCCGTGCACCTCACGCTCGCCGGTGGCTGCTTCCACGCCGTCCAGCGCGGCGATCACCCCATCGACCACGTAGTCGTCGAGATCGATATTGGCCTGCTCCACCCCCGGGTTGCGCCAGGAGATCATGAATACCGTCTGGCCCTGGGCGACCAGCCAGGCGACCAGAGAGTTCTGGGGCCGCATGTCCATGATGTAGTACTTGTTGATGAAGGGCGGCACTATCAGCACCGGTGTCCTGGCCACGGTTTCCGTGGTCGGGCTGTACTGGATAAGCTCGTAGAGCTCGGTGCGTTGCACCACTCGGCCCGGCGTCAAGGCCAGATCCCGCCCCAGTTCGAAGGCGGACTCGTCGGTCAGGCGGATGTTGAGCTGATCGGCGCTGCGCTCCAGATCCTCGGCCAGCAGGGCCAGTCCGCGCACCAGATTCTGGCCGTCGGATTCCAGGGTGAGCCTGAGCAGCTCGGGGTTGGTGGCCAGAAAGTTGCTGGGCGCCATGGCATTGAGGTATTGGCGGGTAAAAAAGCGCAGTCGTTCCCGGCTCTTCTGGGGCACCCCTTCCAGCGCATCTACCGAGGCCAGCAGGTGCCTGGCGGTCAGCAGATAGGATTGCTTGAGGTAGTCATAAAGGGGCTGGTCACGCCAAGCGTCGTCCTTGAAGCGGCGATCGCTGCGCTCGGGTGTGATCACCGGCTCGCTCTCCTGGCCTGCGCTTTTGAGCAGGGTGTGCTGCATCAGCTTGAGCTGATCCTGCCACCAGTTCATCTGGGCATTGATCAGTTGCCAGGGTTGCTGAGTGCCCTGTTCCAGTACCTGGCCCAGATCGTCCAGATTGGTCTGCAACAGCGCCTGCGCCGTGCGCTCCGTCTGTGCCTTGGCCATGTCCAGCAACTTGTCGTTATAGTGGGCCAGGGCCTCGAACAGCGGGCCGTAAGATGATTGGCTCATGTTCTCTCCTTCACCCACACCCGTGACAGGGCGAGCCTGTCGTGTCGGGTCATGGGGAGATGTGGCTGCCCGCATCGGGCAGCCAGGGGGATATCAGGCCTTGCCCGTGCTCTTTTTGATGCCGTCGGCCGCCAGGGTATCCAGCTCTTCCTTGAACTGCAGACCCAGCGCATTGAGCTTCTGGATGTCATCCAGCATCTGGCGGGATAGCTGGCTGGCGGTTTCCAGCTGCACAGTGCCGAGGGCCGCCAAGCTCTGGGCATCCTGCACCTTGCCAACCGCCTGCAACTGGCTCAATCCCAGTTCGGCATAGGCATTGGCGGAAGCCAGCTGCAACCGGGTCAGTTGTTCAATATTGCTGGCCAGCAGCTGGTTGTAACGGGTGAGGGGGGCAGCAAAGCCTTGCATCTGCTCGGTAAAGGTCTTGATTACGTCCATATTCATCGCGCGTCTCCGTGGTTGACAGCAGGGTATTGCAAAAGGCCGACAGGCCCATTCTTTGGTTACATCCGTTCGACTACATCCTGAAGTCGTTGCGTGTCGTTTGCTCTGTTCAAACGCACGTTTGAGCATTGTGTTACCAAATGAGGCTTGATGTAAATAATATAAATGTTAATTTTTGCTTAAATTTTGATTCTGGTCTGGCCAGGTGACCGAGTGAATTCAGACGGGGAATGACGCAGCCACGCCTGCCCGGTCTCGTTCCTTCCTGCCAGTACTGATAGGCTGGCGCCACTCTCTGACCGTCAAGGAAAGCCCCGATGAAACCTGCCCACCTCTTGCTTGCCTGTGGTTCTTTAGCCCTGAGCGGTGTCTCCCATGCCAGCACCCCGATTCAGGTCTCGCTGCCCGGTGTCAATCTGCCTGCCTCTCATCAGGTTGAAGGCGCCAGAGCCTCCTTTCTCTATGGCCACACCGGTCAGGTGAAAGGGATAGATCTGCCCATCTTGGCCCTCTCCGATGTGGATCAGTTCAGCGGTCTGCAGCTTGGCGTCTTCCTCGGCGCCGGACGGGTGCGCCATCAGTTCAACGGTGTGGCCATCAATGCCGTCAACTGGCACGAGGGACAGGACAAGGGGGTAAACCTTGGCTTCGTCAATCTGACCAACAATGTGCAGGGCCTGAACTGGGGCGCCGTCAACATCGCCAAGGGCAATGCTCTGGCCAACGTGGGCTTCGTCAACTATGCCGAACGCACCACCTTCCAGTTGGGTTTCATCAATGCCACCAAGCATCTGGACGGGCTGCAGATCGGTCTGGCCAACTACGCCGAGAACGGTATTTTCCCCATACTGCCGCTGATCAATTTCAAGAAATCTTTCTAAGGCCGGCTCCCGGCCTTGCTTTAGGGGCCGCAGCCATTACCCTGTGCTCCATTGATAGCGCGCAGAGGTGACACGGGCATGACAATGGAACACATGGACGCCATCGGCATCGGCTGGGATGTGAGAGGCTGGCAGGGCAATGCCCAGGCGGTGGCCGTGGTGGGCTGGCAGGCGCGCGAGCAGTGCCTGCACTGGTTTGGGGTGTCGCCCCTGTTCCGGTTGAGCTCGCGGGTGGCGCCGGATCTGGATGCCCTGCTGCGCCCGGCGCTGCAAGATGAGATGAATCTGATGCAGGTGCTGGCTTGCCCGCAGCTGGCACTGGGTATCGATGCGCCGCTCGCCTTTCCACGTGCCCTGGGCGATCTGCTGGCGGGGAGGGCGACCGAGTGCGCTGTGCCCCAGCGCGAAATTGACAACCCTTATGCCTATCGCGATTGCGAGCGCTGGCTGCACCGGCAATATGGCAAGAAGCCCCTCTCCGCGACCTTCGACCGGCTCGGCAACAACGCCACGCTGGCGCTCTCCATGCTGCCCCGGCTGGGGGATCTGCAACTCGTACCCAAGCTGCAGTCTCAGGCCGATCGCGCCGTGCTGGAGGTCTATCCCGCTTTGGCCAAAGTGGGTGGCAAGGCATCCGCGGTCAGGGCCGAGCTGCAACCCCATCTGCCTGCAGAATTGGCGACGGGCACGGATCGCTATGACGCTGCCATCTGCGCCCTGATGGCGCTGCAATACGCCGCCAAGGGGACTGTGTATCTGCTGCCACCCCTGATACAAGCGCCCGCCGACATGGTACTGGATGAAGGCTGGGTCTATCACTTCGCGCGCCCTTGAAAGCAGGGCCGGATACTGACCTCTCGGCCTTGTTCTGCTTCTTTTCTGCAGGGTGTTATACAGGGCACCCGGGTTTTTCTTTGCTTTCCTCAGTGCCATCACGCAACCAGATCCGATGCTGACTTATTGCTCTCATATGCCATCAAACAAAATCATGGGATCACCCTGTGAAACTCGGTCAAGCCAGAGGGAACCGCCCCTGGTCTGGCAGGGCAAAAATGGCACTAACAGGGCATGGGGTGGGATTGTGATGACAAATTCATCGTTTGATGGTGATTTTCGGGGCTAAATAGCGGTTTGTGCCGCACAAAAGTAGAAGTGCAATCTCCTCATCCGATATATTGCGCCTTTCCCTGATCTTCTCTGCGGTGATGTCGATGAAACGCATTCTCTCTATCCAGTCCCACGTGGTGTTTGGCTGTGCCGGTAACAGCGCCGCCGTGTTTCCCATGCGCCGTCTCGGCATGGAGGTGTGGCCCGTCAACACGGTGCAATTCTCCAACCACACCCAGTACGCGGCGGGCTGGCAGGGGATGGCGATGCCTGCCGGTCACATCAGCGCCCTGGTAAAGGGGTTGAGTGATATCGAGGTGCTGGGCCAGTGTGACGCCGTGTTGAGCGGTTATCTCGGCTCGGCCGAGCAGGGGGACGAGATCCTGGCGGTGGTGGCCGCGGTCAAGGCCGCCAATCCCAATGCGATCTATTTCTGCGATCCCGTCATGGGGCATCCGGAGAAGGGGTGCATAGTCGCCCCCGGTGTCACCCGTTTTCTCACCGAGCAGGCGTTGCCGGTGGCCGACATCATGGCTCCCAACTTGCTGGAGCTGGAGACACTGTGTGACACCCACCTGGCGGATCTGGCCCAGACCCGGGTGGCTGCCCATCAGCTGCTGGCCAAGGGGGTCAAGATGGTACTGGTCAAGCATCTGGGGCGTGCCGCACAGGAGTCGGGTCGTTTCGAGATGCTGCTGGCCACCCCCGAGGGCGACTATCTGATCGCCCGTCCGCTCTACGCGTTTGCCCGCCAACCTGTGGGGGTAGGGGATCTTATCAGTGCTCTGATGCTGGCCAATCTGCAGACCGGCTACGATGCCGTGACTGCCTTTGAGCGAACCAATGCGGCGGTGGACACAGTGATGCTGCACACCTGGCAGGCAGAGGCTTACGAACTGCAACTGATTTCAGCTCAGGATGCGTTTGCCGAGCCAGTGATCAAGGTGCGCGCCGAGCGGTTGGCCTGATCATCCCGGTTTGCGAGCCCATGATCACACGGTAGGCAGGGCTGCCGTGTTCACTCCCAGCGCGACTGTCTGACAGTGTTCCACTGCCTGATAGTGTTCCACTGTGGGGAAGGGGTCGTAGAAGTGGTGCAGCAGTGCTTTCCATTGCTGGTACTGAGCGGAGCCGCGAAAGCCCTGGGTGTGATCTTCGAGCCGCTGCCAGCTGACCAGCAACAGATAACGGTGAGGATCGGTCAGCGAGCGCTGCAACTGGTGCCCGGCGTACCCTGGCATGGCACTGATGATGGTCTGGGCTTGCCCAAAAGCCTGTTCGAAGGCGGCGGCCTGACCCGGGATAATCTGCAGATGGGCGACTTCCAATATCATGATGACTCCTTGTCTTGACGGGGGAAGCGCCATTTCAGCAGTTCAGGCCACAACGAACAAGGCCAGCCGTCAGGCTGGCCTTGTTCGTTGTCGATCATCAAGGAGTTTTATCCCGGATCAATCCCGCGGATAACGGGCCCGATAGCGCTCGGCCATGGCGTTGGCCGCTATCATGGCGTTGTAAACATCCTGCTCGCTCACGGCCATCGGCATATTGACCATGGTGTCGAGGGGATCGCAGGCAAGCGCTGCCACCTTGCGCCACTCGCTCTCGATGAAACGGGTCAGCCCCATCTCCTGCAAGGTCATGGGCAGACCGGCAACCTGGATGATGCGCATCACCTCATCGACCTCGGTCTGGGGCGAGCGCTCCAGCACCAGCTGGGTCAGCAGACCGAATACCACCTTCTCCCCGTGCTGTGCCCGGTGCAAGTCAGGTACCACCGACATGCCGTTGTTGACTGCATGGGCTGCCGCCAGACCACCTGCCTCGGCGCCGACGCCGCTCAGGTAGATGGTGGCTTCAATGATCTGCTCGAGCGCCGGTGTGGTGACATGATGGTGAATGGCATCCATCGCCATTTCTATGTTTTCCCCCAGCAGCTCATAGCAGAGTTTTGCCAGGCCAAGTCCGGTACGGGAGGGGCGCTTGCCCACCAGGTTGATGCCATCGGCTCGATAGCAGGCGCGGGCCTCGAAATAGGTGGCCAGGGCATCCCCCACGCCAGCGGCGAAGAAGCGGGCAGGAGCCGCCGCTATGATGGCGGTATCGGCGATCACCACGTCCGGGTTCTGGGGGAGGAACAGGTAGCGCTCGAACTCGCCCGCCTGATTGTAAATCACCGCCAGCGCGGTACAGGGCGCATCGGTGGAGGCAATGGTGGGG
This sequence comes from Aeromonas sp. 2HA2, assembly GCF_029237345.1. Classification (NCBI taxonomy): domain Bacteria; kingdom Pseudomonadati; phylum Pseudomonadota; class Gammaproteobacteria; order Aeromonadales; family Aeromonadaceae; genus Aeromonas; species Aeromonas sp. 2HA2. The sequence continues at coordinate 20,899 of NZ_JAACGB010000024.1, read as the reverse complement.
AACAGCACAACGGGACGGCGCAGGTAGAAGGCAACCGCCTTGGCCACATCCAGGGTCTTGCCGCCGCCGATACCGACGATCACGTTGGCGCCCTGCTGTTCGGCGAGATCGCAGAGGCGACGGATCTCGATATCGGTGCATTCGTAGTTGAACTTCTCGACCCGTCCTTTCAAGCCTGCTTGCAGCAGACCGGCCAGCGCCTCTTCGCGCACCCGCTCCAGGATGAACTCATCGCTGACGAGCAGGGCGTTGTCGCCAAAATCTTTCACATGATCATGGAGTTGAGGCAGAAGGTCGTGACCTATGATGAACTTTTTGGGGGAGGTGACGGTACGAGGCAGAATAGGCATGCAGGATTCCTCAAGGCAGTGAGTGACACCCGTTAGGTATGCAAACGGGTCTTCCTGCCACACCATACGCCTAGCTCGCCATCAGGTGAAGGGGTAATGGCGCAGGCTCCTTGTCAAAATTAATCAGCTGGCGCTTTTGATTGTTTTTGCAAAGGGGCGTGCCCTGCTTGAACAAGCGCGCCACGCCGCAGCACAATGCGCCCTCCGGGGAAAGAGTGGGCGCCTTGCTTTCCCGGAGGGCATTCATCAGAGCTGCTTGTAGAAGAAGAGGGTGGCGGCCAGGGTACCGTCGGCATTGCGGGCAAAGTCCGGGATCTGGCCAACTTCCTGATAACCGAGCTGGCGATAGAGGCTGGATGCCACGTCGCCGACCCGGGTATCAAGCACCAGCAGGGTGCGTCCCTTATCCCGGGCGCCTTGCTCCATGGCGGCCATCAGGGCGCGGCCGACGCCCTTGCCACGGGCGTGGCTGTGCACCATCAGTTTTTCTACCTCGGCCCGGTGGCGGCCATTTGCCTTGGTGCAAAGCGCCAGTTGCAGGGCCCCGACCAGGTGGTGCTGCTCGAAGGCAACCCAAAGCCGACGCCTGCCTGCTGCCAGCTCAGTCTCGATCCCTTGCCAGTATCCCAGTCCCTGATCTTCTGTCAGTGGCGGCAAAAATCCCACCGAGGCGCCATTGACCACGCTGTCTTGCAGCAGGGTGATGAGCGCAGGCTTGATGCCCAGGGTGGTATCAACCTCAACTATGTCCATCGAGATTCCTTGTCAAACGTGGTCGCGACAGCGGGTCTTGCCCGCTGCGGCTGAATGCACAGATACAATCCAGTGTCATCAGCATGACTGGTTAGACTCGCCTTTTCTGATGCCGATTTCAAGTCGGTCGCCTCTGCAGAGTGCGCAGGATCACGCTTGTCCATCAGCCCCACAACAGGTTCATCAGCCGCACGTCTTAGCGAATAAGGTTTTGCTCTGCCAGCCAGGCGAACAGCAGGCGGGAAACGGGGGAGATCTGTTCGAGGTGGCGGCTATCGAGCCAGCGCAGTTCGGCGATCTCGGCCGAGGCAACAGGTGTACCGCTGGCCTCGCCGGTGTAACAGCGCAATCGGACCTGCACGCCTTCAGGCTTGCCATCGGCCTGGGCGCTGAATTCGCAGGCAAGGCGCAAGGTGTCGGCTTGCAGGGGCACGCTCAGCTCCTCCTCGATTTCTCGCATCAGCGCCGCTTCATCGCTCTCTCCCGCCTCGCGTTTGCCGCCGGGAATGTAGTAGATGGCCTTGCCGTGGGAACGGGCGCAGAGCAGTTGCTGATCCTTGAAGGTCAGCCAGGCGAGTTTGTCGATCATGATTGTGTCCCGGTGGTTCAAATGGTCAGTAGAGAGTATTCACGTATTTTTCAGTCGGTTCCGGCAGCAGATCTTGTGGATGATCACCACCAAATGTAGCCCATTTGCTTTTTCCCTTAAATGAGCTGTTGGCTATGCTCTTTTTGCTCAAGGTATCGTAGATAACTACCTGAATTTCAATTACATCCGGTTTTCCAGACCATTCTGTTGCCCGTTCCTCCCAATGTAGAATGACGGGTTTCACATAATATCTGAACTGAGTCGGCTCAATGTTGGTCAGGCAAGGATCTCCATGACAACTGGTCGTGATCTCGACTCTGTGAGCCTTCTTGGAAAATGCCGCATAGATTGCCAGGGCCGTCATTTGCCCCGAATTCTGATACTGCGTAGTTTCATATGACCCATCTTGGGGTTGCGAAATGAGTACCCCCTGACTGGCATCGAGTTTATTGGTCATCGTTTGTACATCGGCTTGTTGATAGGTCGAGCTGCAGCCGACAGCAAGCAAGGAAAAAAGGGCACCGAGATAGGGTTTCAAAATACATTCCTTTGTTTAATCAGTTGTTTTTTGATGTTTAGATAAAGCGTGATTTTTATACCAAAGTTAAAAATATAACTTATTGATTAAGCTCACATAACTCCTTATAGGATCGATATTCTCGCTGCTTCAAGCCCAGCTTTATCGCCAGATGCTCCAACTCGGCTCTATATTCCTCCAACCGATCTTCGTCATCGGTCATGATGGCCAGCTCGGCAAAGTCGCCGAGCCCGTCCAAGTGATCCAGCGTGACGTGGAAGGGGCCAACAAAGTAGATGCTGCGCCGCTTGCTGATGGCCAGCACCTGCTGATAACCCAGGGTCTGCAGCATGCTCGCAGCCTTGTCGGCGTCCGTGATATTGACCGCCTCGCAGCGATCCCGCTCGGGCCCCTTGACGATCCAGAGCTTTATGCCGGAAGGCTGCATGGTACGGATCACCAGGCTCTTGCCCTCTGTGGCCAGGGTAGGTTCCGGTGTGTCGAAGTAGCTGTCCTGTTCCAGATTGTTTTCCAGCATGACTTCCGGATCCAGCGTCTTGAGCGTGGAGATGAAGGCGGGTCTGTCATCCAGTCGATATTTGAATTCGACTTCATAGCGGCCCTGAAAATGATCCTGTGACATTGAGGCTGTCCTTGTAAGCTGCTGGCGTTTGCTGGGTGGCAGCCTACCAAAGTTGAGGGGGTGGCCCAAGGGGTCAGCCTTGCTGGAGATGGAAACGCTCTGTTTCCCGTCGGGTTCGTTTGCGCTTTGTGATTTTCCAGTAGAGCGCTTTTCTGCAGGCGTGGCTGATCGGCGTATTGCCTTTGTCAGTGATCTGGCTGGCCGCCACTCTGTCAGCAAGAGAGGGAATGAAAAACGGGTGTTAACAGGTGGTGAGTCCCTGGTTAGAGAGTCACCAATGGGCGCCAAAAAGTTCGCGCTGGCGCACAGGATGGGGCGCCCGGACTGGGCGGGAACAGGCCCCTGTGGTTTAATCCTTGCCACTTTCGCGGTAGCTGCTTCCGCTTGATAGGCCAGCTACCCCCGCTTTGGCAAGATGCAGGTGATCAGATGCAAGTGACAGCAGAGAGCAAATTTATCGGACTCGGGGTGGCGGGCAACTTTGCCGGCCACCTGGAGCAAGCTGGAGAAGCCTCGGATTTCGTGGCTGTGGTGGTGCGTGATACCACAGCGCCCAAGGCGCTGTTTCCCTTCTATGTGCCGGGTCACCCGGGTCAGCTCGGCGTCTTCCCCCTGAGCGAGAAGGCCATCTTGCTGCCAGAGGCGGCGGTCAGTGGTGACGAGAAGGTGCAGATCGAACCGGAAGTCGCGCTCTGGTGCGAGCTGGAGTACGCAGGTACCCAGGTGGTGGCCATCCATCCTCGCGCCTTTGGGGCCTATAACGACTGCTCCATTCGTCGTCCCAATGCCAAGAAGATCAGCGAGAAGAAAAACTGGGGGGAAGAGAGCAAGGGGCTGGCAGCCAATCTGCTGCCACTCAGTGGTTTTACCGCGGGTTGCGAGCTTGATGACTATCGCATCGCCTGCTATCTGGAGCGCAATGGCGAGCTCCACGTTTACGGGGTAGACAGCGCCGCCGTTGATTACAGCTATTTTCATCAACAGCTGCTGGACTGGGCCATCGACAAGTTCAACCATCAGCAGGATGAGGGCCCGGCAGAGCATATTCAGGGGCTGCTGGCCCAGGCTGGCTACCCGTCCCATGCGCTCATCAGCATAGGCGCCACCCGTTATACCCCCTTTGGCGAGACCCACTTCCTCAAGCCCGGCGATACGTCCTGTGTGCTGGTCTATCCGGCCAGCCGTTATAGCGAAAGTGATATCCGCGAGGCCATTCGCACCCGTCAGTTCGGGCCGGATGTGTCAGCCCTGCTGCAAGCGGTCAAAACCCGCTAATACCACCACCTTCCCCCGTGCTCGCGGGGGAAGGCTCGCCTTCTTGCCATTCCATCCCGTCTTTTTTCGCTGTGCTTACATAACCTGATGATTTATTTTAACATTCAGCCTGTTTAGCAAGGGCGATAGAGACACATCATGGTAGAACTCAAAACGATCGGGCTGTTTCTGATCACGGCGGTGGCCGAAATCGTCGGCTGTTATCTGCCCTATCTCTGGCTGACACAGGGCCGAAGTGTCTGGTTGCTGCTGCCAGCGGGTTTGAGTCTGGTGCTGTTTGCCTGGCTGCTTTCACTGCATCCGACCGCTGCCGGCCGTGTCTATGCCGCCTATGGTGGCGTCTATATCTTTGTCGCCATCCTCTGGCTCTGGCTGGTGGACGGTATCAGACCTACGCTGTGGGATCTGGTGGGTTCGCTGGTGGCGCTGCTCGGCATGGCCATCATCATGTTTGCACCAAGGCCCGCTTAGGGTCCGGGGTGACGCTGCGCCGGGAACAAGATCAGGAGGATCCCCATGGTGGTGATCAGAACGTGCAATGAACAAGACGTAGCGGGTTTGCTGACCCTTTATCGGGAGCTGAGGCCCCATGATCCGCAGCTGGTTGAAGCCGAGGCGGCCCTTGCCGCCTTGCTGGCTCAATCCCATGTGCGGCTTATCGTCGCCGAGGTGGAGGGTCAGCTTGCCGCCACCTGCCAGTTGGGGGTGATCCCCACCCTCACCAACGGTGGCAGGCCGTTTGGCATCATAGAGCACGTGATCACGGCGGCCCGGTTTCGGCGCCAGGGGCTGAGCCAGCAAGTGCTCGAACAGGCGCTGGCCATCGCCTGGCAACAGGATTGCTACAAGGTGATGCTGCTGTCAGGGGAGGGACGTGAGTCGGCCCACCGCCTGTATGAAAAGCTGGGTTTCAAGGCCGGCATCGAGAAGGGATTCGTCATCAAACAAGTGGATGCCAAAGGCACAGCCGAGCCTCTCCGGTAAGGCTGTTCACGCCACACAACAAGAGTCATGTCATGAAGATTGAACAAGCAAAGACGCGGGATCACCCGACCCTGATCAGCCTCTGGGAAGCCTCGGTACGCGCCACTCACCACTTTCTGCCAGAGGCGGAGATAGATGTCCTCAAGCCGCTGATCCTGGAGCACTATTTCGCGGCCGTCGATCTGGTCTGTGCCAGGGACGACACAGGTATCACCGGTTTTTGCGGCGTGCACGATGGCAATATCGAGATGCTGTTTCTCGCACCCGAGGCAAGAGGCCGTGGCATCGGACGCCTGCTGGTGGCCCATGCCATCAGCCGCCAAGGGGCAACCAGGGTGGACGTCAACGAGCAGAATGTGCAGGCGCTTGGCTTCTACCAGCGCATGGGGTTCGCCGTGACGGGGCGCTCGCCACTGGATGGCCAGGGCAAACCCTATCCGCTGTTGCATATGGTGCTGGCGGATTTCGAAAAGGTGTGATCTATCCTGCCAATAAAAAACCGCCTTTCGGCGGTTTTTTATTTTTCAGTGCGGGCAGCTCATGTCCGGCCTTACTCCTCGTTGGAGTTGTCCTGATAGCTGTCGCGCTGGGCCCGGGGCAGGCGGCGCATCGGGGTGAGCCCTGCGTCTACGCCACCGCGATCCTTCTGGCGCGCCGACGCTGGTTGCTTGCTGCCATCGGCTTTGGGCTTGCCCCTGCCTTTGGCGGGCGCCTTGGCATTGTGCTTGGCGTTGGCATGGCCGCGATCCCGCGGCGGGTTTTGTACCGGCTTGCTACCCGGCAGGGTCTGGCGAGTCGGTTTGCCGCTCGGCTCATAACCGGCCAGGATCTCACTCGGTATGCTGAGGCCGATCAGGGACTCGATGGCCTTGAGTTGATCCTGTTCATCCTGGCTGACCAGGGAGATGGCTTCACCGCCACGACCGGCACGGCCGGTACGGCCGATGCGGTGGATATAATCCTCGGCCACCTGCGGCAGCTCGAAGTTGATCACATGGGGCAGCTGATCGATATCGAGACCACGGGCGGCGATGTCGGTGGCGACCAGCACCCGTACCTTGCCTTCCCGAAAATCCGCCAGCGCCCGGTTGCGGGCACCCTGGCTCTTGTCACCGTGGATGGCGACGGTATTGAGGCCGTCTTTTTCCATCTGGTGGGCGAGACGGTCGGCGATCTGCTTGGTGCGCACGAACACCAGCACCCGTTGCCAGTTGTTGCGGCCGATCATGTGGGAGAGCAGCTCGCGCTTGCGCTCGCGGTCGACCTTGATGATGCGCTGGTTGACCTGCTCGGCCGTGCTGTTGCTCGGGCTCACCTCGATCAGGGTCGGGCTCTTCAGCAGATCGTCGGCCAGCTCCTTGATCTCGTTGGAGAAGGTGGCGGAGAACAGCAGGGTCTGCCGCTCTTCCGGCAGCGCCTTCATGATGCGGCGAATGTCGGTGATGAAGCCCATGTCGAGCATGCGATCCGCCTCATCCAGCACCAGCACTTCCAGCTCGGTCAGGGTGAGGGCGCGCTGGGTCAGCAGATCCAGCAGGCGGCCCGGGGTCGCGACCAGGATGTCGACGCCGAGCTTGATGGCCTCCAGGTTGGGCTTGATGCTGACGCCGCCGTAGGCGATCAGGGTGCGAAACGGCAGGTGATGGGCGTACTTGATGATGCTTTCGCCCACCTGGGCGGCCAGTTCACGGGTCGGGGTCAGCACCAGGGCGCGTACCTGACGACGGCCACCACGGCCATGGTTGGCCATCAGACGGTGCAACATGGGCAGGGTGAAACCGGCCGTTTTACCTGTGCCTGTCTGGGCGCTGCCCAGCACATCCTGGCCTGCCAGCACAGCCGGAATGGCTTGCTGCTGGATGGGGGTTGGCTGTTCGTAACCCAATTCCTTGACGGCCCGCAGAATGTGCGGTGACAGACCCAGTTCGTTAAATGACATGTTCGAGAGAGACTCCTGAGGTGAGCCTTGGGCTCAACGAGTGACAGACAGGCGCTGACGCCTGGCCTGTCACAACATAAGACGCAGCGGACCACCTGGGCAGCCAGCCACGACATAGAAAAGATAATGGGGGCGTAATATAGCAGATGTGCGGCCTGCACGCAGCAGCCGTGTCACTTGCCCGGGCCGCTGCGTGAGTCTGGTCCCGCATCAACCTGCTGGCTAGGCTCAGAGCAGTGCGTTTATCTCGTCCAGCAGGCTCTCTGGCTTGGTCTGGGGGGCGAAGCGTTCCACCACCTCGCCGTCGCGGTTGATGAGGAACTTGGTGAAGTTCCATTTGACGTTTTCCAGCCCCAGCAATCCGGGTTTTTGCTGTTTAAGCCAGCGATAGAAGGGGTGGGTGTGCTCGCCGTTGACTTCGCACTTGGCCATGATGGGGAAGCTGACCGGATAATCCAGCGAGCAGAAGCGGGCGATTTCGTCCGCATCCCCTGGCTCCTGATGGCCAAACTGATCGCAGGGGAAGCCCAAGATCACCAGCCCTTTGGGTCCCAGCTGCTGATAGAGTGCCTCCAGCCCCGTGTATTGGGGGGTAAAACCACAGCGGCTGGCCACGTTGACCACCAGAATGACCTGACCTTGCAGGGCGGTGAGAGAGAACTCGGTACCATCGAGACGTTGCAGGGGAAGATCGGGCAGAGACATGGTGCACTCCAGAGAGGATGGGGCCCATTCAGGGCAGTGGTTATGCACGTTAACGGGCCCGGGATCCCGAGGCAAGCAGCAAGTGCCGGGTTTGCCTCCCCTCATGCATCCTTTTGTCGAGCCAGATCACAGGGCGGCGAGGCCGGTACGATAAAGGGCGCCTTCTGTGGCGGGATAGCGTATTGATGGTGGGACTTCTCAGGAGAAGCAAACTGGTTTGTGCTCAGGCCAGGAAGTCGCTAAAAAGCGCCCTCTCTCCACTAATTGCGAGCCAATCTTGGACTATCAAGCCGTCATGGATGCCATTTACACCCGGGGATGGGTGATTGTGGATGACTTTTTAACCGCCGTTGAGGTGGATGCCCTCAAAGCCTGTCTGCCCCATGCGTGGCATCCGGCCGGGATTGGGCGGGAAAGTCTGCATCAGGGCAATCCCGATATTCGCCGTGATCAGATCCACTGGCTGGAGCCTTCCCTTGGCGCGCCAGTGGCGGACTATCTCGGTCGCATGGAGTCCCTGCGCCTCGCCGCCAACCGCATGCTGATGCTGGGGCTGTTCGATTACGAGGCCCACTTTGCCCGTTATCGCAGCGGGGACTTCTATGCCACCCATCGCGATGCTTTCGCTGGTCGCTCCAACCGTCGTCTCACCTCTGTCTTCTATCTCAACAACGACTGGCAACCTGAGGCGGGTGGCGTGCTCAGGGTCTATGACAACGACGAGCAGCTCTTGATGGATGTCTCTCCCAAGGGAGGGCGGCTGGTATTGTTCCTGTCGGAGGAGTTCCCCCACGAGGTACTGCCCGCCAATCGTGAGCGTTACAGCATAGCCGGCTGGTTTCGGGTCAATGGCAACGGCATGGGGCGCGTGGATCCGCCGCGCTGAGCCCTTTTCGTCCCGTTTTTGACACAAGAGGGGATTTTTACGGGCCGCGGCTGCCTGATGGTGCCCCCATCAGCTGACAAGGCTTGATTTCCCTTGCTACACTGGCTCGCACTTATGTTCGTATCTGGCTTCGTCCATTTTTAGTGCAGTTGGATTATCACATTGTCATGACGAAGCCGCTTCTCCCAAGGGATCACATCTAATGAAGAACATGCATGTCTTGCTGCTGTGCGGCGGCGGTGGCTCAGAACACGAAGTCTCTCTGCGCAGCGCCAATTTCCTTGAGCAACAACTCGGTTTGGTGCCCGGTGTCGAAGTGACCCGGGTCGAGATGTTCGCCGACCGCTGGCTCTCTGCCGACGGCCGCGAGTGCAAGCTGGGGCTGGACAAGCTGCTCTCGTTTGACAGCGTGGCCCGTCCGGTGGACTACGTGGTGCCCTGCATCCACGGCTATCCGGGTGAGACCGGCGATCTGCAATCCTTCCTCGAGCTGGCGGGCCTGCCTTATCTCGGTTGCGATGCCGAGGCGAGCAAGATCTGCTTCAACAAGATCAGCACCAAGCTGTGGCTCTCCGCCATCGGCATTCCCAACACCCCCTATCTGTTCCTGACCGAACAGAACGACGCCGCCCTGACCGAGGCAAAAGCCGCCTTGGCCAAGTGGGGCAAGGTCTTCATCAAGGCCGCCTCCCAGGGCTCTTCCGTGGGCTGCTACTCCGCCAGCAACGAAACCGATCTGCTGGAGGGCATCAAGGATGCCTTCGGTTACTCCGAGCAGGTGTTGATCGAAAAAGCGGTCAAGCCCCGCGAGCTGGAAGTGGCTGTCTACCAGTACGGTGACGAGCTGATTGCCACTTATCCTGGCGAGATCTGCGTGCCGCAGGACAAGTTCTACACCTATGAAGAGAAGTACAGCAGCGCCAGCCACACGGCGACCAGCCTCAAGGCCGAAGGCCTGACCCAGGCGCAGGCCGATGCAATTCACGAGTATGCCCTCAAGGCGTTCCGTCAACTGAAACTGACCCACCTGTCTCGCATCGACTTCTTCCTGACGGAAGAGGGCGAGATCCTGCTGAACGAGATCAATACCTTCCCCGGCATGACCTCCATCTCCATGTTCCCGAAACTGCTGGAGCATCACGGCCACAGCTTCGCTCACTACCTCGAGCAGATCCTGCGCAAGTCCGCCTGACGGTTTGCCGAAAACAACAGAGGGGCCCGCGGGCCCCTCTGTTGTTTGCAGCTTGTCCAGATCACATGGGATCAGGGGTGAACAGCCAGATATGCGCCCCTTGTGGATCGGCAATCAGGGCCATGCGCCCGACTTCCGGGATATTCAGGGCCGGCACCACCACGGATCCTCCATGCTGGCTGACCTTGGCCACCCTGGCGTCCACGTCATCCACCGCTATGTAGGTTGCCCAGTGCGGCGGAACACCGGCCATATCGGGATTGTCACGGGTCGTCTGTACCCCGGCTACAGGTCTGCCATTGACGACCAGCATGGGGTAGTTGCCTCCCTCCATGGCCATGGTCTGGCTCTCCCAGCCGAGCACTTCCGTGTAAAAGCGGATCCCGGCCTCGGCGTCCGGAACATAGAGCTCGTGCCAGGTGAAGGCAGAGCCTTCCGCCAGGGCATGTTCTCTTGCCATATCTTGTTCTGCCATCGTCTTCCTCCTGTGTCCCATGCGTGGGCGCATGGGTTGACGACCAAGTATAGAGAGGCGTGGCACCCCGGCTTGCCCCGGATGGGGGGCCTTGCTGCGCGGCGGACGGCTCGTTACAATCTGCCCCCTTTTTTCCGCAACGTGCACCGCCAGAGCCGCGCCCCCATGAAGCCAATCCCAGATCACGCCGTCAATCGCCTGCGCGTATGGCGCAAGAGCATCTCCACCCGTCCTTTTCTCGCCCGTGGTGGCACTGTGCCACGCTGCGAGGCATGTCAGTTGCGCTCTGACTGGTGCGCCTGCGAATGGCGGCCAGAGCTCAAGGCCGAGGCCGGCTTCTGCCTGCTGATGTATGACAGCGAGCCCATGAAACCCTCCAACACGGGTCGCCTGATCGCCGACGTCCTGCCGGATACCACCTGGGCCTTTCTCTGGAAGCGCACCCAGCCCCATCCTGAGTTGCTGGCACTGCTGGCCGATCCCGTCTGGCAGCCCTATGTGGTGTTCCCCGCGTGCGAGAAAAACCCGGCGCGAGTGACCGAACAGGTCATGCTCGCCCCCGGCAAGAAGCCGCTCTTCATCCTGCTGGATGGCACCTGGCCCGAGGCACGCAAGATGTTCAACATGAGCCCTTATCTGGATGGTTTTCCCGTGCTGGCGGTCAAGCCGGATGCACTATCCACCTATGGCATGCGGGTCGCCAATTGTGATGAGCACCTCTGTACCGCGGAAGTGGCGGCCTGTGTGCTGGAGGTGGCCGGTCAGCTGCAAGCCGGACAGGCGTTGCAGCTCTGGTTCAATCTGTTCAGCCGTCGCTACATGGCGGGCCGTGTCAGCCGGGCGCCCGGTGAGGATGAAGTGCAGCTGCAACAGGCGTTGGCTGCGATCAAGGGCGGCGTACCGGCTGAGGCGCTGACTGATAGCGCCGCCTGATGGCGGGGAAGGGGAGGACTGGGCGAGATGAATAAGACTGATGAAAATATGGAATCAATTGGCTGCCACTGTTTCGTTAGCCTCATGAACCCATGGCCTTTAGGATAGCGGCCAAGTCAGCTTGTCCGGCTTGTTTACACAGCAAATTCAACAAGGGGCCCCTCTTTTGCGGGCGACCCTGTCTCGCGAGGTCTATGGATGGAATTGGAACTGTTTACCCTGCTCGCCCTGTTCGGGGTGGCGCTGATTGCCGGCTTTATCGATGCCATTGCCGGCGGCGGTGGCCTCTTGACCGTCCCTGCCCTGCTGGCGACTGGCATGCCGCCGGCGCTGGTACTGGGCACCAATAAACTGCAGAGCAGTTTTGGCTCCTTCTCCGCCACCTGGTTTTATGCCCGCAAGGGGCTGCTGGAGTGGGCCATGATCTGGCCTGCGGTGATCTGCACCTTTATCGGTGCCGCCATCGGCACCCTGGCGGTGCAGACCATAGACGCCGCCATTCTGGAACGGCTCTTGCCCTTCCTGCTGATGGCGTTTGCCTGCTACTTCTTTTTCTCCCCCAGAGTGAGCGATGCAGAGAGCGCACGCCGCCTGACCCCCATGGTATTTGCACTGTTGGTGGGGGGGGGAGTGGGCTTTTATGACGGCTTCTTCGGCCCGGGCACAGGGTCGTTTTTTGCCATCGGCTTCGTGGCGCTGGCGGGTTTTGGCATGGCGCGGGCCACAGCACACACCAAGCTCCTGAACTTAACCTCCAACCTTGCCTCCCTGCTGTTTTTTGCCCTGGGTGGCAAGGTGGTGTGGAGCGTTGGTTTCTGCATGGCGCTGGGGCAGTTTATCGGTGCCCGTGTTGGCTCCAGACTGGTGCTGAAGAAAGGGGTAAAGCTCATCAAGCCCCTGCTGGTGACCGTCTCTGTGCTGATGTCAGCCAAATTGATGTGGAGCCAGTATCCCGAGCTGTTTGCCTGGATCCAGTGAGACGGCAGATCTGCTTATCAACCCGTGCTCTCTACTGCTTGCACGGGTTTATTGACTCGGCCCGCTGAAATGATGAAAGTGCCTGCGCAGCGCACTCACCAGCTGCGCAATGCGTTCCCGCTTCAGACTGCTCTGGCGATAGACCAGATGCAAAGGGCGCCCCAGCCCAGGCAAGGGGCGAGCCGTTTCCCCCTGTTCTCCCACCAGTGCCAGCAGACCTGCCGGCAGCAGCACAGGACCTATGCCTGCCTTGGCGAGTTCTATCAGCGCCAGATAGGAGTCCAGCTCCATGGCGGGCACCAACCCCAATTGTGCCAGCGGCTCGCGCAGATAGCGGTTGGAGGGGTTCTCCAGATCCATAGTCAGGATCTTGCGCTGATCTGCCGAAGGCGCCTCATGCTGATCGTCCCCCACCAGATAGAAGGGCTCCTCCAGCAATAGCTCGGCTCCCAGGCCATGGCCGGGAGGAAGGCGGCCGGCACAGATGCCGAGCAGGGCGTCGCCACTGCGCACCCGGGCCAGGATCACGGGGGTATGATGGGTGGAGAGGGCAATATGGGGATCGCGGCCCAGATAGTCGTGCATGAAGCGGGCGAGGTAGCCCGCCAGCAGGGTTTCGGAGCAGGCGATCGGCAGGGGAGTCAGATCGGTGAGGGTCAGGCTGTCGGCCAGCACCCCCTTCATCTCGGCGAGACTCGGGGCCACCCGGTCGAGCAGCTCCCGCGCCTGGGGGGTGAGCCGGATCTGGCGGCCATCCGGCTCGATCAGCTTCTTGCCAAGGCGCAGCTCCAGCTGACCAATGCGCTTGCTCACCGCCGACTGGCTGATGTAGAGGCGGCTGGCCACCTTGGCCATGGTGCCCTCGCTTGCCAGCAGACTGAGTGTCTCCAATCCTTCCAGTAACATTAGGGCCCCTGGTGTCTCACCGTATATCGAATGGCGTTACCTTAGGGGCTGATGGCGTCAGGAGCAAGTGTCGTTCACCGCCTTGGCAGGCCGCCAGCGCCACTCCCGCAAGGGTGGGGCGAAGATCACCAGATTACCGAGCAAACTGATCACAACGCCCACCACTGAGACCGTCTGCCAGACAAACCCTTCATAAAGCGTCGAGAGCGTGAGCGCTACCAGCGGGAACAGCACAGTGGCGTAGGAGGCCTTGCTGGCGCCAATCCTGCCCACCAGCGTGAGGTAGGCAGTGAAGGCGATGACAGAGCCGAACAGGGCGAGATAGACCATGGCCGCCAAATAATGGCCGTCGGTCGGAATGGTCAGGGATTGGCCGAGCAGGGTGACCCAGCCCAGCAGCAATATAACCCCGTACACCATGCCCCAGGGCACCAGTTGCAGCACGTGATAGCCGTGACGCTGGCCGCGGGCAGAGACCAGGTTGCCCAGCGAGAAGCAGAGGGTGCCGCCACAGGCCAGCAGCAACCCCTTCCAGCCGTTTGCACCCAGTTGCGCATCCGCCAGCACGGGCCAGAACAGCAACAGTGTGCCAAACAATCCCAGCACGGATCCTTGCAGCCAGCGCAAGTTTGGGCGTTTGCCCTCGAACAGCCAGAGATTGAGGCCGTTGAAGATGCTGGCACTGGCGAAGATCACCGCCGACAGGCCACTCGGTATGTAGAGGGTGGCATGATAGAAGCAGAGAAAGTTGGTGGAAAAGAGCAGGGCGCCGAGCAGGGCCGCGTAGCGCTGGCCCGCCCAGGGCAGGCGGGGGAAGCGGCCGCTGACGGTGAGCAGGGCAAACAGCGCAAGCGCCGCCAGCAGGAAGCGATAGAGCACGGACACCTCGATGGGAATGGGTCCGAGCTGCCAGGCGATGGCGATCCAGGTGCTGCCCCAGATAAGGACGGTGGCAAGATAGAGCAGGAGATTCATAACACATCCGGTGAAGTGGGAATGAGATGAACCACAGCATGGGGCGGGCCGGAGCGACTGGCTTGCACCATCTTGCGGTTATTTCAGCCGGGCCGCAGCGTTTGGCCCAGCGGCGCGGTAAGATGGCCGCAAGGCATGATGGGCGAGGCAGCAAGGTGCAACAGATAAGACAGGCGGGCGTATTCGATGCACTGGTCAGCACGGGAGCGCGGCTGGAAGACTCCTGCTGGCTGGAGCCGGGCCTTGGGGTAGCCAGCTGGCGCAACTGCTATGATCAGACCCGCTATCACAAGCCGGGTCACCATACTCTGAGCGTCTATTTGCAAGGGGGCGAGCAGACTGAGCGCCTCGATGGTCCCGGCGGCCATGGCGGCACCGGCAAGGTGTGCATCATGCCGGATCACCACAGATCCGAGTGGCTGGTGCGTGAAGAGTTCCGCTTTTTCCACCTCTACTTCACGCCGGCCCATCTCACCCGCATCGCCGAGCAGGTCTGCGACAAGGAGGGGCGCCATCTGCTGCTGGAAGACAAGACTTTCATCGATGACCCCCAGGCATCCGTGCTGGTACAGACACAGCTGATGAAGCTGGAGTGGCAGCACGGCGTCGATCGCATGGCGCTCTCCCACGGCGCTTGGATGCTGATGCTGCACGCCTACCGCCACCATACACGGGAGGCGCCGAGCCTGCCCGAGGTGCGTGGCGGCCTGGCACCCGGGGTGATCCGGCGGGTGCAGGAGTACCTGCAAGCCCATCTGGCCGAGCCGGTTACCCTGGCTGAGCTGGCACAGCAGGCGAGCCTCAGCGAATATCACTTCGCCCGTATGTTTGGCCAGAGTCTGGGTTGCCCGCCTCATCGCTATCTGCTTGGGCTGCGGCTCAAACGGGCCAAACAGTTGCTGGCAGGATCCGACTCCCTGGCCAGCATCGCCATCCTGTGCGGTTTCTCCTCCCAGGCGCATTTTGGCAATCGTTTTCGCGAGGCGTTTGGCCTCACACCGGGCCAGTGGCGTACACAATTGTCATCTTCTCGTCACAGATAACGCTGAGACTCTGGGCAAAAGAGGTGTACCATCTGCCACTTACCCATTGAAAGGAATGCCCATTGAATTATCGCAAACGCCAGACCCGTACTCGTCACCTTTGGTTCAGCCACTGGAATGCTCCCCAAGATCGCACCTGTATTCCCACCCCTCCCGAACCCGTAGTGCCTCACAGTTCCCGCTGAAAATCGATACGACCCGATAGGTTTTTTCCGGCAACTTTGCCACTATTGCGCCATCTGAATGGATTGGATATGGCTGCATGTTTCTGGAACGCATTGAAGTCAAAGGTTTTCGCGGGATAAATCGCCTCTCGCTCGGGCTGGATAACACCACGGTTCTCATCGGTGAGAACGCCTGGGGCAAATCCAGCCTGCTGCGCGCCCTCTGGTGTCTGTTGGGGCAGGATGCCGAACCCTATCAGTTCAGCAGCGATGATTTTCACCAACCGGAAGATCCCGAGCTCGCACCCGCCCGTCATCTGCAACTGGTGCTCACCTTCAGTGAACACAGACCCCAGATGTGTCTGCACTCCCATCGCCTTGCCCGTCTTGGCGCCTCCTGGGTCAAGCACAAAGACAAATTCCACCGTATTCACTACCGAGCCAGTGCCGAATTGCAGGCCGATGGTTCCGTGCTCACCACCCATGATTTTCTCGACGGCATCGGCAAGTGCCTGCCCATCGACAATGCCCATGAACTGGTCTGCCTGCTGATCACCATGAACCCTGTGTTCCGGCTGCGGGATGCCCGCACCGCACGCAACGGGGTCGAGATGTTGCAGTGGGGGGATTTGTCACAGAACCGGTTGAGCCAGCTGGCCGACAAGCTCATCGACGAACCCCAGCGCATCGGTGAGGCTGAGCTGAAAGAGGCGCTGCAGGCCGTGCGCCAGCTGATGGATCACTACTTCAACGCCCTTGCCCCCATGAAGCACAAGCCTCGCAGCCAGCGGGACATCGTCAATCGCCCCATGACACTGCGCAATCCCGGCAATCTGCAGACGCTGCTGCGCAATGCCGACAACCGGGCGCTGCAACTGGCGATGGCAGGCATGGCGGCCACCCTGCTCAACGCCCGTGGCAACCGCGAGCTGGAACAGGGGGCGCGACCCATCATGATCCTGGAAGACCCCGAGAGTCGCCTGCACCCCACCATGATGGCGCTGGCCTGGGGTCTGCTGGAGCACCTGCCGGGCCAGAAGCTGCTGACCACCAATTCGGGCGACCTGCTCTCCTCCCTGCCTCTGAATCAGGTGCGCCGTCTGGTGCGCCGCCAGCAGGACATCGTCTGTCATCAGCTGGGGGGCGAGCGTTACAGCAGCGATGATCTGCGCAAGATTGCCTTTCATGTGCGCATCAACCGCCCCATGTCGATGTTTGCCCGTTGCTGGCTGCTGGTGGAGGGGGAGACCGAGATTTGGCTGCTCTCCGAGTTGGCCCAGATCTGCGGTTACAGCCTGCGGGCGGAAGGGGTACGCATCATTGAATTTGCCCAGTGCGGTCAGTCGCCTCTCATCAAGGTGGCGCGCGACTTTGGCATCGAGTGGCATCTGCTCACCGACGGTGACGAGGCGGGGATCAAATACGCCACCTCAGCCCGGGCGCTGCTCAAGGGGGAGCGGGAGCGAGACCGGCTGACCCAGTTGCCGGCGGCTGATATCGAGCACTACCTCTATCACAACGGCTTCGAAGCTGTGTTTCGGCGCGAGGCCGGGGTCGGTGGTCGTTCGACCCTCAATGCCGGGCGCATCATCAACAAGGCCATTCATCATCGCAGCAAGCCTGGCATGGCGCTGGCGGTGGTGGAGGAGGCTGAGCGCCTGGGGGGCGAGCATATACCGCCTGTGATCCGGCAGATGTTTGCCAAGGTGGTGGCACTGGCGCGCGGTCAGGGCTGATGGCCTGTGCTGGCCGGCATCCAATGATGCCGGCCAAGTGTGGCCCCGCCTTGTCATCCAGATGGTGCTGAGCGTCAAATCCCTCGCAAGGCGCTTGCAGAGATTGGGGACAGGGATGGGTTTGGGTATACTCGGCCCCTTCTCTGGCGCCCCACAGGCGCATTCCGAATCTTTGCTGCTGGAGGCGTCATGTTCGTCCAACTCCCTTTTTGGCTTTTTCCCCTGACAGGTTTGATGGCGCTGGGGGCCCTCATTGCCCTCGGCATAGTGTTGTGGCGCGGTGATCTCTGCCCGGGCCAGCGCTCGCGGATCACGGCCCAGCTTTTCTCCATCTGGGTGATCACTGGGCTCTCGCTGATGCTGGCGGTGGAGGCCAAGGTGGCGAGCTGGCTTGTCTGGAGCGGTGGCGCCGCCCTGATCCTGGGGATAGTGCTGTCCCTTGCCCAGTCACGGCTGGAGGGCAAGCGTGCCATCCCGTCCACCCTGCTCTGGCTGCCTGCCATGCCGCTGCTGGTCTATGGGGTCGGCCTGCTGCAAATCCAGGGCTGGCTGAGCGGCCTGCTGCAGATGACCTTGCTGGGGGCGGCCTTCGCGCACCTGATGCTGCTGCGGGCCCGCCACCGTCTGCAGGCGTTCAATCTGTTGCTGCCACTGGCGGGGCTGGTGGCTGCCATGCTGAGCCTGCTCTGGCTGGCTGTGCTGGTGGGCTGGCAGGGCAATGGTGCCGCGCTTGATGCCCTGATCCCCGGTGTGTTGACCCAGGCCATCTTGCTGATTGCAGCCTTGTTGCTCTGGTTCAGTCCCATCTATCTGCAAAAAGAGACGGCGCCCGTTGTGGTCTCCACCGCCCTGTGCGGCCTCGTCATTGCCCAGATAGCTGCGACCAGCGTGCTGCACCAGCTGACCTGATAGCGTACCGCACTGCATGAATAGAAAAGCCCACCCCGAGTCACTCAGGGTGGGCTTTTTGATGGCCGCAACAGTGCAATCCGGGCCTAGTAGAAGTCATCCGCCCCGCAGATAAAGAGGCAACTGCTGCGCGGCTGGGCCAGGTATTCCCGGGTCAGCCCCTCCAGCGGCATGCCGAAGGTGCAGATGTCGTGGGGTGAGGGCAGGGCGGTATCCAGGATCCGGCGCCAGTAGCCACCCACCCCCTTGGGGGGGCTTGGCAGATTGAAGGTGAGCGGCTCCCAGTAGGCATTGAACAGCACATAGAGTGCCAGCTTGGTTTCGCTGGAGAGTGCCGACATGGCGATGGCGTGGGAGTGGGGGCTGAAGTCCGGCTGGGCGGCATTGACACCGTGCCAGCAGATCTCGCTGTGACGCAGGATCTCGGTCAGCGACAGCGGCATGCTCTCCTGCTCCGGTCGCTGGAACAGGTGCTTGCGATACTGGATCAGCTCCTTCATGAAGCGGAACATCTCCTGTCCCATGGTACTGGTTTGCCAGTTCATCCAGCAGGCTTCGTTGTCCTGGCAGTAACCATTGTTGTTGCCGTGCTGGGTGCGCAGCACCTCGTCCCCCATCAGCAGCATGGGGGAGCCCACCGACAACAGGGTGGCCACCATCATGTTCTTGGCCTGGCGTATGCGCAGCGTATTGACGTGAGGATCCTCAGTGACCCCTTCATGGCCATGATTCCAGCTGAAGTTGTGATCGCAGCCGTCCCGGTTCTGCTCGCCGTTGGCCTCGTTGTGCTTGTGGTCATAACTGGCCCAGTCCCACAGGGTGAAACCGTCATGACAGGTGACGAAGTTGATGCTCTTCTCCGGGTCGGCGTGGTGATAGTGATAGATATCCGGGCTGCCGCACAGTCGCTCCACGAAGGGGGTGACGGCGTTGTCATCCCCGCGCAAAAAATGGCGCACGTCATCCCTGAACTGGCCGTTCCACTCACGCCAGCGTGCGCCGGCCAGGCTGCCCACCTGATAAAGTCCACCCGCATCCCAAGCCTCGGCGATGAGCTTGATGTCGGCGATGTGGGGATCCGTGTCTATGGTGCGCAGGGTCGGCGCATTGGCCTGTGGCATGCCGGACTCGTCCCGCGACAGTATGGCGGCCAGATCGAATCGAAAGCCGTCCACGTGCATCTCCTGGCGCCAGAAGTGTAGGCTGTCCATGATCATGCGCAGAACCACTGGGTGGGCACCGTTGAAGGTATTGCCGCAGCCCGAATAGTTGGTGTCCTTCTGATTGCTGTCGAGGATGTAGTAAGCCTCGTTGTCTATACCGCGAAACGAGAAGATGGGGCCATCGTCGCCCCCTTCGGCCGTGTGGTTGTAAACCACGTCCAGGATCACCTCGATATTGGCTCTGTGCAGGGCCTTGACCATGTCCCTGAACTCGGTGAGCGGATCGCCGCCACTGGCATATTGAGCATGGGGGGCAAAGAACGACATCGGGCTGTAGCCCCAGTAGTTGGATAGCCCCTTGGGGGCATCCTGGGGATCGAACTGGAACACCGGCAGCAGCTCGACGGCTGTGATGCCGAGGGATTGCAGATAGGGGATCTTCTCGATGAGGCCAAGATAGGTGCCGCGCAGGGCAGGCTCCACCCCCGAGCTCGGCGACTTGGTAAATCCCCCCAGATGCAGCTCGTAGATCACGGAGCGGGAGAGGGAGTGAGCGGGGAGCTTGTCCCCTTCCCAGTCATAGTCGCGGGTATCCACCACCCGGTTCTTGGCACACACAGCCAGGTTGCTGCCGGGACGGGCCGCAGCCCAGCGGTCGTAGGTCGGCCCCAGCTCAATGCTGCGACCATAGGGGTCCAGCAGTACCTTGTCCGCATCGAAGCGGGTACCGTAGTAGGGACGCCAGGGGCCCTGGATGCGATAGGCATAGCGCTGGCCCAGTGGAATGCCTTCGATATGGATGTGCCAGTAGTAGGCGGTGCGGTTGAGACGGGGGGAGAGCACTATCACCTCAGGGGTGTCATCATCGGCACGGGTGAAGAGCAGCAGTTCAACCCGACTGGCCAGGCGGGCCCAGATGGCAAAGTTGACGCCGTCGTTCTCGGGTGTGGCCCCCAATTGACGGCAATGACCGGCGGATATGCGCATGATAAGGCTACCTAAAAAGAGGAGTGACAAGCCTTTTGAGTGTAGTGCGCCAAGCTGGCCCCAAACCTGCTTGTCTGAAAAAACAGCGTCCTGTTGCAAATTCCTTCAATTTGTGCCGCTTTAACCTTCGAATGAAGTTTTTTTAGGATATTTACTTGCAATCTGAGCGCTGGCGCCTATTATTGGCGACCTCAGACGCGGGGTGGACGGGGTGGAGCAGCTCGGTAGCTCGTCGGGCTCATAACCCGAAGGTCGTCGGTTCAAATCCGGCCCCCGCAACCATCTGGGTATCAGAGTCGAAAACGCTGATTAACGCATTGAAGACAAAGATAATTCGAACTGGCTACTGCTCGGCCAATTCGGAAAAATATGGACGCGGGGTGGAGCAGCTCGGTAGCTCGTCGGGCTCATAACCCGAAGGTCGTCAGTTCAAATCTGGCCCCCGCAACCAACTATTTGTGCTCATGGCGAGGCTGATGCCACGCGGTGAGCGTAAAGACAGCGAACTACTTCTGCTCGGTAGTACGCGGTGATAAAGGCAATACAATTCGGACGCGGGGTGGAGCAGCTCGGTAGCTCGTCGGGCTCATAACCCGAAGGTCGTCAGTTCAAATCTGGCCCCCGCAACCAACTATTTGTGCTCATGGCGAGGCTGATGCAAAGCGGTGAGCGTAAAGACAGCGAACTACTTCTGCTCGGTAGTGCGCGGTGATAAGGCAGTACAATTCGGACGCGGGGTGGAGCAGCTCGGTAGCTCGTCGGGCTCATAACCCGAAGGTCGTCAGTTCAAATCTGGC
>NZ_JAACGB010000023.1:0-46297 GCF_029237345.1 Aeromonas sp. 2HA2 | reverse complement strand
GAACTCAGAAGTGAAACGCGGTAGCGCCGATGGTAGTGTGGCATTCGCCATGCGAGAGTAGGACACTGCCAGGCACCCAACACGAAAAACCCCGCTCATCGAGCGGGGTTTTTTATTGCCTGAAATTTATCATTCCTGCGGTGTCCTCTGCGCTATGCCCCTTAGGCTCTCTCCGCACAGGGCAACTCCATATTGACCACCCCATCTTCCAGCTGGATATCGATCTTGAAACCAAGACGCTTGGCCAGATTGATCATGCCGCGATTGCTGGGCATGGTCATGCCGGATAGCTGGCCAATCCCTCTCTCTCTGGCGTAACGTACGATTTTCTCCATCATCAACTTGCCGAGCCCCAACCCCTTTAGGTCGGATCGCACCAGAATGGCAAACTCCGCATCGGACTGATCCGGGTTTGAAATGGCTCGCACCACCCCCAGGATTTGCTGGTTGAAGGCGCCATCCTGTCCTACCGCGACGAAGGCCATCTCCCGGTCGTAGTCAATCTGGGTCATGCGAGCGAGCTCCTCGTGGCCCAGTTCTCCCACGTCAGCAAAGAAGCGCTTGTACCTGTCTTCATCGGAGACCTTGAGTACAAATTGCTTGTGAGCGGGTTCATCCTCCGGCCGGATCGGGCGAAGCAGCACATGGCTCTGGTCCTTGAGCCAGGCCCCCTCTTCCAGCTCGGTGGGATAGGGGCGTATCGCCAGGGGGCAACGCTGCTGCGTTATTGGCATCAGTGTCAGGCTGGCATCCAGGATCACCATCTCGGCCCCGCATGCTTGCAATGGATGCAGGTCCAGCTCCTGGATCTCGGGAAACGCCAGCAGCAGTTCTGACAGCTGGCATAACACCTGACCAAGCGCATCGATATCGAGTCTTTCGGGGGTGGCCTGCTCGCGGATCTTGCGGCTCTTGAGAGCACCGATGACCTGGTAGCGTGCGAGAGCCTGGTTCAGTGGCGGGAGTGCGGCGACCATCTCCTGGGGTTCTGCTCCCGACTCGCCGAGCAGGATGACAGGACCGAAGACGGGATCCTGTTGCAGGCGGATCCTCAGTTCCAGCCCGCCGCTGCGGCGTGCCATGCGTTGCACCAGCAAGCCTTCGATGCGGGCCCCCGCATCGTGCTGTCTGACCCGATCCAGAATGGCATCTGCCGCCTGAGCGACCTCGGCAGAAGTGCGCAGGTTGAGCATGACGCCGTGCACCGCAGACTTGTGGGCAATATCCGGCGAGCGCAATTTGACCGCTACCGGATAGCCGATCTGTTCAGCCGTCAGGGTGGCTTCGATGGCGTCGGAGACAATCCAGGTCGGTAGGGTCGCGAGCCCGGCAGCTTGCAGTATGGGTTGCACCAGATGGGTATCGAGGGTGAGTTGCTTGCGTTCCAGAGCCTGCCGGATCAGTTGTTGGCAGAGTTCGACGTTGAGCTTGTCCCCCTGCAGGGACGCGGGTGTTTCCATCAGCTGCTTCTGGTTGCGACGGTATTCCACCATATGCATGAAGGCGGCCACTGCACTTTCGGGCGTGCGATAGGTCGGAATGCCCGCCTCGGTGAAGAGCTTGCGTCCTTCCTGTGCCGAGTATTCCCCGGCCCAGTTGGTCAGGATATTGAAGCGCCTGGCTCTGGGATGCTGCCTGAGGTAATCGATCAGACTGCGTGCCAATTCGGCCCCGCGTGCTGTGAGGGAAGGCGCATGAATGAGCAGGATGGCATCTGCTTCATTCCCTTGTAGCAAGGTATCGAGTGCCTGCTGATAGGCGGTGATATCGGCATCACTACCTATGTCTTTTGGCGGCATGGCCAGTTTTCCGCCCCGCTCAAGCAGCACATCGACCGCCATGTTGGCCAGTCCGCGGCCGTTGGAGATGATGGCCAGCCGTTCTCCCTTGAGGGTCAGCGAATGGCTCAGGGTTTCGACCGCGGCAAACAGCTCGTGGGTATCTCGTACCCGCAGCATGCCTGCTCGCCGGATGGCGGCATCGTAGACGTTGTCCAGCCCCTTGGCCGGATCGTGGCGACCGCTCTTGAGCACCAGTATTGGCTTGTTGCGCGAAGCCGCCCGCGCTGCCGAGAGGAAGTGGCGGGCGTCGTGCAACTTGTCCATATAAAGCAGGATGGCGCGAGTGGTGCCGTCGCGAGAGAGCTGATCCAGCAGTTGGCCGAAGTCGATGTCACAGTGGTCGCCGAGGGAGATAAAGGCGGAAAAGCCCAGCTCATGCTGTTTGGCCCAATCCAGTATGGTCGTGCTGACGGCCGCTGACTGGGAGACAAAGGCAACCTGCCCAGGTTTGGCGGCGATGGGGGAGAAGCTGGCGTTGATGCCCTGCGCTGGCAGCAACATGCCCATGCTGTTGGGGCCAAGCAGGCGAATGTCATATTGGCTGCTCAGGCGCTGCAACTGTTCCCTCTCTTCCTGCGAAAAATCGGCGGCCAGTATGATGGCGGCCCCGGCCCCTTTTTTGCCGAGCGCTTCGATGAGCGACAGTACCCGTTCGCGTTTGGTGCAGATGATGGCGAGATCGGGGGAGAGTGGCAGGCTGGCAATGTCGGGATAAGCCAGCACTCCGGCGATGGCTTTGTTATGGGGGCTGACCGGCAGTATGGGGCCTTTGAACTGACCCGCAAGCAGGTGTCTGATCACCACGTGACCCGCTTTCTGCGGGTCGGTTGAGGCACCGATGACGGCGATTGACTGGGGTTTGAAGAGCCGATCCAGGCCGCTTGGTTTCATGGGCACTCCTCATGGCGACCCCCGGAGGCGAGGGTGACGGATGGTGCCAGTGTAATACGCTTTGATTGCCTGTTCTGTGACCGGTTGCGGATCACTGTTTGGTCAGGGCGCTGGCTCGCAGATAAAACTTCATCTTGCCCTGAATTTGGCGCACTGCCGCCAGCGGGCGCTCTTGCAGATAGATATCCTGTTCGTGATCCAGCAAGGTTTGTGGCACTCCCAGACTCTGCAGGTACTCTTCAAACAGCTGTGAGCTGTTGATTTCGATCAGGTGACGCATCATAGCGAGGCTTTTTCCATTCAGGTTGAACACCGAGCCTAGTCTGTGATCTGGATCTTGCTCTGACCATTGTCAGATTTGACACCAAGTCGCTCACACATCTGTGGGTCCATGCATCAGAACTGGGCGCTCAAGCGTTATAGTGAGTGCATCAAGATCAGAGGTACGAGGCGCAATGCTCAGGATTTGGCTGTGGTGCATCACACTGTTTGCGGGGAGTGTCCTGGCTGCCGAGTCGCACATTCGGGCCTGGAACCTGCTGTTGGAGCACCCCAATCCGGCTGTGGCGGGCTTGCTGCGGTTGTCGCTCGATCTCACAGTGCCTGAATATGGTCCCTATCAGCTGATTGCGAGTCCGCCAATGGAGCAGGGGCGGGCAGTCAAGGCGTTACAGGAGGGCGCCCTGGTACAGATAGGAGTTTTTGCCCCTGATGAAGAGCGGGAGCGTTCCCTGCTGGCGGTCCATATTCCGTTGGCGAAGGGGTTGCTGGGCTGGCGGGTCTGCCTCATCCGGCCGGGGGATGAGGGGCGCTTTAGCGGCATAGGGTCGCTGGCGGACTGGCATAGCGCCGGACTCACCATCGGTCAGCACAGATCCTGGCCCGATACCCGCCTGCTCAAGGCCAACGGCCTCAAGGTAACGGTGGGCAATCTCTACGAGGCGCTGTTCAACATGCTGAGCAAGCGGCGTTTTGACTGCTTTCTGCGTTCCGTCATCGAGATAGAGGATGAACTAAAGCAGCATCCGGAGCTCGCAATCGAGCCCCATCTGGTGTTCCGTTATCCGCTGGCGCTGCTGTTCTTTGTTTCCCCCCAATATCCCGAACTGGCACAGCGCATCGAGCTCGGGCTGCAGCGGGCTCGCCAGTCCGGTGCCTTTGATCAGATCTTTGAAGAGGAGTTTGGCAGCACGATTCGTCGGTTGAAGCTGGACGAGCGGGTCATGCTTGAGCTGCATAATCCGGATCTGCCCGCCAGGAGCCGCAACATGATGGCTGACCCCTCGCTAATCTATGCGCCGGTCACTGCCACCCCGTCAGCGCAGTGAACCCTGGCCGCGCGCCGTATCCCAGAAGGCGCGGATAAGAGGCTCTTCCAGCCGCTTCTTGAGTACTGCGATACCGACGTCGAATGGCTTGAGCGCAGGTCTGGGCTCGACGATGCGTACCTTCTCCCCCATGGGGCTGTGATCGATCACGGCGGCAGGCACCAGCCCGACGCCAAAACCGAGTGCCACCATGGCGACTATGCCCTCGTTGCCCGCCACCTCGGCATAGATATTGGGGGCAATTCCCTTGTTGCGAAACCACTGGTCACAGCGCTTTCGTGCCAGACCCTGTTCGGAGAGGATCAGCGGCAGCCGCTCCCAGTCCGGCTCACCCTGCAAGAACCACTGGCTCTGTTGCGGTGCGGTACGGGGGGCAATGAATACCAGCGGCACCTGCTGCAGGCTGGCAAATTCCAGCTTGGCGGAGAGCGCATCCGGCCGCGCGGCGATGGCGAGATCGGCCTCATCGGCCAGTATCTTGTCCACCGCCAGCGCTGGGTCGCCGGTCTCCAGCTTGATCTCCAGCTGGGGGTAGCGGCGGCGGAAGCGCTCCAGCACCTCTGGCAGCAGAAAGTAGCTGGCGGTGACCGAGCAGAACACCCGCAGCCTCCCCTGCAGCGGTTCGTCGCTGCGTTTGAGCTCCTGCTTGAGCTGGCGCCACTCCTGCAACAGGCTGCCGCCAAACTCCCGCAGTTTCTCACCCGCCGAGGTGAGTCGCACGCTGCGGTTGTCCCGCTCGAACAGCACGCAGCCGGTCTCCTGCTCCAGTCGCTGAATGGCGCGGCTGAGGGTGGAGGGGCTGACCGCCATGGCATCGGCACTCTTGCCAAAGTGAAGGGAGTCGGCGAGGTGGAGAAACAGCTCGAGATTGCGAAGGTCCATCTTTCTATTCCTGCGGCGGCGCGTTTGCTGACGTGGGGGAGAAACAGCTTGAGATTGCGAAGAATCATCTTTCAATTCCTGCAACATACTGTTTCGAATATATCAGTTCAGGCAATGAGTGTCCCGCGCTATAGTGGTTCAGACAACGCCACAACCCGGCATGGAATCAATCGAACGGAGCAATCACCATGGCTAACTATTTCAACACCTTGAACCTGCGTCAGCAGTTGGCCCAACTGGGCAAGTGTCGTTTCATGCAGCGAGCGGAATTCGCCGACGGTTGCAACGTGCTGAAGGGCAAGAAGGTGGTGATTGTGGGCTGTGGTGCCCAGGGTCTGAACCAGGGTCTGAATATGCGCGACTCCGGGCTGGATATCTCCTACGCCCTGCGCAAGGCTGCCATCACCGAGAAGCGCGCCTCCTGGCAGAAGGCCACCGACAACGGCTTCGCGGTTGGCACCTATGAAGAGCTGATCCCGACCGCCGATCTGGTGCTGAACCTGACCCCGGACAAGCAGCATTCCGACGTGGTGAAAACCGTGATGCCGCTGATGAAACAGGGCGCCGCCTTGGGCTATTCCCACGGCTTCAACGTGGTGGAAGAGGGTCAGCAGATCCGCGCCGACATCACTGTCGTCATGGTTGCGCCCAAGTGCCCGGGCACCGAGGTGCGTGAAGAGTACAAGCGCGGCTTCGGTGTGCCGACCCTGCTCGCAGTCCACCCGGAGAACGATCCCAAGGGTGAAGGTATGGCCATCGCCAAGGCGTGGGCCTCTGCCACCGGCGGCGACCGTGCCGGCGTACTGGAATCCTCCTTCGTGGCGGAAGTGAAATCCGACCTGATGGGCGAGCAGACCATCCTCTGCGGCATGCTGCAGGCAGGTTCTCTACTCTGTTATGACAAGCTGGTTGCCGAAGGGACAGACCCGGCCTACGCCGGCAAGCTGATCCAGTTCGGTTGGGAGACCATCACTGAAGCCCTGAAGCAGGGTGGCATCAGCCTGATGATGGACCGCCTCTCCAATCCGGCCAAACTGCGTGCCTTCGAGCTGTCCGAGCAACTGCGCACCCTGATGCGCCCGCTGTTCGAGAAGCACATGGATGACATCATCGCCGGTGAGTTCTCCCGCGGCATGATGGCCGACTGGGCCGAAGACGATGCCAAGCTGTTCGGCTGGCGCGAAGAGACCGGCAAGTCCGCCTTCGAAAACGCCCCGGCGTTCGCGGGCAAGATTGCCGAGCAGGAGTATTTCGACAATGGCGTTGTGATGGTGGCCATGGTCAAGGCGGGTGTCGAGCTGGCGTTCGAGACCATGGTGGCTTCCGGCATCTACGAGGAGTCCGCCTACTACGAATCCCTGCACGAGCTGCCGCTGATCGCCAACACAGTCGCTCGCAAGCGTCTGTATGAGATGAACGTGGTCATCTCGGATACCGCCGAGTACGGCAACTACCTGTTCGCCAACGCCGCCGTGCCCTTGCTGCGTGAGCACTTCATGCCGACCCTGAAGGCCGGCGATCTGGGTGCAAGCAAGGCGGAAGGGCAGAGCGTTGACAACCTGGCGCTGCTGGCGGCCAACGAAGCGACCCGCAACCACCCCATCGAAGCGATCGGTCAGGTACTGCGTGGTTATATGAAAGACATGAAGCGTATCGCCGTTGGCGGTTAATCAGGTATGACCCGCAACCATGCCTGATGCGTGAAGATTGGCAGGTACTGCGTGGTTACATGAAGGACATGAAACGCATCGCCGTCGGCGGTTAAGCCGGCATCGGGCAGGATGATGAAGGGGCGGGGGTGACGATCCCCGTCGCCGGTCGGGCTGGACACCCGACTGGCCAGCCAGAAAACCCGGCCACAAAAAAAGCCCCGCTCATCGAGCGGGGCTTTTGCATGCGGAAAGGCCGGCTAAATCAGGCTTTCCATGCTTTCCAGGTATTGATCAGACCGTTGGTGGAGCAGTCGTGGCTGGTGACAGCATCGGCAGTGTTGAGCTCCGGCAGGATCTTGTTGGCCAGCTGTTTGCCCAGCTCTACGCCCCACTGGTCGAAGCTGAAGATGTTCCAGATTGCGCCCTGTACGAAGATCTTGTGCTCGTACATGGCAATCAAAGAGCCAAGCGTCTTCGGGGTCAGGCTCTTGAACAGTATGCTGTTGGTCGGGCGGTTGCCTTCGAACACCTTGAACGGCACCAGATCCTTGACCTGCTCCAGGGTTTTGCCAGCAGCAAGGAACTCGGCTTCGACCTGTTCTTTGCTCTTGCCGAAGGCCAGTGCCTCGGTCTGGGCGAAGAAGTTGGCCAGCAGTTTCGGATGGTGGTCACCGATCGGGTTGTGGCTGATGGCTGGTGCCAGGAAGTCACAGGGGATCAGCTTGGTGCCCTGGTGGATCAGCTGGTAGAAGGCGTGCTGGCCGTTGGTGCCCGGCTCACCCCAGATGATGGGGCCAGTCTGGTAGTCAACCGGCTTGCCGTTGCGATCCACATACTTGCCGTTGGATTCCATGTTGCCCTGCTGGAAGTAGGCAGGGAAGCGGTGCATGTACTGATCGTACGGCAGAATGGCTTCGGACTCGGCACCATGGAAGTTGTTGTACCACAGGCCAATCAGCGCCAGCAGCACCGGCACGTTCTGCTCATAGGAGGCAGTGGCGAAGTGCATATCCATCTCGAAGGCGCCTTGCAGCAGGGCTTCGAAGTGCTCGAAACCGACAGACAGGGCGATAGGCATGCCGATGGCAGACCAAGAGGAGTAGCGGCCGCCAACCCAGTCCCAGAACTCGAACATGTTGTCGGTGTCGATACCGAACTCGGCCACGGCCTTGCCGTTGGTGGAGAGGGCGGCGAAGTGCTTGGCAACGTGGGCCTTGTCACCGGCGATCTTGATGAACCAGTCGCGGGCGGTCAGGGCGTTGGTCATGGTCTCCTGAGTGGTGAAGGTCTTGGAGGCCACCAGGAACAGGGTGGTTTCCGCATCAATCTCTTTGAGAGTCTCGGCGATGTGGGTGCCATCGACGTTGGAGACGAAGTGCATCTGCAGGTGATTTTTGTAGGGGCGCAGCGCCTCTGTGATCATTACCGGGCCCAGGTCTGAACCACCGATACCTATGTTGACCACATGCTGGATCGCTTTGCCAGTGTAGCCTTTCCACTCGCCGGAGATGATTTTCTCGCAGAAGCTCTTCATCTTGGCCAGCACTGCGTTCACTTCCGGCATCACATCCTTGCCGTCGCACTCGATGGGGCGGTCGGAGCGGTTGCGCAGGGCCACGTGCAGTACTGAGCGCCCTTCGGTCATGTTGATCTTGTCGCCGTTGAACATGGCATCGATCGCGCTGCGAAGATCGGTCTCTTTGGCCAGATCAACCAGCAACTTGAGGGTTTCCTCGGTGATCAGGTTCTTGGAGTAGTCGACCAGAATGTCGCCGCCAAAGGTGAGGGAGAACTTGTCGAAGCGCTGCGGGTCCTGCGCGAACAGATCCTTGAGTCGAGTCTCTTTGTTAGCTGCAAAATGGGCTTCCAGCGCCTGCCAGGCCTGGGTCTGGGTTGGATTGATATTTTTCATAGGATTACCGATCTTCCAAGTTGTGTTTGAACCTTGCAGGCAAGGCTCCCGCCAAACCTTATTATTCGAGCACTATACCGGGCCCATTATACCGAGCCCATGGTGCAGCCCGTGTAACAGAGCTTTACCAATTGTCTGCCATCGAAGGAGTTTACAACCAAAACGCTGCGATTATGAGTCACTCATGGCCAGGGGATCTTGAGTTTGCTCATACTTCACCCGGCTTGCCCGGGTTGAAAAGGCTTTCATCTATGGCTGCCAGCTTGGCAAGTTTGTATTACAGCTAAAGGGGTATCTGACAGCCGTTTTTCGGCTCGTTTTATGAGCAAACGCAACTTGTCGGGGTTGGGCGTTGGCTAGTATGTGCACCGAATGGACGAGATCTCCCAGGGATGGCCACTGTCTGGAATGAGGAGATCGATATGAAACATGCTTTATCCCTGTTTGCCCTGAGCCTGATCGCCACCGGTCTCATCGGCCTGCTGACCCTGGCGCTGACCGCCGCCGCGCCGACTCTCGAGATTCGGGTGTTGGCCGTGATCGGGGCCGTGCTGGGGGGCTATGCGCTGGTGCAGCCACTGCTCAACCGGGTCGCTCGTCGACTGGTATGAAGAGGGGCAAGCCAACCTGGCTGCCCGGATTGACAGGTTTTCGACCCCATGGTGCAAGGTGGGCTGCGGGTCGAATCTTTATGCCTTGCCGCATGATCTGGGTTTCAGAAACGACAATGCCAGCCCCGGGGCTGGCATTGTCGTGATCGTCTGCGCAGGTATCAGGCCTGAGGCTTTTGCATGTGCATGACCATCTGCGGGAAGGGGATCTCGATGCCTTCGGCATCGAAGGTCAGCTTCACCTTTTCGTGGAAGTCGAACCAGACGCCCCAGTAATCGGCAGTCTTGACCCAGGGACGCACTACGATATTGACCGATGAGTCGGCCAGGGCGGCAACGGCTATGGTGGCTGCCTGTTCCTTCAGGATGCGCGGCTCTTCATTCACCAGGCGCTCGAGGAGCTGTTTGGCCTTGCGCAGATCCGAACCGTAGCCGATACCGAAGGTCATGTCGACGCGGCGGGTGTCCATGCGCGAGTAGTTGACTATGGTGCCGTTGAGGATGGCGGAGTTGGGTACCACTACCATCTTGTTGTCACCCGAGGTGAGGGTGGTAGTGAATAGCTGCACCGACTGCACGACACCACTGGTGCCCGCCACTTCGATAAACTCACCGGCCTTGATGGGGCGGAAGATGATCAGCAGGAAACCGGCGGCGAAGTTGGAGAGCGAGCCTTGCAGTGCCAGACCTATGGCCAGACCGGCGGCACCGATAATGGCGACGAAGGAGGCGGTTTGCACCCCGACTCGACCCATGGCTGCAATCACCACGAACACCAGAATGGTGTACTTGAGGATGCTGCCAACGAAATGCGTCACTGTGGCATCCAGCTTGCGAGCATGCATCACCTTGATCACGCCATTGCTGAGAAGGTTGGCGGCGATGTAACCGACCAGCAGGGTGATCAGGGCGGCCACAATATTGACGGCATACTCGATCAGCAGGCCCTGATTATTGACCAGCCAGGTCTGCGCTTCTGTGATGATTTCGGGTTCCATAGGATGTCCTGTCAGGCAGTAAAGGTTTATGACGCATGAATCTAACACTGGCATGCGACAGTTTGGGTCGTATCTGGAGCTCCCTTCCATTTTTTGCCATAAAAAACAAGGGAGGCCAAGGCCTCCCTTTGTGTATCCACCCGAATGGCGTCAGCTTTGCAGCAGTTGGCTGCGGATGAAGAGCCACTGATCTTCGAAGCCGGCGGTGGGCTTGAGTTTGAACTCGGAGCGGACAAACTGACTGATGCGTCCCTCGGTATAGGCCAGCAGCAGATTGGCGAGCATGGTCTCGTCGAGCTGGAAGCCCTGACCTTCCCGCAGCCGTTTTTCCCGCAACACCTGCTTGATCTGGGTTTCCAGCTTGTCGAACAGGATGCTGATGCGATCCCGCAGTCGATCGTGCTCACCCAGCAGGGCGTCGCCGTTGAGGATGCGGGTGATGCCGGGATTGCGCTCGGCGAACACCAGCAGCAGCTGAAGGATATGATGGCAGCGGGCCATGGTGTCCTTCTCTTCGGCCATGATCAGGTTGACCCGTGACAGCAGGGAATCCTCGATAAAGTCGATCAGTCCCTCGAACATCCGCGCCTTGCTGGGAAAATGTCGATAGAGGGCGGCCTCAGAGACACCCACCTCGGCCGCCAGACGTGCCGTGGTGATACGCTGGCCAGGGCTGGTCTCCAGCATATGGGCGAGTGCTTGCAGGATCTGATCGCGCCGACTCTGTTTCTGATTACTGCTTGCCATGGATTCCCCTAAAAAAACAATGGCTTGATTCTGTTATTAGACACAGGCCCGGGGGCTTGTGTGGTCTGTTATTGGCGACCAGAAGAACCAAAACTGCCTTCACCCCGTTCACTCTGATTGAACTCATCGACCAGTTGGAAGCTGGCCTGCACCACCGGCATTATCACCAGTTGGGCGATGCGTTCACCGGGTTGCATGGTGAAACTGTCGTTGCCACGATTCCAGACCGAAACCATCAGCTGGCCCTGGTAATCGGAATCGATGAGGCCCACCAGGTTGCCCAGCACTATGCCGTGCTTATGGCCGAGGCCGGAGCGGGGCAAAATGGTGGCGCACAGGCCGGGATCCTGAATGTGGATGGCCAGACCGGTCGGTACCAGAATGGTGTCGCCTGGTGCCAGCGTGATGGGCGCATCCAGCAGCGCACGCAGGTCCATACCGGCAGAGCCCGGTGTGGCGTAGGCGGGCAGCGGGTACTCGGTGCCGATGCGGGCATCCAGAATTTTCAGCTCAATTTGTGTTGTCATGAATCGTTCGTTTTTCAATGGGTTCTTGTGTGGACACCCGGAATACTCGGTACAGTCCGGGCAGTCATGAATTGATAGTTGCTTAGCGAGTGCTGGTGTGGGCGTCCTGCATGGGCAATGCCAGCGGGGTGCCATGTGTCTGCACTCAGCGCCGGTAGTGGCGCGCAATCAGGGCGATGAGGTGGCGAGCCAGCGTCAGCTTATCGGCCAGTGGCAGAGGGGCTTGACCCCCTTGCCAGAACACGGTCAGAGCGTTGTCATCGGCATTGAAGCCCTGGCCCGCACGAGACACATCGTTGGCGGCGATCATGTCCAGCCGTTTTCGCTGCAGTTTGTCGAGGGCGTATTGTTCCACATCCACGGTTTCGGCGGCAAATCCGACGGTGAAGGGCTTGTCTGATAACGCCCCCACTGCGGCTATGATGTCGGGATTCTTGACCAGGGTCAGCACCATCTGATCGTTATCACCGGTCTTCTTGATCTTCTGGCTGGCAACTTGCTCGGGCCTATAGTCGGCCACCGCCGCGCAACCGATAAAGAGGTCGCACTCGCCGACCCGGCTCATCACCGCCTGATGCATCTGTTCGGCGCTCTCCACATCGACACGCTCCACCCCGCTCGGTGCAGGCAGGGCAACCGGCCCGCTCACCAGCGTCACTTCGGCCCCTGCCTCACGGGCGGCGCGGGCGATGGCGTAACCCATTTTGCCCGAGCTGTGGTTGCTGATGTAGCGCACCGGATCCAGTGCCTCGCGGGTCGGCCCGGCGGTGAGCAGCAGTCTGACGCCCGCCAGCAGCGGCTCGGCGGCCAGTTGCTGGCAGCAGTGCTCAACCAGTTCCAAGGGATCCAGCATCCGGCCCGGGCCTACGTCGCCACAGGCCTGGCTGCCGGAATCCGGCCCCCACAGCAGTATGCCGCGGCTGGCCAGGGTCTTGAGATTGGCCTGGGTGGCGGCGTTGAGATACATCTGCTGATTCATGGCGGGAGCCAGTGCCACGGGGGCCGGGGTTGCCACGCAGAGGGTGGTGAGCAGCTCGTCGGCCATGCCGGCGGCCATGCGGGCCATCAGGTTGGCGCTCGCCGGGGCGATCAGCACCAGATCCGCCCACTTGGCCAGCTCTATGTGGCCCATGCCCGCCTCGGCAGCCGGATCCAGCAAGCTGTCGGCCACCGGATGACTGGAAACCGCCTGCAGGGTCAGCGGCGTGATGAACTCCTTGGCGGAGCGGGTCATCACCACCCTTACCTCGGCTCCCTGATCTTTCAGGCGGCGTACCAGTTCGGCACTCTTGTAGGCGGCGATCCCGCCACTGACACCCAACAGGATGCGTTTATCGGCCAATCTCATCTGCTGCTTCTCTTCCGGCTCACTCTGACTGGTCGGCTAAGATACCACAGGCAAGGGATGACGACAGAGGCTGACATGAGGGACTTGTGGTCGGGGGCGTGCAATTTTTTGCTATGTTTTTTCTCAACAGGGATGAGGGAGAGACAAATGAGCATCAAGGAGTGGCCTGAGGATGAGAGACCCAGAGAGAAACTGCTACGGCAGGGGCCAGCGACGTTATCCGATGCTGAGTTGCTGGCCATCTTCCTGCGAACCGGCGTCAACGGCCTGAGTGCGGTGGATCTCTCCCGTCAGCTATTGCAGCAGTTTGGTTCGCTGCGGGCACTGCTCGGGGCCGATCAAGGCACCTTCTGTCATGCCCATGGACTGGGGCCTGCCAAGTATGCTCAATTGCAGGCGGTGCTGGAGATGGGCAAGCGCCATCTGGCCGAGCAGTTGCAACGAGGTGATGCCCTGACCTCGCCCCAGCTGACCCGGGATTACCTGCAAGCCCAGCTGCGGGATCGGCCGCGGGAGGTGTTCGCCCTGCTGTTGCTGGATAACCAGCACAGAGTCATTCAATTCGTTGAACTTTTTTACGGCACCCTCGATTCTGCAAGCGTCTGGCCCAGAGAAATCGTGCAGATCGCGCTCAAACATAATGCAGCCGCAGTGATTCTGGCGCATAATCACCCGTCCGGCGTGGCCGAGCCCAGTCGGGCCGACCGCCAGATCACGGATCGGATCTTGGCCGCCTTGGCCTTGATCGATATCAGAGTGCTGGATCACTTGGTGATCGGTGACGGCATCACGGTTTCTTTTGCAGAGCGTGGTTGGTTGTAACTGGGCTCTGGCACTGTATTAGTTGATCTTTGATCACGGATGCTGTATAAAATGCCGCCTTCTGTTTGCCCCGCAATCGAAGGCCAGCGGGGCAGATATTTGCTCGAGCAATGAAGTAAGATTTGGAGAGACTGACATGTCTAGAGTATGCCAAGTAACCGGCAAGCGCCCGGCAGTTGGTAACAACCGTTCGCACGCTAACAACGCTACCAAGCGTCGTTTCCTGCCGAACCTGCACACTCACCGTTTTTGGGTTGAGGGTGAAAAACGCTTCGTAAGCCTGCGCGTATCCGCAAAAGGCATGCGTATTATCGACAAGCGTGGCGTTGAAGTGGTTCTGGCTGAACTGCGCGCCAGCGGTGTTAAGGTATAAGGAATTAGATCATGGCTAAAGGTATTCGCGAGAAAATTCGCCTGAACTCCAGCGCCGGTACTGGTCACTTCTATACCACTACCAAGAACAAGCGCACCATGCCCGAAAAAATGGAGATCAAAAAGTTTGATCCCGTTGTTCGTCAGCATGTGATCTACAAGGAAGGCAAAATCAAGTAATTACTTGAGGCTGCATTCCCAAAAGCCCGGCCCAGTGCCGGGTTTTTTTATGGTCGAAATTCAGTACACTGCCGGTTCAAACGGAGGCTTGCCATGTTGAAATTGAGCCGTAAGGGCTGGAATAACGTGATCATAGTGGCCGTGCTGGGGGTCGTGACCTTGTTGCACCGGCTGGAGGTTGCCCAGCAGGAGAACAGCGCCCAGCGGCCTCGTACCCTGTTGCCGGACAGTGCAGTCGTTCTCACCTGGCAGGGGCCGAGCTGGCAGATAGAGCGCATCGGCCAGGGCTGGCGCAGTGGAGCGGATCTGGGGCTCAGCAGTGCCCAGTTGGCGGCCCATGTCGAGGCTTGGCAGGCTTGGTTGCTGCCCCCTGGCGACGCTGTGCGCGGCACGCCGGTCACCCTCAAGGTGTGGATCGCCGGTCAGAGCGATCCGATTGAAGTGGGGCTCTATCAGGACAACGGCAAGTTTGCCGCCCTGTTGCCGCCCTCGACCTGGCTCACCCTGAGTCAGGAGCAGTATCGCAGCCTGTTGCGTCCCTCTCCTTAATCCACCCTATTTGTTGGAGGCCCCATGCCTGAATTACCGGAAGTTGAAGTCAGCCGCCAGGGCATATCTCCCTGGCTCACCGGCATCAAGGTGACCCGCGTCGTGGTACGGGATGGCCGGCTGCGCTGGCCGGTACCTGGCGAAATCCAGGAGCTGGTGGATCTCACCATCCACAGGGTCAGCCGTCGTGCCAAGTATTTGCTGCTGGAGACCGACTTTGGCACCGCCATCCTGCATTTGGGCATGTCCGGCAGTCTGCGGGTACTGAATATCGGTACGCCGGCCGAGAAACACGATCACGTGGATATAGAACTCGCCAACGGCAAGCTGTTGCGACTCAATGACCCGCGCCGCTTTGGGGCCCTGCTGTGGACCCGTGAACCGGCGGAGGCACACGCCCTGCTGGTCAAACTGGGCCCGGAGCCGCTGACCGACGCCTTCAACGCCGAGTATCTGCAAGGGCGTGCCAAGGGGCGCAGCACTGCCATCAAGACCTTCCTGATGGACAACCATGTGGTAGTCGGTGTGGGTAACATCTACGCCAATGAGGCGCTGTACGCTGCCGGTATTCACCCCAAACGGGCGGCGGGCAACATCAGTGCCGAACGACTGGGAACCCTGGTGGCCGAGATCAAGCGGGTGCTGGCTTCTGCCATCCAGCAGGGGCAGCGTACAACCGTTTTTTGTTCTCATTGCCAGCGCTGAGCGCAGTTATTTTGACCAAAAACAGCCAAGTTGTAAGAGAGTATTTCCGGTCTGTTGAATATTTGGCCTGCTGTCACTAGTATCTCGACCGTTCAGGCGGTTTGAGAATATAAAATGACAGCTAAATCAATGGACTGGGATCACTTATCCCGGCAGGGGCACTATTGTGCCCAAAAAATGGCCCGCTTCCTCTATCCCGATGACAGCGCCCGCAAGACCTTCAATCGCGCCAAGTTCGTGCTGCGCAGCCTGCTCTATCGGCAGCAGATGAGCCGGGTGTTCGAGCTGTTTCAGGCCGAACCGCTCAAGGCCCTGCCTGCCCACTATCCCGAGCTGCTCGACAAGCCGATGCGACCCTATCGGTTTGCCGGCTCAACCGCGACCCAGCGGGCCGAGATGCTGGAAAACCACTATCGACTGCTGCTGGCCCGTTATCCCGAGCTGATAGACCCGCTCTATCTGGACGAGGGCATTGAGCTTGGCCACTATCCCCAGAGTGGATGTCGCATCGTGCTGCGCCACGATGGTACCTTCCGTCGTGAGGCCGAGCTGGCGCTCTCCATCGTCGATCAACAGGGCAAGCGCCTCTATAGCTGCGCCTTCTCGCTGGCGGGCACCCCAGGCAAGCTGTCGCTGGTGATCGGCTCGGTACAGGGGCCGGAACCCTGCGTCGAACAGGCACAGGACAAGGTTCGAGCCCTGACCAAGGAGGGCCATGGTTTACGGCCCAAGTCGCTGGTGGTAATGCTGGTGATGCAGCTGGCCGAGGCGATGGGTGCCGAGCATATCTCGGCGGTGCGGATGAAGGCGCACATCTACCAGGCCAAGCGTTACAGCAAGAAGAAGAAAGCCTGTCTGCAGGCGGATTATGACGAGCTGTGGGAGGAATTTGGCGCCATCGATCAGGATGACAACTTCGTGCAGCTGTTGCCTGCGGTGCGCAAGCCGCTGGAGGAGATTGCCTCCAAAAAGCGTGCCATGTACCGGCGCCGCTACGAATGGCTCGATGAGCTGGCGCTCTCCTGCCAGCAGGTGCTGGGTCGCGCGGCGGGCTGACTGCCAGTGCGGACAATGGCGAGCGCGGCCCATGTGCGCCGCACTAAACAGGCTACCCTCGGGTAGCCTGTTTGCTTGTTACTTGCCTTGCTTGGCGGCAATCGCCTTGGCGACGATCGGGTCGACAAACTGGCGGATATCACCGCCATGCAGGGCGACCTCCTTCACCAGGGTCGAGGAGATGAAGGAGTTTTCTTCGGCAGGGGTGAGAAACACGCTCTCCAGCTCTGGCATCAGGCGGCGGTTCATGTTGGCCAGCTGAAATTCGTATTCGAAGTCGGAGACGGCCCGCAAGCCACGGATCAGCACGTTGGCTTGCTGCTCTTTGGCAAAGTCCACCAAGAGGCCGGAGAAGCCCACCACCTTGACGTTGGGCAGGTGGGCCGTCACTTGCTGGGCAAGCAGGACACGTTCTGCCAGATCGAACAAGGGGCGCTTGCTCGGGCTGTTGGCTACCCCGACGACCACTTCATCAAACAGCCTGGCGGCACGACCTATCAGGTCGGTATGGCCGTTGGTGATGGGGTCGAAGGTGCCGGGATAAATTACCTTGTTGGTCATGCTGTTGATTCCTGCAACCTGGAAATTTGGTCGCATTATAGGGTCTGTTGACGTTTTGTCGCGACCGGGACGATGTCCGTTTTGTGCGGGACTTGGCGCGAGACGCCCGGTTTGGTCGTCCAAATCAGTATCGTCTGGTGTCTTCGCTTGAGAATAGCTGTGCATCAGGCAAGAATACCCGCACCGCGCATCAAGCCTCCTTGCATTGGTGACAGGGAGCAAAGGGATTTTTTATGAAACGTATTCTGGTAGTACGCAACGACAAGATTGGTGACTTCATGCTGGCATGGCCGAGTTTTGCCATGCTCAAGCGTTCCATGGATTGTCATGTGACTGCCCTGGTTCCTGCCTACACGGCGCCGTTGGCCCGTCTCTGTCCCTGGATCGACGAGATTATCCTGGATCCGGGGTCAGGAGCCGACAAGGAACAGCAACGCGCCTTGCTGGCCCGCATCAAGGCGGCAGCCTTCGATGCCTCAATTTGCCTGTTCTCCAACACCCGTAACGCCAAGCTGGTGTGGAAGGCGCACATCCCCTACCGGTTGGCACCGGCCACCAAGCTGGCCCAGGTGCTCTACAACCAGCGTCTGGTGCAGCGCCGCTCCCGCTCCCAGAAGCCGGAGTACGAGTACAACCTGGATCTGGTGCGTCGCTTTCTCGCCGACCAGCAGGTAAGCGTGGTCGAGCCACAGGGCCCCTACCTCAGCTTTGACCCCCAGAGCCTGCAGCGGGTGCGCGAACAGGTTGCAACCAGACTGAAGCTGGATGCCAGTCGCCCCTGGCTGATGGTACACGCCGGCAGCGGTGGTTCGGCCAACAACCTCTCCATCGAGCAGTACTCGCGCCTCATCATCAAGCTCAATCAGGCATGCCCGGAATTGCAGTGCATCCTGACGGCGGGGCCGGGGGAGGAGAAGATCGCCGAGCAGCTGGCGGCAGAATTGCTGGCCCACGGCGGCAATGGCTGGATCTATCGCTCCGACGAGGGGCTGCCCAAGTTCTGTCAGGTGATGGCCAACGCGGCCCTGTTTGTGGCGGGCAGCACGGGTCCCTTGCACATAGCGGCGGCGCTGGACGTGCCCACCATAGGTTTCTTCCCGGCGCACCGCTCGGCCACCCCGCTGCGCTGGCGTCCGCTCAACAGCGAGGGGCGTCACCTGGCGTTCAGCCCGCCGGAAGACAGCGATCATCCGGAAGACATGAGCCAGCTCGATCCCAAGGCAATGGCGGCGGCGATAGCTCGCTGGGCACCGCCCTTCTGGCGAACAGAGAGCTGACAGATGCAAACAGGGCCCTTTCGGGCCCTGTTTCGTCATGCTGGCTTGAGCGGCTGCGCAATTAGCTGCCGGTCTGGTCTGGTGCTTGCGGCTGCTGGCGGATCCAGAGATCTGCGTACTTCGCGAAAGTGGAGTGGGCCGAGAGGATCGCGAGCAAGAGTCCCTGCTTGCCATCGAGGAAGCCGGCTTTGAGCAGGTACATCTTGAGGAAACAGCCCACGGCATGGACCAGTCCCTGGCCGAGGGAGCCCTTCTTGCCACGGGCGGTGCGCTGATCGGCCCAGGCCTTGGCATAGCCGGCGGACTTCACCAGATAGTGCTCCAGATCCCGGTAGGTGAAGTGGAGCAGGTCGCCATGGATATTGACGATCTTCATGTTGGCGCGCACCTCCACCTTCTCGTGTACCAGCACCTCGTTGTAACGGGTGAGCGCCTTGGGATAGAGGCGCAGCACCCGATCCGGATACCAGCCGCTGTGGCGGATGAAGCGGCCAAATACCCAGGAGAGGCGCGGGATAGAGTAGATGGTGTCGCTGGCCGGATTGGCCATGACGGTCGCGATGGCCTCTTTCAGCTCAGGGGTGAGCCGCTCGTCCGCATCCAGCCACAGTACCCACTCTGACTGGACATGGGACTGGGCGAGGCGGCGTTGGCGGCCGAAACCGGGCCACACCGTATTGACGAAGAAACGGGCGCCGAATTCGGCGGCGATGGCAGGGGTCTCGTCCTGGCTGCCGGAGTCCAGAATGACGATCTCGTCCACCAGACCGTCGAGTGAGGAGAGGCAGGCTTTCAGGTTGTCGGCTTCGTTCTTGACGATCAGGACGGCCGCCAGAGTCGGTTTTTTCACGGGTTGAAGGCTCTTGTTGGCGCCCGGCTGGCGGGGCATGCTCAAATTGGCGCCCATTCTAGCCTAAAACGGCAGGCGGAGCATGGTTCCGGCGGTCTGAGTACGTCAGCTTCAAACGGATTCTTTTTTATTCGAGGTGCACATGGTGCGGGGATCTTCTGTTATTTCTCGGGCCATTCTTGGGGCATAATCTCGCCCAGCAATGATTAACCGCAGGGCTTGGCCCCAAGAGAAGCGTGAGATGAAAATATTGGTGATCGGCCCCTCCTGGGTCGGCGACATGGTGATGTCCCAGAGCCTCTACAAGGCGATCAAGACCAATCACCCTGACAGCGAGTTGCATGTGATGGCGCCAGCTTGGTGCGGTGCCCTGCTGGAGCGGATGCCCGAAGTGGACAAGGCTATCCCCATGCCGCTCGGCCACGGTGACTTCAAGCTGGGGGCCCGCCGTCGGCTCGGCAAGCAACTGGCGGCCGAGAAGTACGATCAGGCCATCATCCAGCCCAACTCCATGAAGTCGGCGCTGATCCCCTGGTTCGCCAGGATCCCGGTGCGCACCGGCTGGAAGGGGGAGCACCGCTTCGGCCTGCTCAATGACATGCGCAGCAACAAGTCCGCCTTCCCGCTGATGGTGGAAGCCTATCTGGCGCTGGCCTATCCCAAGGCGCAGATGAAGAGCCGGGTCGATATTCCCGCCATTCCCCACCCCTCGCTCAATGTGGATCTCATCAATCAGGGGAAGGCGCTGGAGCGACTCGGTCTGGATCGCGTTCGTCCCGTGCTGGTGCTCTGTCCGGGAGCCGAGTTCGGCCCGTCCAAGCGCTGGCCTGAAGGGCACTACGCCGTGGTGGCGCAGAAGTATCTGGATGAGGGCTGGCAGGTGTGGATCTTCGGCTCCGGCAAGGATGTGCCTGTGGCCAACACCATTCGCGAGCGGATCAATCCCCTGTCGCGCCCCAACTGCCACGTGCTGGCGGGCAAGACCAACCTGTATGAGGCGATCGATCTGATGGCGCTGGCCGGGCGGGTCATCTCCAATGACTCCGGCCTGATGCACATAGCCGCCGCCCTCAACCGGCCGTTGATCGGCGTCTATGGCTCTACCTCGCCGCTCTACACGCCGCCGCTGGCGGACAGGGTCGAGATAGTGCACACCGACATAGAGTGCCGCCCCTGTTTCAAGCGCACTTGCAAGTTCGGCCACCTCAAGTGCCTGATCGAGCTGATGCCGGAACAGGTCATAGAGGCAGGCCGACGGCTGGAGTGCGCCGAGTCGCCAGATCAACCGATCGTGCTGCAAGTGGGTGAGCCGCCACGGTTTGTCTCCGATGCGAGCAAGCGATCGGAGCCGACATAACATGGGCTATCGGCTGCTCTACAACCTGCTGATCCATCTGGGCTTGCCGCTGGCGTTGCTGGCACTCTACAAGCCGAAGAAGGGCAAGCCTGGCTTTGGTGCGCGTTGGGCCGAGCATCTGGGACGGACGCCGGCCAGCGGGCAGGAGGCGCCGCTCTGGATCCATGCGGTCAGCGTGGGTGAAACCCTGGCCATCAGTCCCTTCATCCGTGCACTCAAGGCCGAGCGGCCGGATTTGCCGATCCTGCTCACCACCACCACCCGCACCGGCGCCGAGCAGGCAGCAAAGCTCGGCAACTTGGTGATGCATCGCTACGCCCCCCTCGATTACCCCTGGGCGGTTGCCGCTTTTCTCAAGTGCATCAAGCCTCGCGCCCTCTGGGTGATGGAGACAGAGCTGTGGCCGAACTGGCTGGCGGCCTGCGAGGCGCGCCATCTGCCGGTGACCATCATCAATGCCCGTCTCTCCGAACGCTCCTGCCAGCGCTATGCCCGTTTTCAGGGGGCGTTCGATACCCTCAGCCGGCCACTGACCCATCTGCTTTGCCAGCATCAGGACGATGCCGAGCGTTTTGCACGGCTCGGCGTCGGTCGTGAGCGGCTGGCGGTGACCGGTTCCATCAAGTTCGATATCCAGCTGGGTGACGAAGTGCAGGCCAGGGGGCACGCCCTGCGTCAGCAGCTGGGGCAGAGCAGGCCGGTCTGGATCGCCGCCAGTACCCATCAGGGTGAGGATGAGCAGGTATTGGCGGCGTTTGACCTGGTGCTGCAACGCCACCCCCAGGCCTTGCTGATCCTGGTGCCGCGTCATCCGGAGCGCTTCGATCGGGTGGCCGAGCTGTGCGCCCCTTACGGCTGTGTGCGGCGCACCGGCGGCGCCCCGATCCGCGAGACGGACAAGGTCTATCTCGGCGATACCATGGGCGAGTTGCCGCTGATGCTGGCGGCGGCCGATGTGGCCTTCGTCGGCGGCAGTCTGGTGAAGGTCGGCGGTCACAACCTGCTGGAACCGGCGGCGCTGGGCAAGCCCTGCCTGACCGGCCCTGCCTACTTCAATTTTAGCGACATCACCCGCCAGCTGGTGGCTCAGGGTGGCGCGGCCCTGGTGGCCGATGCCGCCGCGCTGGGGGAGAAAGTGAGCGAGCTGCTGGCCGACGAGGGCGAGCGCAGCCAGATGGGCGAACAGGCCCGCGCCGTTGTGTTGCGCAATCAGGGCGCGCTGGCGCGAACCCTCTCTCACTATCTTGCCAGTCTGGAAAGCGACTGAGCCCAGAGTGGCCATAAAAAACGGAGCGCCAGGCGCTCCGTTTTTTTTCCGTACAGGCGTCGGTCAACGCATTATCAGGCCGAGCAGTATGCCCACCACGCCGAAGTCGGCATCGCTGAAGGTGGTGTTGGCAAAGCCGAGATCCCCCAGCACAGGCAGCAGAAATACCGGCAGGAAGGTGAT
The DNA here is from genome assembly GCF_029237345.1 of Aeromonas sp. 2HA2. Lineage (NCBI taxonomy): Bacteria > Pseudomonadati > Pseudomonadota > Gammaproteobacteria > Aeromonadales > Aeromonadaceae > Aeromonas > Aeromonas sp. 2HA2. The sequence goes on along the minus strand of NZ_JAACGB010000023.1, from coordinate 24,381 downwards.
CAGCAGGCCGTTGGCGAAGGCACCAAGCAGGGCCCCGCGGCGACCACCGGTGGCGTTGCCGAATACCCCGGCCGCCGCGCCGACGAAGAAGTGCGGTACCACGCCCGGTATGATGACGGTGAGCCCCAGCAGGTAGAGCAGCACCATGCCCACCAGACCGGCGGCAAAGCTCGACAGGAAGCCGATCAGCACGGCGTTGGGGGCGTAGGGGAAGACGATGGGGCAGTCCAGCGCCGGCTTGGCGTTCGGCACCAGCTTGTCGGAGATCCCCTTGAAGGCCGGCACGATTTCGGCGATGACCATGCGCACCCCCTGCAGGATCACATAGACCCCGGCGGCGAAGGTGATGGACTGCATCAGGGAGAACATGAACCAGTGCTTGCCCTTGGCAACGCTGGTGACGAACTCGGGCCCGGCAAAGGCGGAGGTGATGAGGAAGATGATGCCCATGGTGAAGGAGATGGCCACAGGAGTATCGCGCAGGAACAGCAGGCTCTTGGGCACCTGCACCTCTTCGCTGCTGTGGGCCTTGTTGCCGAACTTGGCGCCGATCCAGCCGGCCAGCACGTAGGAGATGGTGGAGAAGTGGCCGAGAGCCACCTCGTCCGAGCCGGTGATCTGCTTCATGTAGGGGTGAGCGAGGGCCGGGAACAGCACCATGGTCACGCCGACCACCAGGCTGCCTACCGCGATCAGCGGAATGCCGCTCATGCCGCCGGCGGAGAGGATCGCCGCCACCATCATGGACATGAAGAGGGTGTGGTGACCGGTCAGGAAGATGAATTTCCACGGGGTGAGGCGGGCGATCAGTATGTTCACCAGCATGGCGAAGAACATGATCATCGCCATCTCCTTGCCGAACGACTGCTGGGCGATGGAGACGATGGCTTCATTGTTGGGAACCACGCCCTTGATGCCGAAGGAGTGCTGGAAGATGGTGGCAAAATCGCCCAGCGAGTTCACCACCAGGGTGGCACCGGCCCCCAGGATGACGAAACCCATTATGGTCTTGACCGTGCCCTTGATGCACTCGGTCACGGGTTTTTTCTGGGCAATCAGGCCGATGAGCGCGATCAGGCCGACCAGCACGGCCGGCTCGGACAGCACGTCAAACATCAGAAAATTGAAAAATTCCATGGTCAGCTCCAATCAGATGGAAGAGGCGGCCCGCAGGCCGCGAAGTCAGGTGGTCAGAGAGCGCCCAGTTCGCGCAGGGCGATGGAGAGTTTCTCTTTCATGGCGGCCTTGTCGACCATGTTGTCCAGGGATACCAGTCGGCCGTTGACCCCCATGCTGATGAGCTGCTCGGCGATGTCGCGGGTAGCCACGAACATCTCGGCGGTTTCGCTGCCGGCGGAGGCGAGATCCCTGTGATCCACTTCGGCAGTGACTGCCAGCTCCTTGAGGATGCTCTTGATGCTCATCTCCATCATCAGGCTGGTGCCCAGGCCATGTCCGCATACAACCAGAATTTTCATCGTCTCTTCCTTTGTCGGGCGCAGGGCGCCGCTCAGTAACGCGCCAGAATGCGCAATATGTCGTCTTTGGTGTCGGCCGTCATGATGGCCGCCACGTCCTCTTCGTTCATGAACAGCTCGGCCAGCTGGGCGATGGTCTCCACGTGGGAATTGCTGTCGCTGGCGGCCAGGGTGACGAGCAGCCGGATCGGGTCATTGCCCTCGGAGCCGAAATTGACTCCGGTTTTCAGCACTGTCAGTCCCAGGCCGAGACGGTTGACGCCATCTTCCGGGCGGGCGTGGGGCATGGCCAGGCCTGGGCCCAGCACGTAGTAAGGGCCGAGCTCCTCGTGGGAGCGAAACAGCGCCGCCACATAGGAGGGCTCTATGGTGCCGTTGGCCAGCAGGGGAGCGGTGGCGAGCTCGATGGCATGACGCCAGTCGCGGGCTCCCGTTTCGATGGAAATGACCTCTTCGGTCAGCAGTTGAGTCAGCATGGCAATGATCCGGCTGGATGAGATGGCGCCAATCTAGCGATCTTGCCCCGCGATAACTGTGAGCCTGATCCCGAAAGTTAGCGCTACCAGATAGCGCTAACATGAAATTGTGATAGCGCTATCATTTATGCCATGAGTGGGATTCATCTTGCCCCGTCACTCGCTCAAAGGGGGTAAAATCCGGTTTGAGCAAATAGTCAGTGCCGCACTTTTGCCTTAAAGTGAGCACCCGTATGTCGAGGAAGGGAAGGGATGTCAGAAGCGAAGAAGCGCCGTAGCACGGGTCGGGTGACCCTCAACGATGTGGCCCAGCTGGCCGGAGTGGGTGCCATGACGGTGTCCCGTGCCCTGCGCACCCCCGAGCTGGTGTCAGACAAGATGCGCGAGCGCATCGACGCCGCCGTGGATGAACTCGGCTATATTCCCAACCGGGCGGCGGGTGCGCTCGCCTCCGCGACGTCCCAGACCATAGTGGTGATAGTGCCCAGCCTGACCGAGCGCGGTTGCGGCGACGTGATCGCCGGCCTGCAGCAGACCCTGCTCGATGAGGGCTACCAGATAATGCTGGGGGATGCCCAGCACCTGAAGCAGCAGGAAGAGAGCCTGCTGACCAGCTTTTTGCAGCACAACCCGGCTGCCGTTGTGCTGTTTGGTGGCGATCCCGGCGAGACCATCCGTGCCCGCCTGAAAGCATCCCGCCTGCCGGTAGTGGAGGTGGGCGCCATGGCGCGCAACCCTGTCGACATGAACGTGGGGGTCTCCAACTTCGATGCCGGTTATCAGCTGACCCGTCATCTCATCGAGCGCGGCTATCGCAACATCGGCTTTCTTTGTGCCCGCCAGGAACAGTGGATGCTGCAACAGCGCATGCAGGGCTGGCAGAAGGCGCTGCTGGACAACTACCTCTCCCCCGATGCCATCATCAACACCTCTGAGCTGCCGAGTTTCAGCACCGGGGCCGCCATGCTGGGGGAGTTTTTGTTGCGCTGGCCCGAGCTGGATGCACTGGTGTGCGTCAACGACGAGCTGGCGGCGGGGGTGCTGTTCGAGTGCCAGCGTCGTCACCTGAGCGTGCCTGGCAAGTTGGCCATCGCCGGATTCGACGATCTGGATGTGGCGCGCGCCTGCTATCCGGCGCTCACCTCGGTCCGGATCCCCTATCGCAAAATGGGGCAGGAGGCGGCCGAGCTTATCTTGCGCCAGCTGGCTGGCGAACCTGTCATGGGCACGGCCCTGACCCTGGATTTTCAACTGCAGAAGCGTCAAAGCAGTTGATCCCCGTTTCACACTTCATCAAAGAGGCAACCATGTTCAAGGCTCTGTTACTGGAAAATCAAGACGGCAAGACTGCTGCGACCCTGACCCGGCTGGCCGAGAGCCAGTTGCCGGCAGGCGAGGTGCGGGTGGCGGTGAGCTACAGCTCCCTCAACTACAAGGATGGGTTGGCCATCACCGGCAAGGGCAAGATAGTGCGTCAGTGGCCGCTGGTGCCCGGCATTGATTTTGCCGGTACCGTGCTGGAATCGGCTGATAGCCGCTATCAGGTCGGCGACAAAGTCGTGTTGACCGGTTGGGGCGTAGGGGAAGGACACTGGGGCGGCATGGCCGAGCAGGCAAGGGTCAAGGCCGACTGGCTGGTGCCGCTGCCCGCCGGGCTGGATGAGCGCCAGGCCATGTGTATCGGTACCGCCGGTCTCACCGCCATGCTCTGCGTACTGACGCTGGAGGAGGCAGGCGTCACCCCCGACAGCGGCGAAATTCTGGTGACGGGCGCCGCGGGTGGCGTGGGTTCCACCGCAGTAGCCCTGCTGGCCGCACTGGGTTATCAAGTCGCGGCCCTGACCGGTCGCCCCGACGAGCAGGGGGATATGCTGATGGCGCTTGGTGCCAGCCGCATAGTGCCGCGCGGCGAGCTGCTGGAGCCTGCCAAGCCGCTGGAGAGGCAGCTAGCTGTGGGCCGGGGCGGTCGATACCGTCGGCAGTCAGGTGCTGGCCAAGCTGCTGGCCCAGATGAACTATGGTGGTGCCGTGGCTGCCTGCGGGCTGGCTGGCGGTTTCGATCTGAAGGCCACTGTCATGCCTTTCATCCTGCGCAACGTGCGGTTGCAAGGGATCGACTCTGTGATGTGTCCGTTGGCGCGCCGCCAGTTGGCGTGGCAGCGACTGGCGCGGGATCTGCCCGCCCGCTTCTTCGAACAGGCGGTGACCGAGATAGCACTGGAGCAGGTGGTGGCGGCTGCCGAGGCCATCACGCAAGGCCGGATCGCGGGTCGCACCCTGGTCAAACTTTGATCCTGCCTTGACTGGCGAGCCCCATTTTTCTGGATAGACTTTGAGGGCGGGTGCACTATCCAAGGAGAATGAGCATGGGTGGACACAAGCCGGATTACGATCTCGATGATGAATGGGAACCGGAATCCTGGGAAGAAGAGCTGGATGAATGGGAAGACGAGAGCTGGCAGGATGATGACCCTCTCGACGATCAGTAATCCACGCATTGAGAGAGCAGGCGGGCCTTGGGGCCCGCCTGATTTTTTTGTGCGGCTCACAGGAATGGGGATGATCCCTTGGTCGCCGCCATCAGGCTGACTAGAATGAACAGCCCAAACGACACTCAAGGATGACTATGAGACTCACCATCATACTGTTTGCTGCCCTGCTGGGAGGCTGTGCCTCCAAGGATGATCCGTGCGAGAAGGTATGGAGCGATGTGGGGGAGGCAGATGGCAAGCTGGGCTTCACCACGGAACGGGTCGCGTTTCATCAGGACCTGTGCGGCAAGAAGGTGGATGTCGAGCTATGGAAACAGGGACGCCAAAAGGGACTGGCCTGGTATTGCCGGCCTGAACACCTCTATCTGGCCGGGCGTTCCGGCAGTGAATACCGTGGGGTTTGCCCCAATGACGGGCAGGCGCGCAGATTGTTCGAGCAGGGGCGCCAGGGCTGGACCGATCAATAGCCGGTCACGTGGTGGGGATGTCCAGTCTTACTCCTCTTTCAACCGCAGCGGCTGACATAGATAGCTTTTGTCATTGGCGCTACGAGCACACTTGCCACAGACAAACTTGGGTTTGCGCACGATTTTGCGCAGTGTCTTGAGATCGGCGGGGATCTCGCTGCGGCGCCATTCACACAGGGTTTTGTTGCCCATAACGACTACCTCGACAACTCGGTGGGGGCCTAGTGTAATCACTTTTCATTTCGAAAACAGCGACAGGGCCACCTTGGGGTGGCCCTCGCTTAAGGCTTGTATCTGTTACTGGTAGAGGAACTTGGTGAAGATGAGCTCGCGTACCGCCTTCTTGCCGGTTTCTTTTACCAGCAGCTCGTTGACCTGGGTCTGGCACTCCTTGCGCAGCTCCTCACGGTTTACCAGCGATTTGACCTGCTCGGCGGTCTTGCTGCCCATCAGACGTATGATGGCGTCGCGGATCAGGGGGTCGTGCTGTTCCAGCAGTTTGAGGTCGCTCTCATTCTCGGCCATCAGCTCGACCGTGATCCGGATATAGCCGAGAGTCTTGCCGTCGCTGATGTAGTTGGTGATGATGTCGGGATCGAGGGCGTGGTAGGAAAAGCCGGGCTTGGCAGCAGCGTCGGCGCCCTCTGCGGACGGTTCCTCTTCGGACGAGGCCTGCACATGCAGGGAGCCACAGCTCAGTAACAACAGCAGCAGAATTTTGAAGATCTTCATATAGATGGCTCATCGGCGGCAGGTACCCCATTTTTGATGTTGCCATCGGGGCCGTCAAGCACGGATGTTCTTACAATTCTCGAATGATTTACGGATAATAAACCGGATTTTAACCTGATAACGTAAATCTCCGGATGGTGAAGCCGTGAAGTCCGAGTTGACTGTTCCCCTTATCCAGCTAGCGCCGTGGCGGGTTCCCGTAGAGTGCGAGCTGCCCGAGGCATTGCGGCCCTGGTTGCTGGAGGCCGATTCCATGACCCGGCGTCTGCGCCACCACAATCGCCACTTCTCGGTGCAGCTGCTGGGCAATCGCAGTGTCACCCTCTGCGCCGATGAACAGCAGCTGGTGGCCGCCGAGCAACCCATGGGCTTGTGCCGCGAGGTGATACTGCACGGTGATCGGGGGCCGGCTGTGCTGGGCTGGACCCTGTTTGCCGAAGCCGCCCTGCAAGAGAGCGGGCTGGGCGAGCTGGGTGAGCAGCCCCTGGGCGAGCGTATTTTCGGTGACGAGCCCACCCGCCGCGATCACCTGCAACTGGCCTGTTTCGAGATTGCGAGCAATCCCTGGTGCCCGGCCGCCACCGTCTGGGGACGTCGTTCCCGTCTGTTTCTGGGGCAATGGCCACTGTTGGTCCATGAACTCTTCTTACCCTCTCTGTCATGCAACAAGGAGCTGGAGTGAATCTGTTAACCAAGGAGCGGGGACTGGCCTATGTGCAGCTGGCCCGCATCGACAAGCCTATCGGGACCCTGCTGCTGCTGTGGCCGACCCTGTGGGCGCTCTGGCTGGCGGCCGGCGGCCTGCCGGATCTCTGGACCCTGCTGGTGTTTGTGGTGGGCGTGTTTCTGATGCGCTCGGCCGGTTGTGTCATCAACGACTATGCGGATCGCAACTTCGATGGCCATGTGAAACGCACCGCCGGTCGGCCACTGCCCATGGGCAAGGTCAAGCCGCGGGAGGTGCTGGCGCTGTTCGCCGTGCTGGCGCTCATCTCGTTCGCGCTGGTGCTGACCATGAATTCCCTCACCATAGCACTGTCGTTCGCGGCCTTGCTGCTGGCAGTCTGCTACCCCTTCATGAAGCGCTATATTCCGATCCCGCAACTGGTGCTCGGCATGGCCTTCTCCTGGTCTATCCCCATGGCCTATGCGGCTCAGGCCAACGCCTTGCCGCTGGTGGCCTGGCTGGTATTCCTCGCCAATCTGCTGTGGACCATCGCCTACGATACCCAGTACGCCATGGTGGACAGGGATGATGACCTCAAGCTCGGCTTGAAATCGAGCGCGATTCTGTTTGGTCGCCACGACAAGCGGATCATCGGCGTGTTGCAGCTGGCCACCCTGCTGATCCTGCTGGCGGTAGGCCAGGTGATGGGGCTGGGGGCTTGGTATTACTGGGGGCTGTTGGGGGCTGCGGCCCTGTTTGTCTACCAGCAGCGGCTGATCCGGGAGCGGCAGCGGGAGGCCTGCTTCCAGGCGTTTCTCAACAACAACTATGCGGGGGCGCTGGTATTCATCGGCCTGGTGCTCAACTACCTGTTGCCGTGACGCATGTCAGGATAAAAAGAAGGCCGCATCATGCGGCCTTCTTTGTTTCCGGTCTCTGTCAGAGCCGGTTGCCCGCCTGTATGGTGCGGCGGATCTTGTTGCTCAGCAGCGGCACTATGTTATCGGCCAGCGCCTGGAAGCGGCCCAGATCCGGTTTGCACTCGGAAGAGAGGTAGCCCTCCTTGCGCAGGGTGTGGATCAGGGTGCTGAACAGCTTCTGGTCGAAGAACTCGGGGGCATTGATGCCGTGCAGGGTGCCGAGGCGCTCCGCCATCATCAGGCCGTCCGCCTCCAGCTGCTCCGCCTCGACATAGGGCTGGGCCAACACCCGGGTCAATACTATGGCGTAGCGTTGCAGCGTCTCCTGAATGCTCTCGGCCAGCAGCAGCAGGCGCATCTGGTTGCCCGGATTGACCCAGAAGCCGCCATCCCGTGCCTCGACCAGTTGCTGGCGTTGCAGTTCGGCCAGCAGGGCATCGACCAGCTCCGGCAGCTCATCCTCTTCGTAGTGGAGGAACAGCTCCGTCTTGAGCAGCGGATAGATGTCGATGCAGCGGGCGACGATCTCGCCGCGGGATATCCCCTCACAACGTTCGATCAGCGCGGCCACCAGGGATGGCAAGGCAAACAGATGCAGTATGTTGTTGCGGTAGTAGGTCAGCAGGATCGCCTGATAGCGGTCCAGGCTGATGATCTGGCCCAGCTTGTCCTCGCTCACCTCGAACTTGTTGAGCTCCATCGCCTGATCCAGCAGTGTTTTGGCATCCTCAGCCGGGATTGTGCTCTGGGGGCTGTAGGGCACCTGCTTGAGCAGGTCCAGATAGGTGTTGAGCTGTGCCTGCAGTTCATCGCGAGTCAGGGCGTGGCGTTCGGCGGCCAGCAGTGCCAGCGCGCTCAGGGTCAGGCCATTGACGGCGGCGGCAGCGTTGATGCGGGTCATCAGCAGCTCGGCCAGCCGGGTGACTGTGGGTGCCATCCACTCTGGGCGCTCCTCCTGACCTATGTGGTCCTTCCACTCGGGCACATGTTCATTGAGGTAGCTGTTGAGGGTCAGGGGTTCGCCGAAGTTGACGAAGCCGCGGCCATAGTTGCGCAGCTTGCGCAGTATGCCGAGCACCTGCAGGAAGCTCTCTTTCTCCTTGCGGCTGCCCTTGAGCTCGTTGTGATAGGTGTTCACCTCCATCACATGCTCATAGCCCAGATAGACGGGCACCAGGGTCACGGGTCTGTCCAGCCCTCGCATCATGGCCTGCAGTGTCATTGCCAGCATGCCGGTTTTGGGTGGCAGCAGACGACCGGTGCGGGAGCGCCCACCCTCGGTAAAGAACTCCACCGAATAGCCCTTGGCAAACAGCAGGTTGAGGTATTCGCGAAATACAGTGCTGTAGAGCGGGTTGCCCTTGAAGGTGCGGCGGATGAAGAAGGCGCCGCCGTGGCGGAAGATGGGGCCCGCCGGCCAGAAGTTGAGGTTGATGCCCGCCGCTATGTGGGGCGGCACCATCCCCTGGTGGTAGATGACGTAGGAGAGCAGCAGGTAGTCCATGTGGCTGCGATGGCAGGGCATATAGACGATCTCGTGCCCTTCTTGCGCCAGCTGGCGTACCTTCTCGGCGCCGTTGACCGAGAGGCCGCGATAGAGCTTGTTCCACAGCCAGCCGAGGAAGCTTTCACTGAGGCGGATCAGCCGGTAGGAGAAATCGGAGGCGATCTCGTCCATGTAACCGTGGGCGCGCTTTTGCGCTTTCTCCAGGCTGATGCCCTCGCGCTGCGCCTCCTCTTCTATGGCCTGCTGGATGACGCTGGAATCCAGCAACTGCCTGAACAGCAGGCTGCGGTTCGGCAGCTTGGGGCCGGTGGCTGCCAGCTGCTGGCGGCTGAAGTGGGTGCGGGCCACCCGCGCCAGCTTGTGGGCGATAGCCTCGTCGGTGCCGTGCTTGTCCGCCATTTGACGCAGGGAGAGCGGCGGAGAGAAGCGCACCAGGTTCTCGCGGCCCTTGAGGATCACGATCAGTGCCTTTTTGAGGCGGTTCGGTGCCAGACTGCTGATGATGTTCCAGCCGGAGGCCTCTTCCCCTTCCCGGCCGGGGGCGCGGCCCCAGAACAGGGTGACGGGCACCACCTGGATATCCAGTGCCTGATCCTGCTTGTGCAGATCCAGCAGCTGGTGGAACTCCTGCAAGAAAGGCAGCGGTTTGCTGCGCTTGCCGAACAGGGGAGGCGGGCGGTCCAGGCAGACATAGCGCGGCAGCAACTGACCGTTCAGTTCCAGCGGGGTGAAGGGACCGGGCAGGCCGAGATCCTCGCAGCACTGTTGCAGTGTCATCAGGTCGGTGATCGAGCTGGTTTTCAGGGCATAGACTATGGGTCTGGCTGGATCCAGCTTGAGCTCTGTGATGGGATTTTCCGGCAGGCTCTTGTGATTGACCAAGCCACTGACCGGCCATTGCAAGATGGCTCTGGAAATCTTCTGTCCAAGGGACATGTGCGTCTGCTCTCCAAAAAAATGCGGCGTGAGCATAACAAATCACCGGCGGCTTGTCGCCGAGAGGTACGATGAGTCGGCTGCACAGTCGTAAAACCATGGTAAATAAGGGGTTGGCCGCGACAAATGTCAGCCGCGCCTTGCCTTGGCCACTGCACTGTATATACTGCCAGTGTGCTGTATAAAAAAACAGGTGCCAATGTTATGAAACCCCTTACCCCACGCCAGGCCGAAGTGCTGGAACTGATCAAGGTGAATATGAGCGAGACCGGCATGCCGCCGACTCGTGCCGAGATTGCCCAGAAGCTTGGTTTCAAGTCGGCCAATGCGGCCGAAGAACATCTGAAGGCCCTGGCCAAAAAAGGGGTCATCGAGATCATGCCGGGGACCTCTCGTGGCATCCGCCTGCTGATTGAAGAGGAAGCTGTGCTGGAAGAGACCGGCCTGCCTCTGATCGGCAAGGTCGCGGCCGGTGAACCCATACTGGCCCAGGAGCATATCGAGAGCCACTATCAGGTAGATCCCGCCCTGTTCCATCCGCGGGCAGACTTCCTGCTGCGGGTGCAAGGCATGAGCATGAAGAACATCGGCATCCTGGATGGCGACCTGCTAGCTGTCCACAAAACCCAGGAAGTGCGCAACGGCCAGGTGGTGGTAGCACGTCTCGACGAAGACGTCACCGTCAAGCGCTTCCAGCGCAAGGGCAGCCAGGTGTGGCTGCTGCCTGAAAATGAAGAGCTTGAACCCATCGCCGTTGATCTCTCCTGCCAGCAACTCACCATAGAGGGACTGGCCGTCGGCGTGATCCGCAACGCCGACTGGATGTAACAGCACGGCCTCCCTCGGGAGGCCGTCTCGCTTCTGTACCTCTTTCCCCATGATTTCAATCAGATCCTGATACCCGTGATTTTTGTCTGTCGCGCCCGTCCGCATCCGCCTCATTTCAGATATATCCTTGGCTAAGGCAGTCACTTGCTTGATCTGCCCCGAATGCTCGACAAGACGATCCTCTCCCACTTGGCAGGTGGCAGGAATCAAGGTCAGCAGGGATGCATAACAACAGCCTCAGGCGGAGCGCCGGACAGCAACGGCGCTACCAGCCCAGTTGATGGAGGCGTTCGCGGGATAGAAGGGAGGGTGGCCAGCATTGCACCGGCGGCATCTGCCGTCTGGAGGATAAAGGCACACCTGCGCAGTCGACACGCGGCAGTCATCGATCTGGCCACCCAAGGGGGCTGTCGATGCTGACCGGCGTGACCTGTTGGTCAAGGAGGACAGGTATGGCTTCAAGCTCGCCATGGGATCCGGGTCTGGCATCGCCCGCTTCTTCCATCACCCGTTTCATCAAGGGTAACCGGATGACCCGCTTCTATGCTCTCTGGGTACATCACAAGGGTGCCTGCTGGACTGTCTGGCTTGGCTGCCCCAAAGACAAGATAGTCCGCCTGGTGCGTCTGTTTCACCGTCATAGCGACACGGGACAAACGGATCTTCCCTGGACGGCTCCCGTCATACCGCTGCGAGCCTTGACAAAGCGCGCCCATGAGCGGCGCAGACAACAACCCTGATGTTTCCTGGCCCTTGTCTCACAGCCCCACCTTGATGGTGGGGCTGTTGTTTTATGGCCCAGCCCGGCTGACCAGTGGTGATGGGAGCCTCTTTTGACCAAAGCGGCATCCGGTGCAAGGGATAACCCGGAGCGCGATGGGCTGGGTTACAATGGGCCATCCATTCGTGCCCACTCTGCGGGCATGTCGTAGTGAAAAGGTCTGTTGTTATGGTTAAACCGCGTTATCCCTTGCTGTTCCTGCTGCTGGTCGGGGGCATGATGGCTGCATTCCACTGGAGCCGGCCCTCCCTGCCCGAGCAGGCCGACTATTACCCGGCGGGGCGGGACATCAATCCGTTTGCCTTCACCGACGAGGAGGGGCAGCCCTTCGTTCCAGCCAGTCTGGTGGGGCACTGGACCTTTCTGTTTGTCGGCTATACCTTCTGCCCGGATATCTGCCCGACCACGCTGGCGGATCTGCGCTCCGTCTATCCGGCGCTGAAGAAGATTGCACCGGACAGCCAGGTAGTGTTCATTTCGGCGGATCCGCAGCGCGATGACATCACTCGCCTCAAGACCTATACCGCTTTCTTCCATCCCGAGTTCAAGGCGGCAACCGGCCCCCACGAGAAGTTGTTCCCGTTTGTGCGCAACCTGGGCCTCATCTACTCCATTGCCGAACAGGGAGAGAAGGATTACCTGATCGACCACTCCGCCTCCATAGTGCTGATCAATCCGGAAGGCAAGCTGGAAGCCGTGTTCCGCCCCCAGATGAGCGAGGGGAGAGTACCCCATGTTGTCATGGAAACCCTGGTCTCCGATTTCGCCAAAATTGTGCGACTGGAGGGCGAATGATGTCGGATGAGTGGCTGCTCTCATGCTGATCCCGCCCTGGTTGACAGACAGGCGGCGCCATGGGGCCGTGTTTGCCCTGGCATTGCCCATGGTGCTCTCCAATATCACTACCCCATTGCTGGGGCTGGTGGATACCTGGGTGATAGGCCAGCTCGGTCAGGCCTGGTTTTTGGGAGGCGTCTCGGTCGGGGCGACCCTCATCAATCTCATCTTCTGGCTGCTCGGCTTCCTGCGCATGTCCACCACAGGGCTGACCGCCCAGGCTCATGGCGCCGGTAGTCCAGGTGGCCAGCTCGACACCCTGGCGCGGGCGCTCGGTCTCGCCGTTGGGCTGGGCATGCTGCTCTTGCTCTTGCTGCTGCCCCTGCTGCCCGGGCTTATTGCACTCAGTGGCGGGTCAGCCGAGGTGCAGGTTTATGCCAGCGAGTATGTGTCGGTACGGATCTGGAGTGCGCCTGCGGCGCTCTGCAATCTGGTGATCATGGGCTGGTTGCTGGGCATGCAGGATGCCCGCAGCCCCATGCTGTTGCTGATCTTCACCAACCTGATCAACATGGCGCTGGATACCTGGTTCGTACTGGGGCTGGGCTGGCAGGTGAAGGGAGTGGCCGCCGCCTCTCTGCTGGCAGATTACAGCGCCCTGGGGGTCGGGCTCTGGCTGGTGAGCCGCCATCTGCGCCGCCTCTCGCCCGAGGTGTGGCAGGGGGCCTGGCAACGCTGGCGTCAGTGGCCCGCGCTGTTGAGATTGCTCAGCCTGAATCGGGATATCTTCATCCGCTCCCTCTGCCTGCAGCTCTGCTTTGCCTTCATGACCTTGCAGGGTGCGCGTTTGGGGGATGTGGCAGTGGCCGCCAATGCGGTGCTGCTCAACTTTCTGATGCTCATCTCCTACGGGATGGATGGCTTTGCCTATGCGGTGGAGGCCATGGTGGGCCGCGCCATCGGCCGGCGGGATCGGCAGGCGCTGCGCGAAGCCATCGTCTTGAACCTTGGCTGGGCGCTGATCATAGCGATTGGTTTCAGCCTGCTGTTTGCGGCGGGCGGCAGCCAGCTCATCGCCCATATTACCGACATACCGGCGGTGATCGCCGAGGCAAACCGCCAGTTGCCCTGGCTGATCCTGATGCCGTTACTGGCGGTCTGGTGCTTCCTGCTGGATGGGGTCTTCATTGGCGCTACCCGTGCCCGGGAGATGCGTAACAGCATGCTGGTAGCGGCGTTTTGCGGCTTCTTCCCGGTCTGGTGGCTCTGTCAGGGCTGGGGCGTTGCCGCCTTGTGGGCCGCCATGGGCGCCCTGATGGCGGGCCGAGGTCTGACACTGGGGTATCTGTGCTGGCAACTGGAACGTGATGGCCGCCTGTTGCATTCACCCCATGGGGTGAGTCAGGATCAGAGCGAGCCCTCATAACCCAGCTGGCGCCAGCTCTCGTACACGAATACCGCGACCGCATTGGAGAGATTCATGCTGCGGCTCTGGGGCAACATGGGGATGCGCAGCCGCTGTTCGAACGGCAGGCTCTCTATGATCTCCAGTGGCAGACCTCGGCTCTCCGGGCCGAACAGCAGGGCATCACCGGGCGCGAACTGCGCTGCAGAATGGGCGGTGCTGCCCTTGGTGGTGCAGGCAAATACCCGCTCGGGAGCAACGGCAGCCAGAAATGCCTCATAGCTCGGCCAGCGTTTCACCTCGGCAAACTCGTGATAATCGAGCCCGGCCCGCTTCACCCGCTTGTCATCCCACTCGAACCCCAGCGGTTCTATCAGATGCAGCCGGTAGCCGGTGTTGGCGCAGAGGCGGATGATGTTGCCTGTGTTGGGCGGGATTTCCGGTTGGTAGAGCACGATATCGAGCATGGCGGGATCCTGATGCGGGCTGAGATGAGGCTGAAAAGGGCGCCAGCATACCCAGCGCCCACCTGGATGAAAAGAGATGGCTCAGCCAATAGGCAGACGTATGGTGATAGTCAGCCCGGTGGGCTGATTGCAACTGGCGCGAATGGTGCCGCCATGGCGCTGGATTGCCTCCGAGGCGATGGCCAGCCCCAGCCCGGTGCCGCCGGTCTTGGCGTTACGGGCATCATCCACCCGAAAGAAGGGCAGGAACAGCTGCTCCTGTTGCGCCACCGGCACACCCGGGCCGTCATCACGAATGGTAATGACCCACTCTCTTCCTTCCCGATACCAATCCAGTTTGATGAACTTGTGAGCGTACTTGAGTGCGTTGCGCAGGGGATTTTCCAGCGCCCGTGCCAGCAGCTCGGGCCACATCCTGATCGACTCGGTCGGCAGTGGCGGCAGCCGGAGTTGCTTGCCGCTCTGGTTGGCCTCGAACATGGCGTCGTCCAGCATGGGCTCCAGCAGTTCGGCCAACGGCATCACCACGGGTGCCTCCACATGCTGCTGTACCCGTGACAGGTCGAGCAGGTCGCCGATCAGCTTGTCCAGCCGCCCAATCTCCGACTCTATCCGTGCCAGCTCGTTGCTGTCGCCCTGCTTGCGGCGGATCAGCGCCTGCGCCAGCTGGATACGGGTGAGGGGGCTGCGCAGCTCGTGGGATATGTCGGACAGCAGCTGTTTCTGCTTCTGGATCATGCTCTTGAGCGTGTCGACCATGTGGCTGACGTGATCCGCCAGCTGGCCGATCTCGTCACGTCGCCCCAGATTGGGGATCTGTACTTCCAGGTTGCCTTCCGCCAACTGGGAGACTGATCGCTGCAACTGCAGTATGGGGCGGGTCAGTCGCCAGGCCAGCAACAGGCAGAGTGGTGTGCTGACCAGCATGGCGATCCCCAGGATCTGGATCGGGTGATCCAGGATCTGGATAAACAGGAACAGATAGGAGTTTTCGACATTGAGGCCGAAGTAGACGTGATAGGTCTGACCGTGGTGCTCCATCTCGAAGGGACCGGCGATGGCTCTCTGGTGCTCGCTGCCCAGCATGGGTTTGGCCGGGTTGTCCGAGTCGACCATGAAGCGGACGACGAACTTGCTGAGCCGCGTGCTGGATTGCATCTGGCCCTTCTCGTCGCGCAGGTAGATATTGTCCACCGGCAACAGACCAGCAGCCTCTATGGCCTTGGCCAGATCAAAATCCTGATTGGGGTCGGCACCCCGCTGCAGGGCTTTCAGGTTGTTGTTCATCCGCACCATCTCGTGGGCGGGTAACGGGATTATGTTGCGGGGATCCAGGGTCGGCAGTATCACGACAGCGGCGACCACGACCAGCAGCATGAACCAGAACCAGAGGAAGATCTGGGTGGAGAGGCCATTGAGGGAGCGAGCCGTTTTCATGCCTGTTCCAGCCAGAGGTAGCCGCGTCCCCGCACGGTTTTGAACCGCGGCTGGCCATCGGCGCGTTCCGGCAGCTTCTTGCGCAGGTTGCTCAGGTGCATGTCGATGGCGCGATCGAAGGGTTCCAGCTTCTTGCCGAGCACCAGCTCCGAGAGCTGGCTCTTGCTGACGATCTGGCCGGGATTGCGCAGCAGACACTCCAGCAGCCCGAATTCGGTGGCGGTGAGCTCCAGCAGCTGTTCGCCGCTGCTGGCTTGCTGCAAGCCCGGTTGCAGCACCAGATCCATGAAGCGGATCTCTTCGGAAGTACCGCCACGTTGGGGTTGCGCACTCTGGGTCCGGCGCAGTATGGCGCGGATCCGGGCCAGCAATTCTCTGTCATCAAAGGGCTTGGCAAGGTAATCATCGGCGCCTGCCTCCAGCCCGTTGACCCTGTCCTGGCTGTCGCCCCGCGCAGTCAGCATCAGCACCGGGGTGTCGTGGGTCTCACGCAGCTTTGCCAGCATGGCGAAGCCGTTGAGCCTGGGCATCATCACGTCCAGCAGCACCAGGTTGAAGTCCTGCTCTGCCAGCCGCAGCAACCCCTCTTCGCCATCCTCGGCGACAGTCACCTGGAAGCCTTCCAGGGTCAGAATTTCGGTGAGCAGCTGAGTCAGCTCGAGATCGTCGTCGACCAGGAGTATTTTGTGCATCTAGGGTCATTCCGCTGATTTTTCGCGCCAAAGTGACGCAGGGGTCAGGGTATAATAGATTTTTAACCGCAAGAGGAAAGCCGGTTTTGAGCCATCAACAATATTCCCGCTGGGTGACGCTGGCCAGCATGGCCGCCGTTACCACAGCCACCCTGCTGATCACTGGCAAGCTGATCGCCTGGCTCATGACCGACTCCTCAAGTCTGCTGGCGTCGCTCACCGACTCCTTTATGGATGTCAGTGCCTCCATCATCAACCTGCTGGCCATTCGCTATGCGCTGGCACCGGCCGATGATGAGCACCGTTTTGGCCACGGCAAGGCGGAATCGCTGGCGGGTCTCATTCAGTCCGCTTTTATCTCTGGGTCGGCCCTGCTGCTGGTGATGCATGGCATCTCCTCCCTGCTCAATCAGGCCCCCATTCTGCGACTCGAAGCGGGTATCTGGGTCAGCGGCGGCTCCATAGTGCTGACCTTGCTGCTGGTCAGCTTCCAGGGTTTTGTCATCCGCAAGACCAACAGCGTGGCCATCAAGGCCGACATGATGCACTACCGCTCCGATCTGCTGCTCAATGCCGGCGTCTTGCTGGCGCTGGTACTGGCGGGGCGGGGCTGGTTCTGGGCCGATGGCCTGTTTGCCATCCTGATCGGTCTGTTCCTGCTGTGGGGCGCCATCCATATCGGCTATGAGTCTGTGCAGGCGCTGCTCGATCGTCAGTTGCCAGCCGAAGAACAAGCGAGAATAATGGCCCTCTGCTGTGAAGTCGAAGGTGTCCACGGGGTGCATGATCTGCGTACCCGCCAATCCGGTCCGACCCGTTTCGTTCAGTTGCATCTGGAACTGGACGATCAGCTCCCTCTGGTCAAGGCCCATCAGATTGCCGATGAAGCCGAACTGGCGGTGCGTCAGGAATTTGAACGCATGGATGTCATCATTCATATGGACCCCATCTCTGTGGTGCACAAGGAACAGCAAGGCACTCCATCAGAACAACAGTAGGCTGCAACATGGATGATCTGGTTGCCAGAACCTGGCAAAAAATTGAGCGAGAAGCGGCATGCATGGCGACCGAAGAGCCCATGCTGGCCAGCTTCTTTCACTCCACGATTCTCAATCACAAGAACCTGCGTTCGGCTCTCAGCTTCCAGCTGGCCAACAAGCTCGACAGCGCCACCATGCCCGCCATCGCCCTGCGTGAGGTGATCGAGCTGGCCCTGCGCAGCGAGCCCGAGTTGCTGGCAATGGTGGCTGCGGATATCTGCGCCGTGCAGGAGCGCGACCCGGCGGTCGATCTCTTCTCCACCCCGCTGCTCTACCTCAAGGGTTTCCATGCCCTGCAGGGGTATAGGGTTGCCAACTGGCTGTGGCGCCAGGGTCGTCGCTCGCTGGCGCTCTACCTGCAAAACCAGATTTCGGTGGTATTCGGGGTCGACGTGCACCCGGCTGCACGGATCGGCAAGGGCATCATGTTTGACCATGCCACCGGCATAGTGGTCGGTGAAACCGCTGTGATTGAAGACGATGTCTCCATCCTGCAGAGCGTGACCCTGGGAGGGACCGGCAAGGAGAGCGGCGATCGCCATCCCAAGATCCGCGAAGGGGTCATGATAGGGGCGGGCGCCAAGGTGCTCGGCAATATCGAAGTGGGGATGGGTGCCAAGATAGGTGCCGGCAGTGTGGTGATCAACCCTGTGCCCCCGCACACCACTGTCGCCGGCGTACCGGCCAAGATAGTGGGCCGCCCGGAGTGCGACAAGCCTTCGCTGGATATGGATCAGTGTCTCTGATCCCCTGACCGAGACGATTCGATGGCCAAGCGCTGGTCAGGTTACCTGATCCTGGGGATGTGGCTGCTCAACCTGCTGCACCTCTATCTGGGATTCTCTCCCTGGCCGGCGGCCATCGCCGCCTGGGGGGCATCGCTCCTCACCTGGCCCTGGCTAGTGGGGGCTGCCAGACGGCAGGCCCTTGCCCTGTACGGGGCCGCGCTTGCGCTGCTGATCTTCTCCTGGTGGCGGGGCGCCAGCCTCAACCCGGGCGACTGGCTGCTGCCCAACATCAATATGCTCACCATGTTTGCCGCCGTGAGCACCCTCAATCTTGCAACGTCCGGCCTGCTGACCGGTACTGCCTCCTGGTCTGGTCGCAAGGGGCTGTGGAGCACCATGGCCAGCCTCAATCTGCTGGGATCCGTTATCAACCTCTCTGTGTTGTTCATCATCGGCGATCGGCTGGAACGTAACGGCACCCTGGAGCGGCGCCAGGTAATGGTGCTGAGCCGGATCTTCTGTGCGGCGGCTTTCTGGTCCCCCTTCTTCGTCGCCATGGCGGTGGCGCTCACGTACGCGCCGGGTCTGCAGCTCTCCAGCATAATGCCGTTTGGCGTGATTGCTGCTCTGCTGGCCATGGGACTGACCGCCTGGCAGGTGGAGCGACTCGGCGTACAGGATTTTGCCGGCTATCCGCTGCGACTGCAGACCCTGGGGCTGCCGGTGGCCTTGGCGCTGCTGGTGCTGCTGATCAAACAGATTTGGCCAGCGCTTGGCATTCTGGCTGTGATCGCCCTGGTGGCACCGCTGCTGGCGCTGCTGTTCATGCCCAGAGCCGGGCGAGGCGCCGCCCTCAAGCGGCAGGTGGTGGAGCGTTTCCCTGCCATCGGTGGCCAGCTGGTGCTGTTTCTGGGGGCCGGTTTGCTGGCAGCCGGCATCAACAGCGCTCTGTCTGTGCTCGAGCTTGGCGGTGAGCACGGGCTGCCACTCTTCAACCACTTCGGCTGGCTCGAGTCATCCCTGACGCTGCTGTTGATCCTGCTGGTGGCCATCGTCGGTGTGCATCCGCTCATCAGCATCTCCGGGCTGGCGCCGCTGCTGTGGCCCTTGTCACCGGATCCCAGCTTGCTCGGCATGTGTTTTTTGCTGGGATGGGGACTTGCGACCGGGACCAGCCCGCTCTCCGGCTCCAACCTGGCATTGGCATCGCGCTACAACCTGAGTGCGGGGATGATCCTGCGCTGGAACCTGCTCTATGGCCTGCTGATGTACGGGGTCGCCTGCTTGCTGTTGGGGGCTTATGTGGCGCTGCACGGATGAAGGCATAACTGGGGGGAAGTGCCCGGCAACATGCCCGTGGTGACTGGATTGGCAGGGCGTTGCCTGCTGGTTATGAGGCTCTTGTATCGGCCTGGGCGCAGGATGCGAGAAAAATAGACGCATATTTAGACAATACATCTATGGAAGGCGCATTTTACAGCGCGCTGGCTTGTTTGTGCCGATGTGCTCGGGGTATGCTGGCTTTACGCGCTTGAATCGCCCTCTGTGGGGCATCGCAATTGAACATACAGGTATGCATATGTCACTAGAAGTCCTTGAGCAACTCGAATCCAAAGTACAATCCGCCGTCGACAACATCTCCCTGCTGAAGATGGAGCTGGACGAACTGAAAGAGCAAAACAGCAAGCTGCAAGACGAGAACCATCTGCTGCGCAACGAGCACGTTGCATGGCAGGAGCGTCTGCGTGCCCTGCTGGGCAAGATGGAGCAGATGGGCGAATCCATCTAACCGGCAGCCAGCTGCAAGATTGAAAACGGGCCGCTCCATGAGCGGCCCGTTTGTTTTTGGCGGGGTGGGGATTACAGCGCCAGCAGCTGCTTGACCGTCTTCTCTATGCCATCTGCCGCTTCCACAATGTTGTTGGCCAGCATGTAGGCGGGGGTGGAGATCACCTTGCGCTCCTGATCCACCACGAACTCGTTGACCGGGCAGTTGAGATGGCTGCCCCCCATGGCCTCCATGGCATTGGCGGTGCCTTCGTCATGACCTATGGTCGCCAGAGTGCCTGCGCCATAGATGAGCGGTATCATGGCGGGCGCGATGCAGATGTATGCCGCCGGCTTGTTGGCGTTGGCAAAGCTCTGGCAGGCTTTGAGGACATCTGGCTGAATTTGGCACTCGGCTCCCTTGATGGCGAAGTCGCACAGGTTCTTGGCGGCACCAAAGCCGCCGGGCACCAGCAACGCGTCGTAATCGGCCGCATCCAGCTCTGCCACATCTCTGATCTGACCGCGACAGATACGAGCGGCTTCAACCAGCACGTTGCGGCTTTCCCCCTCGCTCACGTCACCGGTCAGGTGGTTGATAACATGGAGCTGCGCCACGTTCGGAGCGAAGCATTGGGTAGTCGCACCCTGGCGGGCCAGCGCCAGCAAACTGATGACGGCCTCATGGATTTCGGCACCATCAAAGACGCCACAGCCACTCAAAATCACGGCCACTTTTTTCATGGCAAACCCCTCGTTGTTGAAAATGTGAGCCAGGATAGATTGTTGTACTTTTGTATGGTTATCGTTCGCCATCCGCTGGTCAAGTCATCTCGCTGTGCTAGGATTGTTTCGTTTTCGATCCTGCCGTATCTACTCCCTTAAATCTTTTTCCACATTGATCGAGATCATCTCAACCGTCTCAAGATCAGTTTTTACGATCTCATCGTATTGTTTTATATGTACTTTTATATTGTTATGCACAGCTTTGTCACTGTGGTCCGTACTGAGCCCCATTTTTGAACACAGAGTTATCCACAGCGCGCCCCTTTTCAATGGCCTGTTGATGGTGGCGCTAGCCCCCTTGGTGTGAAGGGGGCCCTGTGGCATCCTAGCGGCTGTTTATCTCTGGCAGGACGATTTCATGGCCCCTAGCAATCCCCTTATTCTGGTCGACGGCTCTTCTTATCTTTACCGCGCCTTCTTCGCCTCCCAGCAGGCTGATCTGCGTACATCGACCGGTTTGCCGAGTGGTGCCGTCCGTGTCATGGCCAACATGATGCGCAGCCTGCGCAAGCAATACCCTGACTGCCATGTGGCCGTGGTGTTCGACGCCAAGGGCAAGACTTTCCGTGACGACATCTATCCCGAGTACAAGGCGACCCGTGCCAGCATGCCGGACGATCTGCGCAGCCAGGTTGCCCCCATCCATCAGATGATCAAGGCGATGGGCTTCCCCTTTTTGATGGTCGAAGGAGTCGAGGCGGACGATGTGATCGGCACGCTTGCCCGCCAGGCCACCGAGAAGCAGCTGCCTGTGCTGATCAGTACCGGCGACAAGGACATGGCGCAGCTGGTCTCCGACCATGTCACCCTGATCGACACCATGAAAGATGTGAAGACAGACAGGGAAGGGGTGATTGAGAAGTTTGGCGTGCCGCCCGAGCTCATCATCGACTATCTGGCCCTGATGGGGGACAAGGTG
Organism: Aeromonas sp. 2HA2; assembly: GCF_029237345.1. NCBI lineage: Bacteria > Pseudomonadati > Pseudomonadota > Gammaproteobacteria > Aeromonadales > Aeromonadaceae > Aeromonas > Aeromonas sp. 2HA2. Next base: position 3,079 of record NZ_JAACGB010000023.1, on the reverse strand, counting down.
GACAACATCCCCGGCATGACGGGTGTCGGCGAGAAGACAGCGCTGGCCCTGCTGCAGGGGATTGGCAGCATAGACGAGATTGCAGCCAACCTCGACAAGGTGGCGGCCCTCGGCTTCCGCGGTTCCAAGGCGTTCGCCGACAAGTTCCGTGAGCAGGAGGAGCAGGTTCGCCTTTCCTATGTACTGGCGACCATCAAGACCGATGTCGAGCTGGAACAGAGTCTGGAAGAGCTGCAGCTTGGCCCCATCGACAAGGAGTCACTGCTGGCAGTCTACCGTGAATACGAGCTTCGCAACCTGATCAAGGAGCTTGAGTCCGGTGGCGAAGAAGGTGCCGGGCAGGAAGAGGCTGGCGATGACAGCGCTGCACCGGTTGCCGCCATCGAAACCGACTACCGCTGTATTCTAGACGAAGCCGAGTTTGACGGCTGGCTGGAACAGCTGAAAGTGGCACCGCTGTTTGCCTTCGATACCGAAACCACCAGTCTCGACTACATGGAGGCGCGTATCGTCGGCGTTTCTTTCGCAGTCGAAGCGGGCAAGGCGGCCTATGTGCCGTTCGGTCACGACTATCTCGGGGCGCCGGTGCAGCTGACCGAGGCCGTAGTGCTGGGCAAGCTCAAGCCGTTGCTGGAAGACCCAACCCGTCTCAAGGTGGGTCAGAACCTCAAGTACGATCGCAACGTGTTGCTCAACCACGACATCGACCTGCAGGGTATCGCCTACGACACCATGCTCGAGTCCTACGTGCTCAACTCTACCGCCAGTCGTCATGACATGGATTCGCTGGCCAAACGCTATCTCGGGGTCGAAACCACCTCTTTTGAAGATATCGCTGGCAAAGGGGTCAAACAGCTCACCTTCAACCAGATTGAGCTGGAGCAGGCAGCCCCCTATGCGGCGGAAGATGCGGATATCACCCTGCGTCTGCACCAGACCCTGTGGGGCCAACTGGAAGCCGTGCCTGGCCTGTGCCAGGTATTCAGCGAAATCGAGCTGCCGCTGCTGCCGGTACTGGCGCGGATGGAATTGCTCGGCACCACTATCGATCCTAAGCTGCTGCACCAGCAGAGCCAGGAGATAGAGCTGCGGCTGGCCGAACTGGAGCGTCAGGCCCATGAGCTGGCCGGGCAGGAGTTCAACCTCTCCTCGCCCAAGCAATTGGGGGAGATCCTCTTCACCAAGCTGGGTCTGCCGATCATCAAGAAGACCCCAAAGGGTGCACCATCCACCGCGGAAGAGGTACTGGCCGAGCTGGCCGAGACCTACGAGTTGCCTCGCCTGCTGATGGAGCACCGCACTCTGGCCAAGCTCAAGTCCACCTACACAGACAAGTTGCCGCTGATGATCAAGCCGCAGACCGGGCGGGTACACACCTCCTATCATCAGGCGGTGGCGGCAACCGGCCGTTTGTCCTCCTCTGATCCCAACCTGCAAAACATTCCGGTGCGCAACGAACAGGGTCGACGGATCCGGCAGGCCTTCATCCCGAGCGCCGGTTACAAGCTGGTGGCGGCGGACTACTCCCAGATCGAGCTGCGCATCATGGCGCACCTCTCCGGTGACAAGGGGCTGCTGACTGCGTTTGCCGAGGGCAAGGATATCCACAAGGCGACGGCCGCCGAGGTGTTCGGGGTCGCGCTCGATGCGGTGACCACCGATATGCGTCGCAGTGCCAAGGCGATCAACTTCGGCCTCATTTATGGCATGAGCGCCTTTGGCCTGGCCAAACAGCTGGGGATCGGTCGCGCCGAGGCGCAGAAGTACATGGACCTCTACTTCGAACGCTACCCGGGTGTGTTGGAGTATATGGAGCGTACCCGCCAGCAGGCGGAAGCGCAGGGCTATGTCGAGACCCTGTTCGGCCGTCGTCTCTATCTGCCGGATATCAAGTCCCGCAACGCCGGTCTGCGCAAGGGCGCCGAGCGGGCGGCGATCAACGCCCCCATGCAGGGGACGGCCGCCGACATCATCAAGCGCGCCATGATCAACGTAGATGACTGGATCCGCGGCATCGAGGATGAGTCGATCCGCATGCTGATGCAGGTACACGATGAACTGGTGTTCGAGATCCGCGAAGAGAAGCTGGAAGAGTACACTGCCATCATCAAGGAGAAGATGTCGGCGGCGGCCGAACTGCATGTGCCGCTGCTAGTCGAAGCGGGCACGGGCGACAACTGGGATCAGGCCCATTAACTTTCGGCACTCTGTTGCTATATAGATAGCTATATAAGAAGAGAAGCCCGGCATCATGCCGGGCTTCCTGTTTGTGGGGTCTGCTCAAGCCTCTTGCAGATACTCGTCCTTGAGCAGGACATAGTTGTCGGCTGAGGTCTTGAGAAATGCGACCTCGGCAGGTTTGAGGGGGCGGACCTGCTTGACGGGGTTGCCCATATAGAGGAATCCGGATTCGAGTCGCTTGCCTGGTGGCACCAGACTGCCGGCCCCGATCATCACGTCATCTTCCACCACAACCCCATCCAGGATGATGGCCCCCATGCCGACCAGCACACGGTTGCCTATGGTGCAGCCGTGCAGCATGGCCTTGTGGCCGATCGTCACATCCTCTCCGATCAACAGCGGATAGCCGTCAGGATTGCTGGCGCTCTTGCGGGTAAGGTGCAACACAGTGCCGTCCTGAATATTGCTGCGAGCACCGATACGGATATGGTTCACATCCCCCCGCGCCGCCACCATGGGCCAGATGCTGACATCCTCCGCCAGATCTATATCTCCGACCAGAGTCGCGCAGGGATCCACATATACACCTTTACCCAGTTGTGGGCGTTTTCCTTTGTAAGGTCTCAGTCGCAAGTCCATCTTGGCCTCCTTGTTTTTGGCCATTCTAGCAATCCGGAACTCGTTTCTGTGGATAAGTTTGTACAAAAGCTGTGGTTGGATATGAATAACTAAAAAAGTGCCGATTTTTGCAATTTTATTGCCGATAAGGGGTTGCCAGAAAGATTCAACTCCCTATAATGCGCCTCCATCGACAGGGCAAGCGGCAACGCAGAAAGCCAAGTCGATAACCTCAAAAAGCCTTTGAAAATAAGGCTTGACTCGAGAAGGCGGTTGAGTA
>NZ_JAACGB010000022.1:0-52254 GCF_029237345.1 Aeromonas sp. 2HA2 | reverse complement strand
GATGCTGTGAGTGCCCACACAGATTGCTTGATTCAAATTGTTAAAGAGCGTCACGCTTGTCGCGTTGAGGAGGCGCATATTACGCTCCTCACTTCGAAAGTCAAGCGGTTGTTTTCGCTTTTCTTTCTGCGCCGGCTTCACAAGGAAACTGGCTCATCAGGTTGGCGTGTTCCGCCGTGCTGGTAGGGGCGCATTATAGGGAGCTGAATCTTTCTGGCAAGCAAAAACACTGTGTTTTATTGAGGAAGACGTTCAAGTGTTTAATCAATAGCCAGATCGTGCAAGATGCATCCATTTATGTGCCTCAGAAGAATCTCCATTTCCTTTTTACAGGCCAAGAACTCCGTTGATGCCTTTATAAGGATGCGACGCTTTATATAGGAAGGCAGAGAGGGATGAATAGAAAAGGGCCCTGTTGGGCCCTTCAATCGCGCTGTTACGGCAAATCAGATGGAGAAACTGGAACCACAGCCACAGGTCGTGCTGGCATTGGGGTTGGTCACTGTGAAGCGGGAACCTTCCAGGCCTTCGGTGTAGTCCACGCTGCCGCCTACCAGATATTGCAGGCTCATGGGATCGATCACCATGGTGACGCCACTCTTCTCGACTACAGTGTCCCCTTCATTGATCTTCTCATCAAAGGTGAAACCGTACTGGAAACCGGAGCAGCCACCACCCGTGATGTACACCCGCAACTTGAGCTCGGGATTTTCTTCTTCGGTGATCAGGTTCTTCACCTTGTTGGCTGCCGCATCCGTCATCTGGATTGGCAACGGGGCTTCTGCTACTGCACTCATTACTGACCTCACAACCGTTAAATCCACAAACATGGAAACCGCGAAATTATCTAATACCCGACTGTTTAGTTCAAGTATTCACCAATCTTCTTACTGCGCAGCAGGCGGAGCAACCAGGGGTTTGATCAGGTCACCCCATTCGGCCAGCAGCTCCTGGGCCGGCTGTCTGCCCTCTTTGCCAATAGTGACACGCACCCGGTCCGGTATAAAGCCTTCCGGCAGCTGCCAGTTGCCCTCCAGCAGCTGGAAGTAACGCAAGGCATAGCGCCCCTCGCCCACTTTCATGCCAAGCTCACGGCTACCGAGGGTCTTTGGTTTGTCACCCAGGCTGCCCTCTACCTTTATCTGTACCTGGCCGCGGAACAGCTCCCGCTTCTTGGCTGGCTGGGTCAGCGCCAAGCGGTAGTGATAACGGCCGGGGATACTGGTCTCCTGCAATGTGAGGTTATCGATCACCACCCCTACCTGTTCACCCGTGGGTCGCATGATCCGCTCGAAGAAGGCCAACTGGCGCTTCTGCTCCTGCACCTGGGCTTCCTGCTCCTTGAGCGTCTTTTGCAATTGCTCGAACGCGGCCCTCTGTGTGGCCAGCAGGGTATCCTTGATGGCAAGGTCGCTCTTGAGCTGACCTATCGCCTTGCCCTGACGCTCCAGGGTTTCTTGCTGCACCGACAGGAGGCTGCTCTGGGCCAGCTCCTGTCGATTACCGACGAAATAACCGATGAGCGCCCCCACGCACAGCACAGTCAACAACTTCAATATCTGGGACATAAGGCCTCTTTTATTACTACGCCATACAGCGGCCATGCTCCCTTCACTATACGCGACCCAACCGGATTCGCGCTGACATACAAGGAGTTAACTGGCAGTAGCGCCGCTGTCTCCCCGCTTTTGACGCGCAGCAAGCCGTAAAGTTCGCTCTAGGATCTGGGAATAGATGGGGCGCCCCCCCAGCCACTGGGCCACCAGAGTTGCTCCGACCGTGGTGATCATCATGGGCAGGATCAGCTGATAGTTATCGGTCATCTCGGTCACCAGCACTATCCCCGTGATGGGAGCACGCACAGTGGCGGCAAACAAGGCCCCCATGCCGGCGATGGCAAAGGCGCCGGGTTCGATGCCAAGCTCCGGAAAAGCCGCATGAAACAGATGACCAAACACCACGCCAAACAGGGTGCCAAGGGCCAGAGTCGGAGCAAACACGCCACCTGGGGCGCCAGAGCAGAAGCAGATAAGAGTGGCCACCAGCCGTACAGAGAATATGAGGAACAGGGTCGCCATTGCATACTCTCCGCCCATCAGATGGGGGATGAGCTCTGTCCCTCCGCCTGTCACCGATGGCGCAAACAGCGACAGTACGCCAAAGGTCCCCGCCACCAGCATGCCGATGGCCACGAAGCGATGACGCTTGTTCTGGTGCAGTGCCAGATAGCCATCCTGGCAGGCCAGCACCAGCTTGTTGAAGACAAAACCAAGCACCCCGAAGATAGCCCCCATAAAGAGGAACAGCCAAAGCGCCTTCAGTGCAGGGGCATCGTAGTGGGGCAAGGTGATCACCGCCCCCTGCCCTTTCATGTTCTGCAGCATCAGGGTTGCCATGATGGCGGAGATCCCCACCGCCTTGATGGCCAGAAAGGAGTAGCGAAACTGCGGCCGCATCTCTTCCATCACGAACAGGATCCCGGCCAGCGGTGCATTGAAAGCGGCGGCCAGACCACCCGCGGCACCGGCGGCCAGCAAAGCATGACCATGCTCCTTGGGTAGCCGGCAGATATCCGCCACCATCTTGCCAAGGTTGCCACCGATCTGCACCGAGGGTCCCTCCCGCCCCAGCACCATGCCGGAGCTCAGGGTACAGATGCCGCCGAAGAACTTGACCGGCAGCACCCGCCACCAGCGTACCGGACGCAGATCATCCATGGCCCCTTCGATTTCAGGGATCCCTGAGCCGCCCGCTTCCGGAGCAAAGGCATGGGTGAGAAAGTAACCGACAAAACCCAGCAAGGCGCTGAAGCCAAATCCGAGCAGACCGAGCTGCCACCAGCTGCGGTCGGCCAGCAGCTCGAGTCGCTGCTCGGCCAGCCAGTGCACACCGGATTCGAACAGCCCGCACACCAACCCTGCCAAGGTACCGACCAGGGCCGCCAGCAATAACACCAGCAGTGGCATCTTGTCCTGATGGATCATGCGCAGCAAGGCGGGGCTGCGTGGATAAGAGGGAGCGTCAGAAGAGGAGATAACTTGTTGTGCCATCTTGTTGCACCATGTTGGAAAGACCACATTTGTCTGCCTGGTGCGGAGCACCTGGCAGACAGCCCGGCTGCCCAGCACAGAGCCTTTCTGCTATAGTCGGCCCGTTTCATTTAGCACGGGGCAGGCCTGGGCCAGGTAACGAGAGCGCAAAGCATACCCCAGCTCCCCCTGGCTGCCGAGCCGCAATAGGCCGCATGCGCCTGTGCGACGACCAAAATCCCATTAAGGATGATCCATGTCAAAATCAGATCAGCTGTTTGAACAGGCCCGCCAGACCATTCCGGGTGGCGTCAACTCACCGGTCCGCGCCTTCAATGGGGTCGGCGGTACACCCCGCTTCATCGATCACGCCGATGGTGCCTACCTCTATGACGTGGATGGTCAGGCCTATGTGGACTACATCGGCTCCTGGGGCCCCATGCTGCTCGGTCACAACCACCCGGCCATCAAGGCTGCCGTCATCAAGGCAGTGGAGAAGGGTCTGAGCTATGGTGCGCCCACCGAGATCGAAGTGCTGATGGCCGAGAAGGTACGCCAGATTGTACCTTCCATGGAGCAGGTGCGGATGGTGAACTCCGGCACTGAGGCAACCATGAGCGCCATCCGGCTGGCTCGCGGTTACACGGGTCGCGACAAGATCGTCAAGTTTGAAGGCTGCTATCACGGCCACGCCGATTCCCTGCTGGTCAAGGCCGGCTCCGGCGCCCTCACTCTGGGTCAGCCCAACAGCCCGGGCGTGCCGGCCGACTTTGCCAAACACACCCTGACCTGCGTGTTCAACGACCTCGATTCGGTGCGAAAAGCCTTCACCCAGTACGGTTGCGATATCGCCTGCATCATAGTCGAGCCGGTCGCCGGCAACATGAATTGCATCCCGCCTGTGCCCGGTTTTCTGGAAGGGTTGCGCACCATCTGCGACGAGTTCGGTGCCCTATTGATCCTGGACGAGGTGATGACCGGCTTCCGTGTCTCGCTGCGCGGTGCTCAGGGTTACTACAACATAGACCCGGACCTTACCACTCTCGGCAAGATCATCGGTGCCGGCATGCCGGTTGGCGCTTTCGGCGGCAAGAAGAAGGTGATGCAGCATATAGCCCCGACCGGTCCGGTTTATCAGGCGGGTACTCTCTCCGGCAACCCGGTCGCCATGGCCGCGGGCCTGACCATGCTGGATCTGCTGCTGGAGCCGGGGCTCTATGAGCAGCTGAATGCCAAGACTGCCCGGGTTGCCGAGGGGCTGAAAACCGCTGCCGCCAAGCACGGTATCCCGCTCGCTATCAACTATGTGGGCGGCATGTTCGGCTTCTTCTTTACTAACGAGCCGGAGATCACCCGCTATGAGCAGGTTACCCGCTGCGACATGGAACGTTTCAAGCGCTTCTATCATCTGATGCTGGAAGAGGGTGTTTACCTGGCGCCGAGTGCCTACGAGGCAGGCTTCTTGTCACTGGCCCACGGCGACAAGGAGATCGAACATACCCTGGCCGCCGCCGAACGCAGCTTCGCCAAACTGGCGGGTTAATCCAGCCAGAGATTAACGAGAGGGCCCTTTACAGGCCCTTTTCTCTATCTGATGTGTCTGACTTCCCCCAGCGCCTCTTTCTGGTGCAGCTCTCTGCTCATCCCCTCTGTTTTGTCATCCCCTGGTGCAATATCCCATACCATCCCTGTCATAAAACGGGCCCACTATTTGCACATCTTCAGCAGGAGCCCACTTGACCGAGGTCCATATGGCAGAGATGAGCCCCATCGATGTGCTGCGGCGCTATCAGGAATACGAAACCGAACTGGCCCCCCTGTTGCTGGGGCTGCTCACCGCCCCCCGTGATTCCCTAAAGGGCTACCCCTTTATTCTGACCATAGGCCAGAGCAGTGAGTCTGCGAGGATCCTTCCCCCCGTACCCGCGCCACAGGCTCAGCTACGTCTGGTTGTGCAGGGTCATGGTCGGGAACTGACACTTTGCCTCAACCAGCTGATTGCCTGGCTGATGGGCGATCGTGAGCGGCGCCGCGCCATGCCCTGGTTCAAGGCTGTCTATGTGGTGCTGAGCATGGCGCTGTTTCTCATCGTCGCCACCCTGATATGGCATGGATTGGAGCAGCTCTATCTGCTGCTGTGCGGGGAGCAGCAGAACCAGCTAGGTGCCTTTAGCGCCATCATATTCCTGACCCTGGCGCTGGCGGTATTCGATCTGGGCAAGACGATTCTGGAGGAGGAGGTGCTGCTGCATAAGGACATCTTTCGCCACAGCGCCGTTCGCCGCACCATCACCCGCTTTATCGCCGCCATCCTGATTGCGGTCTCCATAGAGGGATTGTTGCTGCTGTTCAAAGGGTCGCTTGGCCAGAGCGAACTGCTCTGGCCTGCGGTAGGTGTGATGGGATGTGCCGTGGGACTGCTGCTGGCACTGGGGCTCTATGTGTTTCTGGGGGCCAAAGCCGAGGCAGCACTGGTCCAGGCTAACCTGCGATCTCCACCAGCCGGGGTTGAGCCTTGCGTCGCTCTGCCCGCCAGGAGGCGTACATGGTCCAGGAGGTATAGATGACGATAAAGGCCACCAGCCACTTCAACATTTCCATGTCCATGGACTGTACCAGCAGGGCAGCCAGCACCACGCCGATGGGGCCAAAAATTGCCACTGCCAGCACGGCCCTGGCATCAAAGGCCCCCTTGCGAATGAAGGTGCCCGCCGAGAAGACGCTGAGCACGGCGGTGGATCCCATCATGATGGGAAACGCCGCCATGGGGTTCATCCCCAGCAGATAGACGAGCGTCATGCAGGGGGCGAACAGCCCGATCCCCACATTCATCAAGACCCCGAAGATGAAATTGCCGAGCAGGGCAATTCCCAGCTTGTAACCTGTCAGCCCCATGGCATCGCCGCCGAGGGGGAACAGACCCAGCAAGCCCGCAAAGATAAAGCCGGCCACCACCAACAGAGAGACAGCCATCACCAGCCGTATGGTCTGACGATCAAATGAAGCCACATGACGCGCCCCCCATGCCGCCCCCGCAGCGGCTGCCACCATCATGCTAATGAGCGTGATCGGGTCCACCTTGACCACGCCGATAAAGATGAGGGACTGGGCAACCGTCGGCAGCACGCACTGGCCATTGAGGGTACCGGGTAGCAGCCGATCGTCGATCAACTTGAACTGCTTGAAGCAGGCTGTCTTCACGGCAAAGCTGCCAACCCCCAGGGTATCGAGAAAATTGGCAACAAATCCGATGGCGGCCACCGGCCAGAACGGGGTTGGCTCCAGTGAGCCCTGTTGCCGTTTATGCCACCAGGCCCGTACCAGCATGAAAACGAACGCCAGGGCACAGACGATGAATATCAGGCGTAAAAGATTAATTAGCATACCGACCTCTCCTGCAAGGGCCGGCGATTCTAAGGCAGCGGAAATTAAAAGTCCTGACCAGAATCAATCACGCCCCCATGCAAACGATTGTCTGGATAAAGCTCAGGCAAGCGAGTTCGAATGACTCTGCTAATACTTATCCATGAGGGCCAGCAGGCCTGGGGCCATCGGTGGTAGTCATGGTCATTTCGCGACGACCACAGTCATCGATGGGCAGTAGCCAAAAAGAAGGCCGGTGTAAACCGACCTTCTTTTTTTGATATTAGTCGGACGGATGCCCGGTACTGCGCCGCCGTGACCCCAAAGACAGCCTGAAGGCAAGCCAGCCGATCAACCCATCCGACAACCCAGTCAGCAACAACAAGGGCAAACAGAGCAGGGTCAGGCCCAAGGCGCCAACATAGACATCCGTCAACCAGTGGGCACCAGACAAAATACGGGGCGCCGAGAACAGCGGCACCATCAAGATGGCCAGCCCCCCAGCCCAGGGTGACAGATAACGCAGGGCGAAACCGGCAAAGATCATCAAAAACAGGGCATGATCGCCGGGGAAACTGTCGCTGGAGGAATCCTTGGTCGGGATCGTGCTGAGCTGGGTGACTCGCAGTGCATCCGCAACGGTCAGGGTAGGACTGGGACGACTGACCGGCAGCAGGTGACCAAACTGGTTGATAACCAGGGCCCCCAACAACATGACGATCCCCATGGCAACAAGGCGACGACGCTCCCCATCCTCAGAACGGAAAAAGCACATCGCCAGGATGAGCCCCATGCAGCCCAATACGAGCAGGTCAAACAGACGATTATTGGTCACGGCCACCACATCGGCCCACAACGAAGACTGGCCCAGCCAGCCATTGACCAGATGAAAGACGGCAAGATCCCACTGATCCCAGGGGCCATGGGCAGGCAAGGCGGCCCAACTGATGGCAATGAGGCCCCCAATCAAATAGCACGGCACGAACTTGCTCATGCAGACTCTCCTCTCCCAGAAAAAACGCGGCATTCTAGAACATAATGGGTGCGCTTTGAATCCTTAGCATTGGAGAGGGGATAACCGGACAAGGCGCTATTACAACCGGGCTGTGAAGGCGCCATATCGACACAAGCTCCACTGGATGACGGAACACTACCTTGGTCTGAACCAGGCTTGCAGCTAGTATGAGAGCTCTTTTTTAACGAGATGATGAGGAATATGCGCAGCTACCTTCGCATTATGCTGTTTGCCCTGGGTTTATTGGCCGGCGTTCAGGTACCGGGTCTGATCGACCTCTATTACCAGCGGCTGGATGCACGCCTGCAACAGGCCAACCTCAGCCTGGTGCCATTTCAGGGCACGGCGGATCAGCACTTCAACGGCGATCTGACCGCCCTGGTCAACCACTATCGCACCAACCCGGACCCCGTATTCGCCCGGGATGCCGTCAGTCTGCAACATCTGGTGAGCCAGCAGCAGATGCTGTTGCAGGAGAGTGCTTTCAAGGATCATCCCTGGTATCAGCAGCTGACACACCTGCTGCTGCGCGCCGATCCCCAACTCTGGCAAGATACCCTGCAAAACTACAGCTATCTGGTGCCGCTCAAACAGTCCGCCATCATCTGTGGCATGTCGGTGGGGTTCATCGCGGCCTTGCTGGGAGACCTGCTGCTCGGCCTCATACTGTTGCCGTTTCGAAAGCGACAACCGAGATCGCGCCATGCCCTGAGCTAACTGCAACCTATAAAAATCGCTACAGAGACCAAAGCAGAAGGGGCCTGATGGCCCCTTCTGCTTTTTCGCCAGCACTGTCACGCTCACAACTCGTATGGCAATCGCGACTCCGTCACCAGCCGATTGAGCGCCTGGACCACATGAGGATCGAACTGACTGCCGGAGCGGGACTGGATATATTCCATGGTCTGCGCCAGCGACCAGGGCTCCTTGTAGGGGCGCTTGCTGAGCAGAGCATCAAACACATCGACCACGGCCACGATACGTGCTGACAACGGGATCTGCTGGCCGGCCAGCTGCTCCGGGTAGCCCTTGCCATCGAAGTGCTCGTGATGACCACGGGCAATCTCGGCTCCCAGCGACAGGTAGCTGGTGCCTTCCACCATCTCGCCCGCCTTGTGCAATATGCTGGCCCCTATGTCTGCATGCTGCTCCATGATGACCCGCTCATCCGGCTCGAACCGGCCAGGCTTGTGCAGAATGTGGTCCGGTGTGCCGACCTTGCCGACATCGTGCAATATGCTGGCCATGCCGATCATGTCGACAAAGCCGGGAGTCAGTTCATTGGGGTAAGCACCCGCCTGCTGCATCTCGGCCACTATGGCATCGGAGAGTTTCTGTACTCGCAGCACATGTTCACCGGTATCAGAGTCACGAAACTCCGCCAGCGCAGCGAGCGCCACCACTGTTGCCTCCTGGGCACGCAGCAGCTGGTTGTAGAGATAGAGGTTGTCGTAAGCAGCTGAAATCCGCTGGCAAAATACATCCAGCAGATCGCACTCCAGAGGATCGAGAGGTTGGGTCGGCGTGAAGTTGAGCACGAACTCGCGACCATTCTGGGCCGCGATATAGAGGGCATCTTGCGGGTGCTCAAAGCGGTTTCGACGGTTGGCCAGCGCACTCATCACAGAGTCGTTCAACGCAGGAAAGGCAGCAAGGGATACACCATTGAGCAGAGATTCATAGTCACCTGTGGCCGCCAGCACTTCCAGTTCCTGAGAATCGGGCCTGCGTTCGACACAGATGGCTCCTTCAGTGCCAACATCCAGAATGGCGCTGATCTGTTTCAGTACGCCGGAGGCAAATTCCCGCAGGGAGTGCAGATGATAGAGATCCCCCGCACCTTCCAGGATCTTGCCAAGCCCCTGGCGACTCTTGTCGATGGCGCAGAGGGTCTCGTAGGAGCGTAAAGACGCTATGACAGTAGTGAAGAGCTTCTGCACCGTCAGCTCAGTCTTGGTCTTGTAGTCGTTGATGTCGTAGTCGAGGATCACCCGCTGCTCAGGGGCCTGACCGGGCTGGCCGGTGCGCAGCACTATGCGCACCAGGCTGTTGTGCATCTCGTTGCGGATCTGGTGTACCAATCGTAGACCGGCATCTTCGGTCTCCATCACCACATCCAGCAAGATGAGGGCGATACGTGGATTGGCCAGCAGCATTTGAGCCGCTTCGGCGCCACTGTAGGCATTGAGCAGTTCGAGGGGGCGGGACTTGTATTGAATGTTGGAAAGCGCCAATCGGGTAGCATGATGAATGTCCGGTTCATCGTCCACGATCAGTACCTGCCAGGGGTTGATCGCCTTGACCACCACGGCCTCATCATCATCCAGCTCTATGATGTCGTCATCCAGCCAGATTTCGTCCTTGTCTTGGGCACTGCTCATATCGTTCACGCCTCCAGGCGCTGCATGAGTGTATTGACAGTATGTACCATCAGGCCGTGATGGATCACAAGAACCCGCTGCGTTCTCCCCCTCGCCAATGGCCAGAAGGCAATAACGCTTGCCAGCTTATTCAAAAGGTTCAAGGTAGGCCTGAATCGCCTTCTTCAACCACGCCAGTACCTTGCCATGATAGGCGTTTTCCGACAGATAGACGCCGTAGTCACGCCATTGCAGACTGAATTTGTGCTTCAGGGTCAATAATTCCCCCTGCCGCAGCTGGCTCTGGATCAAGGGAGAAGGCAGCACGGCCCACCCCAGTCCATCCAGCACAGCATCCCGCATCAGTTCGAAGCTCGACAGACCTATATGTTGACCCCCTATAGGGAGCAGGCTCTTGACCGAAAATTCGTCCACGTAGGAGAGGGTGACCTGAGTATGGCCGGTCAAATCCTGCTGCAATACCCGCTTCAGACTGGCCAACGGGTGGCTGGGTGCCACCACCATCAGGGTACGGATAGGGTTGAGCACATCAATATTGAGACCGCTGCGCTCCTGCTCCTCCGTGATGAGACCGAAGGCGGCATCGACAAACCCCTCCTCCACCAGCGCTGGCAGTTCAGGGGGAGAAGCCAGCACCAGCGAGATACTGGTGCCGGGAAACTGGCGGCGCAGCGCCCCCAGCATGTCGCGCCACACCAGCTCGGGAATGGCATCATCCCGCGCCACCCGCAGCGCCACCTCGGCGCCGGAGGCATAGTGCTCGCACTTGAGCTTGAGGCTGTTGGCGGCCTGCAACAGCCGTTTGCAATCATCCAGCACCAGCTCACCGATCTCGGTCAATCGACTCTGGTTGGCACCCCGTTCAAAAAGTTCGACGCCAAGCTCTACCTCCAGCGCCGCAATCGCCGTGCTGACCGCACTGCGACTTTTGCCAAGACGACGAGCCGTGTTAGCAATGGAGCCACTGTTAGCTGATTCGACAAAGAGTTGTATCTGATAAAGCTTCATGACAACGGGCTGATGGCAGATTATCCAACGTTCACATTACCTCGCCTCCGTTTGGCAAGGCAAACCATTAGCGTCTGAATAATCGACGCTCAGCGATTCCTGACTCAAGTATCACTAGGGTTATCCTCTCATCCGTCTTAGCCACAGAAGGAAATTTTATGTTACTCAGTCGAATGCTTTTAGCCCGAATATTTTTGACGGCAGCCATTTTCACCGAGGTCGCGGGCACCTCAAGCATGGCCATGATCCCCGCCAATGATGCCGGCTGGATCAACTATCTGCCGATGTGGATCCTGATCACCGTCTCTTACATGTTGTTGGCCAAAGCCGCCAAAACAATCTCCATTGGTATTGCGTTTGCCCTGTGGGAAGGACTGGGGATCGGCTTGATCACCATCATCTCCATCCTGTTCCTGGGTTATGACCTCAACACGCAGGAGTTGATAGGTCTGGCATTGGCAATAGTGGGTATTGTTATGGTGACAATGGGTGAGACCCATGATGATCCGGCCCCCCGTCGCCGCAGACCCATTGCCCCCGTCAAGATTGAAGGTGCGGTATGAGCCCGATAGTCATCATACTCGGCGCCGCCCTGCTGGATATTGGCGCCAACATGGCGATCAATCGCTCGGTGGGTTTTCGTCATAAGGGTTGGGGTTTCTTCGGTATTCTGCTGGTGCTCTGCGCCTTCACCCTGCTCTCCGAAGCCGTGGGTACCGGCAAGATTGACCTTGCTGTCGCTTATGCCACCTGGGGTGCCATCGGCATTCTCGGTACGGCGCTTGGTGGCTTGCTGCTGTTTGGCGAGCGCCTCAAGCCCATCGGCTGGGTCGGCATAGTGGTCATGGCTGTCGCAGTGGCGCTGCTGACCACGGCTTGATGAACCTGACCCCACAATGAAAAAAGCCGCCCGGTCACAGACCGGGCGGCTTTTTTACTGGGAGCGACGGCATCACAGAAACGCTAGCTCACCTCGTACAGCTCCAGCGGCAGACCGTCTGGATCGGAGAAAAAGGTAAAGCGTTTGCCGGTCAATTCATCCACCCGCACCGGCTCCACCTCTATCTGATGATGCTGCAAATGCCGCACGACCCTGTCCAGGTCGCTCACCCTGAACGCCAGATGGCGCAGGCCACAGGCCTCCGGGCGTGAGGGACGCTCAGGGGGAGCCGGAAAGCTGAACAGCTCCAGCTGACTGCCATCGGGCAGCCCCAAGTCCAGCTTCCAGGATTGGCGCGCCTCACGCAGGGTTTCAGCAATGATGGGCAGCCCCAACACCTGGTGATAGAAGTGACGCGAGCGGTCGTAGTCGCTGGCGATGATGGCCACATGGTGGATGGCGTCAAACAATGGCAAAGACATGAGGACTCCAGTCAAACGGGCAGCCTGCGCTGCCCGTTTCATCTATCAGTTGAAGAAACCACCGAACCAGTCATCCAGTGCGCTGCGGGGCGACGGGCTGCTGCAGCTCATGGGCTCGGCCAGTCCGGCCAGCTTGGCAGGCACCTGCAGGCTGCCCGGGCAATCACTGGCCACTCTGGCCCCGCTGGCGCGGGAGAAGTTGGCCCAGCTCACCCCTTGCGGCATCTTGATGGCAAGGCTGTTGACGCCACGCTGGCCCATGTAACCGCTAAACAGTTGCAGGGCCCCGTTGGAGCCTGTCAGCCCCGCCGGTGTGTTGTCGTCACGCCCCACCCAGACACTGACCAGCTCGTTGTTGTCCAGCCCTGCAAACCAGGAGTCACGCAGCTCGTTGGTGGTGCCTGTCTTGCCCGCCATGGTGGCACCGGGGAACTTGGCGTTGAGTGAGCGGGCCGTGCCCTGGCTCACCGTCTTGGTCATGGCAAACAGGGTGAGCCAGCTGGCCTGCTCGTCCGTGACCCGCTTGGCGGTCTGATCATGTTGATAGAGAGTACTGCCATCGCTGTTGACCACGGCGCGGATGGCCGACAAGGGCTGGGTCATCCCCTGGTTGGCGATGGGCAGATACATCTGGTTCACCTCCATGGGTGAGAGTGCCACAGCACCCAACACCAGCGACGGATAGGGCTGGATCTCCTGCTCTACCCCCAGCTTGTGCAATGTGTCCACCACCTTCTCCAGCCCTACTTGCAGACCCAGGTTGACAGTTGGCACGTTGAGGGAGCTGGCCAGCGCATCCATCAAGGGCACGCTCTGGCGGAACTTGCGATCATAGTTCTGCGGTGTCCAGAGCTGGCCATCCTTGCCACGGATGCGGATCGGTTGGTCCTTGAGCGGACTCGCCAACGTCAGGCCGTTGGAGAGGCCGGTCAGATAGACGGCAGGCTTGACCAGAGAGCCAATCTGCCGGCGGGCATCCAGCGCCCGGTTGAAACCGGCGTAGCGCGGATCCCGGCCCCCCACCAGTGCAACCACTTCACCCTTGTGCCAGTCGGAGACCACCATGGCCGCCTCCAGCTTCTTCTTGCCACGCTGCTTCTCGATGAGTGCCAGTCCCGATGCGACCGCCTGCTCGGCGGCATGCTGGGCGATGGGATCCAGGCTGGTGAAGATCTTGAGGCCGGACTGCTTGAGCAGATCAGGCCCGAAACGGCTCTGGATCTCGCGCTTGAGCAGGCCCATGAAGGCCGGGGTTCGGCCATAGCTCATCTGGCCACGGGTAATGATGCCAAGGGGCTGCTTGCTGGCCAGTTCGTACTCTGCCGCTTGCAGGCTGCCGTGATCCATCAGCAGCTTGAGCACCAGATCACGACGGGCTTTGGCCCGCTCCGGGAAGCGCCAGGGATCGTAATAGGAGGGTCCCTTCACCAGCCCCACCAGCAGGGCCACCTGATCGATGTCCAGCTCGTTGACCGGAATGCCGAAGTAGAAGTAGGAAGCGAGCCCGAAGCCATACACCCCCTGGGAGAAGTTCTGCCCCAGATAGACCTCGTTGAGATAGGCCTCCAGGATCTCGTCCTTGCTATAGCGGTAGTCAATCAGCACCGCCATATAGGCTTCCTGCAGTTTGCGCCACAGGCTGCGTTCGCGGGTCAGGAAGAAGTTCTTGGCCAGCTGCTGAGTCAAGGTACTGCCCCCTTGCACGGTGCGACCGGCCAGCACGTTGACCACCATGGCACGCATGATGGCCACCGGCGAGACGCCGCCATGCTGGTAAAAGTCGCGATCCTCAGTGGTCAGCAGCGTGATGAGCAGGCTGTCCGGCACCTCGGCGATGCGCACCAGCAGACGATCTTCCCGATCCTCGGTATTGAGGCGGTCGAGCAGTACCGGGTCCATCTGGGCATAACCGAGTTGACGCTGGTTCTCCAGCGACTGGATCCCTTCCAGGCGAGCGCCACTGAAGGTAAGGCGCAGGCCACGGGCACCGTCGGCGCCGTCATGGAAGGCGAATGGACGGCGGATGAGCTCGATACGATTGCCACTCACTGCGTACTCGCCCGGAGTATGGGGCTGACGCACCTGCTTGTAGCTCAGCATGTTGAGCTCGCGCAGCATCTGAGCCTGGGAGAGGCGCTGGCTGGGATAGAGCTCCAGCGGACGACTGTAAACCATCACCGGCAGTTGCCACTTCTCCCCGTCAAAGCGCTCGCGCACCTTGGTATCGAGATAGATGCCAAATACCACCATGAAGGCCGCCACCACCAGGGAGAGCTTGAAGCCAAGCCAGAACAGCTTGCGCCAGATGGTGCGTTTGGGCGCCACCTTCTTGGGTGTGCGCTTGCGTCGTTGCGTTGCCATGAATCCTCTTTGCTATTCGTTATATCGCCATCGCGGGCATGATTACCGATCGACCCATGCCGTCGACCCGACGAAAACCAAGGCTTTCGTCCCTGAACTCGTTTTTACTCTGTTGTCAGGCCCCTGATATGGCTCTGACCTTAATGGGAGAGGTTAATCCTGCAATCCCATCTTCTTCTTGGTGACCCTGGTTGGCATGGCTTCCAGCGGGTTATCCGGCCAGTAGTGACGAGGATAACGCCCCTTCATCTCTTTTTTTACCAAGGCGTAGGAGCCCGCCCAGAAGGCGGCGAGATCGGCGGTGATCTGCAGCGGCCGCTGGGCCGGGGAGAGCAACTCCACCACCAGCGCCACCCGTCCATCGGCCACGCACGGGGTTGTGCCTTGCCCGAACATCTCCTGAATACGCACCGGGATCACAGGCGCCTGGCCCGGCTGATAACGGATGCGTACCCGGCTGCCGGTCGGTGCCGTGAAATGGCTCGGCAACGCCTCATCCAGCCGTTTGGGCAGCGGCCAGGACAGGGATTGACGCAGCACGTCGCAGAGATTGAGCCTTTTTAGCTGCTCCAGCCGGGTCATGCCACTCACCACAGGCAGCAACCACGCCTCGAGGCCCGCCAGCAGGCTTTCGTCGTCCATGGCAGGCCAGCCATCATCCGGCAGCCAGTCGCGGGCGCAACGCAATCGGGCCAGCAGCCCTTCACTCTGCTCATCCCAGGGCAACACATGCAGCCCCTTGCGACGTATGCCCTGCAGCAAACAGCGCCCCTTCTGTTCATCGGTCAGGTCGGTCAGCGGCCGTTGGCTCAGCACCAGTTCGCCGATCACCTGCTGGCGCTCGGCCCGTACCCGCTCCTCCCGCTCGTCCCAGTCGAACCACTGGCGCTCGCTTACCAGCTCCGGCAGCTGGCGCGCCAGCTCGTCCAGCTCCACCGGCTCGGCGATGAAGATGCGACTGCCACGATCGTTTTGCCCCATCTCGATGGCGATCAGGGCCCCTTGTCCCTGGCATGGATGACCTTCTACCAGATCGCAGCTCACCCCACCACTGAGTTGATAGCGGCTGCCGCTACGCAGTTTGCCGATCCGATCCGGCCAGGCGAGGGCGCAGAGCAACCCGAGCCACTCCCCTCGGGATTGGCGTTGAGAAGCGTCGGACCTGACACCGAGGCGTTCGAACCAGCGGGCCGCCCCCTGACGCAGGGCGCCCTGTCGGCGATGAAACAGCACGGAGAGGCGCTCCGATCCTCGCAGATCTTCTTCCAGCAGCGCTACCAGGAAAGCCGCATCGGCGACAATCCCTGTCAGACCCTCTGCTTCCAGCTCGCGGGCTCGCAGCAGCATGCGCGCCAACCGAGGGTGCGTGCCGAAGGCCGCCATGGCGCGGCCGGCGGGGGTAAGTTGTTGCTCACCCTCCGGCGTCATGGCGCCCAGGCTGACCAGCAACCGCTGGGCGCTGGCCACGGCGGCGGCGGGAGGCATGTCCAGCAGCGGCAGGCTCTCTACTTTTGCCCCCCACTGGGCGGCATCCAGCAGCAGACCTGTCAGCTCCTGGGTCAGAATGTCGGGCGGACTCTGCTCGGCGAGCCGCTCCTGCACCTCGCCGCTCCAGAGTCGGTAGCAGACCCCGGGACCGAGACGGCCAGCACGGCCCGCCCGCTGGGTGGCCGACGCCCTGGCGATCTGGCGGGTCTCCAGCCGGGTGACGCCACTTTTCAAATCAAAGCTGGCGCGCCGCTCCAATCCGCTGTCGATGACCAAACTGATGCCTTCGATGGTAAGGGAGGTCTCAGCCACATTGGTGGTGAGCACCAGCTTACGCTGACCCGCAGGGGCCGGCTCGATGGCTGCCTGCTGGGCCGCCATGTCGAGGCGGCCATAGAGGGGGGCCAGGCGCACGTCATCCGGCAAGCGCCCCTCCAGCCATTGCGCCAGCCGCTCTATCTCCCCCTGGCCTGGCAAGAACACCAGAGCACTGCCGGTATGGCTGGCCAGCGCTTCCAGCACCACTGCGCCCACCTGAGGATCCAGCCACTGCTGACGGTTGGCGGGACGGTAGTGGTAGTCGATGGGAAAGCCGCGCCCTTCGGAGCGGATGACGGGAGCATGGGGCAACAGACTCTCGAGCGCCATGCCATCCAGGGTGGCGGACATGATGAGCAGCTTGAGATCATCCCGCAGCCCCTGCTGGCTCTCGATGGCAAACGCCAGCGCGGTATCCGCATGCAGGCTGCGCTCGTGGAACTCATCGAAAATGACCAGGGAAATGCCGCTGAGCTCGGGATCCTGCTGCAACATCCGGGTCAGCACCCCCTCGGTGACGATCTCGAGCCGGGTAGCTGAACTGGTGCGGCTCTCGCCGCGTACCCGCAGGCCAATGCGCTCGCCCACCTTCTCCCCGAGCTGGCGCGCTAGAAAGCCCGCTATGTTGCGCGCCGCCAGACGTCTGGGCTCCAGCATGATGATGCGACCGGGCAACCGGTTCTGGCGCACCAGCTCCAGAGGCAGTAGGGTCGATTTGCCCGCGCCGGGGGGCGCCTGCAGGATCACGCTGGCGTGGTTGTCGATGGCGGCAAAGAGTGCGGGCAGCACCGACACTATGGGGAGAGAAGACAAAGGGATCAGCACCTTCT
This sequence comes from Aeromonas sp. 2HA2, assembly GCF_029237345.1. Taxonomy (NCBI): domain Bacteria; kingdom Pseudomonadati; phylum Pseudomonadota; class Gammaproteobacteria; order Aeromonadales; family Aeromonadaceae; genus Aeromonas; species Aeromonas sp. 2HA2. Next base: position 35,099 of record NZ_JAACGB010000022.1, on the reverse strand, counting down.
TGTTGCAAGCCGTAAAACGGCGCCTATTCTGCCACAGCCTGCCCGGCCACCGTGAGTGGATGTCGGCCGGCGAGACAAGAGCGGACGGCTGCCATAGAATGGGCCACCCGTCCGCATCAAAGAGGCACCCTCACCCGAATGGCCAAACTCTTCTTTGCCCTGCCCGCCGAGGCGCTGGCCGCCGATATCGTCGCCTGGCGCGATCAACTGCCCTGGCCGGGCCAGCCGGTCCCCGCCGCCAACCTCCACCTGACGCTGGCCTTTCTGGGTGAAGCGGATCAGGTCACCACTGCCCGCCTGATGGCCGCCGCTGAACGTCAGCACTGTCCACCCCTTGTCATCACCCTCGATGAAACCGGCTGGTTCAGCCGCGCCAAGGCGGCCTGGGTGGGCCCCAAAGCATGGCCCAACGAGCTCAATGTACTGGCCAGGGCCCTGCGCCGTCACGGTGAAAAGCTGGGGCTTGGCAACGGCGAGCAGGGCTATCGCCCCCACGTCACCCTGTCACGCAAGGCGGGCGAGGCCCCCGCAGATCTGCCAGCACCTGACTTTGTGTTGCAGGCAGACCACTTCTGCCTCTATCAGTCGGTCACGGCGCCGGACGGGGTTCGCTATGAACCGCTCGCCTGCTGGCCCCTGCGCGCCAGAGAGAAGATGGCGTCGTGACAGTCGCCCGCCCTCGCTTCCTGCCTATAAAAAAGAGAACCGCACCATGATCTTCGATCCCCCCCTGCAGTCCGGGCAGCTCATCTCCCGCTACAAGCGCTTCCTGACCGATGTGCAGCTCGACAATGGTGAGGTGATCACCATTCACTGCGCCAATACCGGCGCCATGACCGGCTGCGCCGACCTTGGTACCCGGATCTGGTACTCCACCTCCGACAATCCCAAGCGCAAGCTGCCCCATAGCTGGGAGATCGCCGAGAGCCCGGCGGGCCACTTCATCTGCGTCAACACGGCGCGCGCCAACCAGATAGCCCGCGAGCTGATCGAACAAGGGGCACTGGCTCCGCTCACCGGTTATGCAAGGCTGCGCACCGAGGTGAAATATGGCGAAGAAAACAGTCGCATCGACCTGCTGCTGGAAGATGACGGCAAGCCGGATTGCTACATAGAGGTCAAGTCGGTAACCCTGCTCGATGAGCGGGAGCAGCCCGGCATGGGCTACTTTCCCGATGCGGTCACTGTCCGCGGTGCCAAGCACTTGCGTGAATTGATGGTCATGAAGGCAGCAGGTCACAGAGCCGTGCTGTTATTTATGGTTTTACACTCCGGAATCGTGAGAATGCGCCCTGCAGCACACATAGATCCGCACTATAGTCTGCTTATTGAGCAAGCAATGACGGCAGGGGTTGAAATTTTATGCTATCGACCCCATGTTGGGGTGCAGAGCATGGTGGCCCAAGATTTTATCCCGTTTGAATCTTGTCACCTGCTACCCGAGGGCAGCGAATAAATGTAGGTGTGGGTAACATAATTGGTACGGCTTGTTTGCCTACGCGTTACCCTTCTGCTATAGATGTCGCCCTCAATTTATGGATGGCACGGGTAGCGTGCTGAATTAGGAGACAGGGCATGCCAACAGGCGAAAACAGGAAATCTCTGGGCCCCCTGGCCGTTGCGGGTGTGGCGCCTTACCAGGAAAAACCGGGTGAGGAGTACATGAATGACCAACAAAAGGCACATTTTCGCAAGATCCTGGGAGCCTGGCGCAATCAACTGATGCAGGAAGTTGACCGCACCGTTGACCATATGAAGGATGAGGCAGCCAACTTTCCGGATCCCGTGGATCGTGCCGCGCAGGAAGAAGAGTTCGCTCTTGAACTGCGTACCCGCGACCGTGAGCGCAAGCTGATCAAGAAGATTGAGAAGACCTTGGTGCTGCTCGAAGACGATGACTTCGGTTACTGCGAACACTGCGGTATCGAGATCGGCATCCGTCGTCTGGAAGCCCGTCCGACAGCCGACCTCTGTGTCGACTGCAAGACACTCGCTGAAATCAAGGAAAAACAGATGGCCGGTTGATACCGACCACTGGCATAACTGAAAATAGGGAGCTTGCAGGCTCCCTTTTTTATTGAGCTTTTCGCTGGGGCGTCCCAGAATGCAGCCTCAATGAACCGTTTGCCCGAATTGCCATGTCCGTGAATACAGTCCCGTCTCCCCAGACTCGCCCTTATATAGGCCGCTTTGCTCCCTCCCCGTCAGGCCCGCTCCACTTTGGTTCCCTGATAGCGGCGCTCGGCAGTTTCTTGCAGGCCAGGGCGCAACAAGGACGCTGGCTGGTGCGGATCGAAGATATAGATCCGCCACGGGAGATGGCCGGTGCCGCCCCTCTTATCCTGCAGACACTGGAGGCCCATGGCCTTGAGTGGGATGGGGAGGTGATGTACCAGAGCCAGCGCCACGGCCGCTATGACGACGTCATAGCGCAGCTCTATCAGGCAGGGGATCTCTACTGGTGCCGCTGTACCCGGCGCGAGATCATGGCAGGTGGCGGCTTTTACAACGGTCACTGCCGCGCACTGGGGCTGGCGGCAGAAGGTTGCGCCGCCCGGCTGCGCCAGCGCCATCCCGTCTACCATTTCGACGATGCGCTGCAGGGACACGTCTCTGTGCCCGCCGGTCTTGCCGATGAGGACTTCATCATTCGCCGCCGGGACGGCCTCTATGCCTATAACCTGGCTGTGGTGGTAGATGACATGGACTGCGGCATCACTGAGATAGTGCGCGGCGCCGATCTGCTGGAGCCCACGGTGCGCCAGATTGCCCTCTACCAGACCCTGGGGGCAAACGTGCCCGCCTGGGTACACCTGCCGCTGGCGGTGCTGGCGGATGGCCACAAACTGTCGAAGCAGAACCATGCTCCGGCACTGGCGCTGGATGAGGTCAGGCCAGCCCTGTGGCAGGCACTCACGTTTCTCGGCCAATGCCCGCCACCCGAGCTGATGGCAAGCAGGATTGACGAGATGATTAGCTGGGGTATTGCCCACTGGCGGCTCGACCAAGTCCCATCCAGAGAGAAGATCAGCCTGGGCTCTCTGACATAGACAGCACAAATTTTTATTTAGCCAAGCCTGAAATTGTTGAATGAAGCACATCGTTTTTCATTTGGTCAGGCCTGAGCTATGATAGGCCGCTATTTTTTGGCCTCCCGTCAATTTAGAAGTCATGAAGAGGTGTACCATTTTTTCCCAGATCGCAAACTTTTGCCGCAAGGTGCTCGGCAAGGAAGACGGCGAGCAGTCGGTGGAGTCTCCCATCCCAGCCCACGTAACCGGGCAGCGTCGTACTTTAAGCCGTGACCAGCACCCTATCTCGCGCAAAGAGATCAGCGAGAATGCGCTCAAGGTGCTCTATCGCCTGAACAAGGGTGGCTATGATGCCTACCTGGTCGGCGGAGGTGTCCGGGACATTCTGCTCGGGAGAACGCCAAAGGATTTCGACATTGCCACCAACGCAACGCCGGAGCAGATCAAGGCGCTGTTCAGCAACTGCCGCCTGATTGGCCGCCGCTTCCGCCTGGCCCACATCGTCTTTGGTCGTGACGTGATCGAAGTGGCCACCTTCCGGGGTCACCACCATCAGGTCAATACCAGCAAGCATGTATCGGCCCAGTCTGATGAAGGTATGCTGCTGCGCGACAACGTCTACGGCACCATCGAAGAGGATGCCGAGCGCCGCGACTTTACCGTCAATGCCCTCTACTACAGTGCCCGGGATTTCACCCTGCACGATTTCGAAGGTGGCATAGAGGATCTCGCCCAGCGCAAACTGGAGCTGATCGGCGACCCCGAGACCCGCTATCGCGAGGATCCGGTGCGGATGCTGCGCGCCATGCGTTTTGCCGCCAAGCTGGACATGACCATCAGCCCGCGCAGCGCCGCCCCCATCAAGGAGCTGGCCCCGCTGCTGCAGGATATTCCGCCCGCCCGTCTGTTTGAGGAGACGCTCAAGCTGTTCCTGGCTGGTGATGGTCTGGCGACCTACAAGCTGATGCGTGAATACGGGCTGTTCCAGCCGCTGTTCCCGCAAGTGGCCGTCCTGTTCACCCCGCACGGCACCTCGCCGTTCGAGCAGTTCATCGAGCTGGCGCTGATCGATACCGATACCCGGGTGCGGGAAGACAAACGGGTCACCCCCGCCTTCCTCTACGCCACCCTGCTATGGGGCTGTGTCGAAGCCCGTGCCCGCGTGCTGGAAAACGAAAGCGGCCTGCCCTGGCACGACGCCTTCATGCTGGCGATCAACGAGGTGCTGGACAATCAGGTACGTATCATCGCAGTACCACGCCGCTTCACCACGGATGTCCGCGACATCTGGGCACTGCAGCAGCGCCTGACCCGCCGTCAGGGCCGTCATCCCGAGCGTGCCATGGAGCACCCGAAATTCCGCGCCGCCTACGACTTCCTGTTGCTGCGCAACCGGGTCGAGCGAGGCCTTGGCGAGCTCGCCAGCTGGTGGGAACGTTATGTGGAGTCCAACCCTGACGTACGCCCGCAACTGCAACGGGAAGCAACCCGCCGCCCTGCGAGCGGCGAGCATGCCCAAGCCGGTGAACCCCGCAGCGGTGACGGCGAGAAACGTGATAGCAACAGTCGCAGCCGTCGTCGCCCGCGCCGTCGCAAACCGAAAGCGGCGCAGTGACCACCAGCGTCATGACCGAAGTCTTCGTTGCCATCGGCTCCAATCTGGCTGACCCACTCGGTCAGGCTCGCCGCGCCGTCGCCGCACTGGCGGCGCTGCCGGAGTCCGAGTTGCAACAGGCTTCCTCATTTTACAGCAGCCGCCCCATGGGCCCTGCGGATCAGCCGGACTACGTCAATGCCGTAGTGCGGCTGACGACCCGGCTAGGCCCTTTGGCCTTGCTGGATCAATTGCAAAAAATCGAGCTGGAACAGGGACGTGTGCGCAAGGATGAGCGTTGGGGCCCGAGAACCCTGGATCTGGATCTGCTGCTCTATGGCGATCAGATCATAGGGCACGAGCGCCTCGTCGTTCCCCATTACGGCATGAAGGAGCGGGAGTTCGTGCTGCTGCCCCTGGCCGAGATTGCGCCCGCTCTGGTGCTGCCGTGCGGCACCCCGCTCGCGGAACTGGTTGCCCGCTGCCCGACCAATGATCTTGCCATCATTGCCCCCGGTGCAGACGTTTAGGAGCCCTGAAACGTTATGAGCAAGATCACCACAGCCAGCCTGCTGAAGATGAAGCAGGACGGCCAAAAAATCACCGCCATCACCGCCTATGATGCCAGCTTCGCCAAGCTGTTCGACGATGAGGGCGCCCACGTGCTGCTCATCGGCGATTCCTTGGGCATGGTGCTGCAAGGGGGTCAGGATACCCTGGCCGTCAGCGTGGATGAAATGGTCTATCACACCCGTTGTGTCACTCGTGGTGCCAGCAATGCACTGATCATCGCAGACATGCCGTTCATGAGCTATGCCACCCCGGAGCAGACCTACCAGACAGCCGCTCGCCTGATGGCGGCCGGTGCCCGCATGGTGAAGATGGAAGGGGGCGACTGGCTGTGTGACAGCATTCGCCACCTGACCCGCAACGGCGTGCCTGTCTGTGGTCACCTCGGTCTCACACCCCAGTCCGTCCATGTGTTTGGCGGCTTCAAGGTGCAGGGGCGTGACGAGTATCAGGCCCAGGAGATCTACCGTCAGGCGCTCTGCCTGCAAGAAGCCGGCATCCAGCTGCTGGTGCTCGAGTGCGTGCCGGTCGCCCTGGCCGAGCGCATCACCAAGGCACTGCGGATCCCGGTGATCGGCATTGGTGCAGGCCCGGCCACCGACGGCCAGATCCTGGTGATGCACGATGCCTTCGGCATCACCTCCGGTTATGTGCCCAAGTTCACCAAGAACTTCCTGGCCGAAACCGGTGACATGCATGCCGCCATCCGGCTCTATGTGCAACAGGTGAGCGAGGGTACCTTCCCCGGTCCGGAGCACAGCTTCAACTGATCCAGGCCTCATGGACGGCAACGGGGGCGAAAGCCCCCGTTTCGCCATTCATGGCAGGCTGATTTAATCCGTATCCCTTTGATTTATTAACCCATATCTCTTTGATTAATCCGAAGGTGCACTGCTGATGTTGGTCGTTAACAATCCTCTCGTTTTACGTGAACAGATTAGCCTTTGGCGCCGTGAAGGGCGTTCCATCGCATTCGTGCCCACCATGGGCAATCTGCATCAGGGCCATCTCACCCTGGTTGAGCAGGCGCACAGCCACGCCGAGAAGGTGGTGGTCAGCATCTTCGTCAACCCGATGCAGTTCGACAAAGCCGAAGATCTCGCCAACTATCCGCGCACCCTGGAGCAGGATTGCGCTGCGCTGGAAGCTGCCGGCGTCGACCTGGTGTTCACCCCGACGCCGGAGATCATGTATCCGCAGGGACTGGCCAGCCAGACCTTCGTCGAAGTGCCGGGTCTCTCCGGCTTGCTGGAAGGGGCGCTGCGCCCGGGCCATTTTCGTGGCGTCAGTACCGTAGTGACCAAGCTGTTCAACCTGGTACAACCGGATGTCGCCTGTTTCGGCCAGAAGGATTACCAGCAGCTGGCGCTCATTCGCAAGATGGTGGCCGACATGGCCATGCCCATCGAGATCGTCGGCGTGCCCACGGTGCGGGCCGAAGACGGTCTGGCGCTCTCGTCACGCAACGGCTATCTGACGACGGCCGAGCGTGCGCTGGCACCCGAGCTGGCGCGTACCATGAACTGGATTGCCGAGCAGATTGAAGGAGGCGATCACCACCTGCCCTCCTTGGTGGCCCAGGCCAGCCAGCGTCTCGACAACGCAGGTTTTCGCACCGACGCCATCGACATCGTCGATGCCACTACCCTGGAGTCGGCCACCGACAAGAGCCGGCATCTGGTGATCCTGATGGCGGCTTACCTGGGCAAGGCCCGTCTCATCGACAACCGAGTGGTGACGCTCAGCGTCTGAGCAACCCCGATCAGGAGAACTACATGTCCAAGAAGGTTTATTGCATCGCCCAGTTCCTGCCCAAGCCCGGCCAGGAGCAGGCCTTGTTTCAGGTGTTGCAGACACTCGAGCCAAACACGCTGCGGGAAGATGGCTGCCAGCAGTACATTGTCACCCGCCATATCCCCAGCCCCTTTGCCGAAGGGGAGAGCTTCCCCATCGTCTTCAATGAGATCTGGCGTGACATGGCCAGCTTCGAGGCCCACTGCCAGCGCGCCGAGATCAAATCCTTCTTCGAGCGTTACTGCCTGGCCGAGGATGGCCTGGCTGCCAAGTGGAACGTCTGCGTCTACAGCGACGAACCGGCGCAATATGACGCTCCCCTCCTCCGGGGCTAACCCTCATGCAGTAAAAAGGCGCCAACAGGCGCCTTTTTCATGGTTGCAACTCAGTGCCGCAATCCGGTCCCCCGGGAAATAAGCCACCAGGCCAACCCGTAGAGCGCGACTATGAAGCCAATGATGATGAGGTAGGCGGTGCCGAGCGGCACATCGGAGATACCGAGGAAGCCGTAACGGAAGGCGTTCACCATGTAGATGATAGGGTTCACCTGGGAGACCCCCTGCCAGAAGGGCGGCAGCAGGCTGATGGAGTAAAACACCCCGCCCAGATAGGTAAGCGGCGTCAGCACGAAAGTGGGGATGATGCTGATGTCGTCAAAAGTCTTGGCAAATATCGCATTGATGAGGCCGCCCAGGGAAAACAGGATCGAGGTGAGCAGCACGGTGAAGCAGACGCTGAACAGGTGATGGATCTGCAACGGCACGAAGAACAGCGACACCAGAGTGACGATGAGACCGACACAGATACCCCGCGCCACGCCACCACCCACGTAACCGGCGATGATGATGTAGTTGGGCACAGGGGCTACCAGCAACTCTTCCACGTTGCGCTGGAACTTGGCGCTGAAGAAGGAGGAGGCGACGTTGGAGTAAGAGTTGGTGATCACCGACATCATGATGAGACCGGGCACGATGAACTCCATGTAACTGAAGCCCCCCATGTCACCGATGCGCGAGCCGATGAGGTTGCCGAAGATGACAAAGTAAAGGCTCATTGTGATGGCGGGCGGCACCAGAGTCTGGATCCAGATCCGGGTGAAGCGGCTTATCTCCTTGGCCAGAATGCTCTTGAAGGCGATGTAGTAGGTGGTCAAATTCATGCTTTTCTCCCCTCCTCGACCAGGTTGACGAACAACTCTTCCAGTCGGTTGGCCTTGTTGCGCATACTCAGCACCTGCACTTGCTGGCTAGACAACTGCTCGAACAGGCTGTTGAGGGACTGGCTCTTTTCCAGATCCACTTCCAGGGTGCGTTCATCCTGCATGCGGCCGTTGAACTCGGGCACGTTTGGCACGGCGGATCCCGGCGCCAGATCCAGCATGAAGGTCTCGCGGCCCAGCTTGCCCAGTAGGTTTTTCATGCTGGTGTTCTCGATCAGCCGACCCTTGTCGATGATGCCGATGTTGCGGCACAGCATCTCGGCCTCTTCCAGATAGTGGGTGGTGAGAATGATGGTTACGCCCTGTTCGTTGAGCTCTTTGAGGAAGGTCCACATGGAGCGGCGGATCTCGATATCCACCCCGGCGGTCGGTTCATCCAGGATCAGCAGTCTGGGCTCATGCATCAGGGCGCGGGCTATCATCAGCCGGCGCTTCATGCCGCCGGAGAGGGTGCGGGCCGGCATGTCGCGTTTGTCCCACAGATCGAGCTGGCGCAGGTACTTCTCGGCGCGGATCTTGGCTTCCGCCCTGGGCACGCCGTAGAAACCGGCCTGATGGGTGACTATCTGACTCACCTTCTCGAACTGGCTGAAGTTGAACTCCTGCGGTACCAGGCCGAGCTGGGCCTTGGCCTGTTCGAGATCGCTGTCGATGTCGTAGCCAAACACCTTCACCTTGCCGGCGCTCTTGTTCACCAGTGAACTGATGACACCTATGGTGGTGGACTTGCCCGCGCCGTTCGGGCCGAGCAGGGCGAAGAAATCCCCCTGCTTGACGGTGAGATCTATGCCTTTAAGGGCTTCGACGCCCCCCTGATAGGTCTTTTTCAGGCCGCTGATTTCCAATGCGTTCATTGCAACCTCTGTGATGGCGGATCCCATCTCGATACAGAAAAGGCGGCCAAGGCCGCCTGCAGACAGAAGATGGCGCTAGACCACCTCGCCCGTGATCTTCCTGGACCTTGCTTACTCTTGCGGAACTACTTTGCCGATAAACGGCAGATTGCGGTACTTCTGGGCGTAGTCAATACCACAACCCACCACGAATTCGTCCGGAATGGAGAAACCGATCCAGTCCACCGGCACCTGCACCTCGCGGCGGGACGGTTTGTCCAGCAGGGTGCAAATGGCCAGGGATTTCGGCTCGCGCAGTGACAGGATTTCACGCACCTTGTTGAGGGTGTAACCGGTGTCGATGATGTCCTCGACGATCACCACATCCTTGCCCTTGATGTCATCATCCAGGTCTTTCAGGATACGAACGTCACGGGTGCTGCGCATGCCGGAGCCGTAGCTGGAGGCAGTCATAAAATCCAGGGTAATGGGCAGCGGGGTCTGGCGGCACAAGTCGGCCAGGAAGACGCAGGAACCACGCAGCAGGCCAATCATGACCACTTCGTCAGAACCCTGATAACGGGCGGTGATCTCTTCACCCAATTTGGCGATCCGGGCGGCAACATCGGCCTCGGAGATCATCACCTCGACAGTGTGTTTCATCACTTACTCCCTCATGGCCAAAGGGGATTTGGCCGTTCATTAACGTCAAAACCGAGGATTCTACCATCCAAGCCGAAAGGCGTCAGGCATACGTGATGCTTTTATCGGCTTATTTTAATTGATAGAGTTAGCAGGCCCTCGGGCATTATCGGTGACAATACTATAAACACCATAATCAATAACTATTAGATGAAAAAACTATGGAACCACGCGCAGAAATTAGACGTCGAACCCGGCTTTCTCCGGAAGCTCGGCGCAATCAATTGATGGAATGTGCCATCGAAGTGTTTTCCCGTCGCGGCATTGGCCGTGCGGGTCACGCCGAAATTGCAGAACAGGCCAAAGTCTCGGTAGCTACCGTGTTCAACTATTTCAACACCCGCGAAGAGCTGGTGGATGAGGTGTTGGCCGAGATCGAACGTTTCGTTCACCAGATGCTGGAACAGGCCTATACCGGCCAGGGCCCGGTCAAAGAGAGCATTCACCGTCATGTGAAGCTGTTTGTTGACGCCGCTTACGATCAGCCCGACCACGCCAGTATCTGGCTGGAGTGGAGCTCATCGGTGCGGGAAGAGGTCTGGCCCCGTTACGCCAAGTTGCTGGACAAGGCGCTGGAACGCATAGCGCCCCACTTGCAACAAGCCATGGATGCCGGTGAGATCCAGAGTGTGCTGTCCGCCCAGGACCTGGCTCGCTCCCTGACCGGCTTTGGTTACGTCATGATGCAGATGATCAATCAGCCACAACGCCCCTCACGGGAAGATGTGACCGATTTTCTGTTCAAGTACGTGACGGCCCCAATCCAGGCTGCATAACCCGCCTCGTGAATAAAAAGCGGCGCCGGACTGTTCAGGTCGGCGCCGCTTTTGTTTGTCTGCTATTTGTTCACATCTCGCCTCAAGATTTGGCGTAACCCCAACGCTCTGTCAGGCCATGCTCGATCCCGAGGTGATCCAGGATCCGCGCCACCATGAAGTCCACCAGATCCTCGATGCTTTTGGGCTCATGATAAAAACCGGGTGCGGCCGGCATTATGGTCACCCCGAGCCGCGCCAGTTTGAGCATGTTCTCCAGATGGATGGCGGAGAAGGGGCTCTCGCGGGGCACCAGGATCAGCTGGCCGCGCTCCTTGATCACCACATCCGCCGCCCGCTCCAGCAGGTTGTCGGAGGCGCCGTTGGCAATGGCCGACACTGTCCCCATGGAACAGGGACAGACCACCATCTGTTTCGGGGCCGCCGACCCCGAGGCCACCGGCGAGAACCACTCCTCCTTGCCGCAGGCCACTATCTGACCCTCTTTGGCGCCATATTGGCGGCAGAGATAGGCAGAGAGCTCTTTCGGCGAGCCGGGCCAATCCTGCTGCAGCTCTGTCTTGAGCACGACTCTGGCCGCCGATGAGGCCAGCAGATAAACCCGATAGTCCGCCTGCACCAGACACTGGAGCAGGCGCAGGGCATAAGGAGCTCCGGAGGCGCCGGTCAGCGCCAGGGTAACTTGTTTCAGCATGATGGTCCTTGGCTCTTCTGGCATGGGAACAAACAACCGCAAGGGATCAGCAACGACATCATAGTTCGCCGTGGTAATCCTTGAGACGGGCGATCAGCTTGTCATGAATGCCGCCGAAACCACCGTTGCTCATGATCAGAATATGATCGCCGTCGCGGCACTCGGCCACCAGGCGGTTGATCAGGGTCTCCAGCTCGTTGAACACCTTGGCCGGACGGCTCATGTGAGCGGTCACCTCCCCGAGATCCCAACCTATGTTGGGTGGCTGGAAGAAGAACACCTCGTCGGCACCGTCGAAACAGGCTGCCAGCTCCTCCTTGTGGACTCCCAGCTTCATGGTGTTGGAGCGTGGCTCCAGCACCGCCAGGATACGGGCCTTGCCCACCTTGGCGCGCAGACCGCCGAGGGTGGTCTCTATGGCGGTGGGGTGGTGGGCAAAATCGTCATAGACACTGATGCCCGCCACCTCGCCCTTGAGCTCCATCCGCCGCTTGGGGGATTTGAACTGGCAGAGGGCGGCTATGCCGTGCTCCACCATGACACCGGCGTGACGGGCAGCGGCGATGGCCATCAGACCGTTGTTGACGTTGTGCTCGCCGATACACTCCCAGTGCACCTCGCCCTGCTTGCTCCCATCCAGCCACACCTCGAAGGCGGAGCCGTCGTCGGTCAGCTTGACCGCCTTCCACTTGGCGTCGTCCTGACCCACCAGCTCGATTTCGCTCCAGCAGCCCATCTTGCGCACCGCAGTGAGGTTGTCATCGGCCTGAGGGAACAGCACCCGGCCATTGCTCGGCACCGTGCGCATCAGGTGGTGGAACTGGCGCTGGATGGCAGCGAGATCCGGGAAGATGTCAGCGTGATCGAACTCCAGGTTGTTCATCACCAGAGTACGCGGATGGTAGTGAACAAACTTGGAGCGCTTGTCGAAGAAGGCGCAGTCATACTCGTCCGCTTCGATGACGAAGAAGGGCGCAGAGCCCAGGCGGGCTGATACCGGGAAGTTGCCCGGCACGCCACCGATAAGGAAACCCGGCTCCAGCTTGGCGTACTCCAGCACCCAGGCCAGCATGCTGGCGGTGGTGGTCTTGCCATGGGTGCCCGCCACGGCCAGCACCCAGCGATCCTGCAGCACATGCTCCAGCAGCCACTGGGGACCGGAGATATAGGGCAGATTGCGATCCAGCACATACTCCACACAGGGATTGCCACGGCTCATGGCGTTGCCGATCACCACCAGATCCGGTGCCGGATCGAGCTGGGAGGGATCATAACCCTCGGTCAACTCTATGCCCTGTTGCTCGAGCTGGGTACTCATGGGGGGATAGACGTTGGCATCCGAGCCGGTCACCCGATAGCCAAGCTGTTTTGCCAACACCGCCAGGCCACCCATGAAGGTGCCGCAGATCCCGAGAATGTGAATATGCATACCGCTGCCTTTTCCAGTAAAGGGAGTGCGCATTCTAGGGGTTGTTGAGGTTGCGGCACAAGCCGCGGTCGCGACGAGAAATAACCAACCCCGGAGACGGTGGCAGCAATTTGGCACACCCAGGCTACGCGACATCAGCCAACTCTGTCACAGTGCCCTCGAAATATGGTCATTTGACGCGACATCGCTATAATATCGGCCTGCAAACTTGACTCCAACACTGAAGGAAACGTCATGAGCCTGAACCTGGTACCGGCTGGCAAGAGCCTGCCCGACGACATCTATGTCATCATCGAAATCCCGCAGAATGCCGATCCGATCAAATACGAAGTCGACAAGGACAGCGGTGCCATCTTTGTTGATCGCTTCATGTCTACCCCTATGTTCTACCCGTGCAACTACGGTTACGTGAACGCCACCCTGTCTCTGGATGGGGATCCGGTCGACGTGCTGGTGCCGACTCCTTACCCGCTGCTGGCTGGCTCCGTCATTCGTTGCCGCCCGGTTGGCGTGCTGAAGATGACCGACGAATCTGGCGAAGATGCCAAGATCGTGGCCGTTCCGCACTCCAAGCTGACCAAGCAGTACGACCACATCAAGGATGTGAACGATCTGCCCGAGCTGCTGAAAGCCCAGATCCAGCACTTCTTCGAGCGTTACAAAGAGCTGGAAGCAGGCAAGTGGGTCAAGGTTGAAGGTTGGGGCGACAAGGCCGCTGCCGAAGCCGAGATCGTTACCTCTGCCGAGCGTTACGCAGCCAAGTAAGCGTCTCTCTCGTTAAAGGGCCACTGTGGGCCAATACCCAAAATTAAGGCGCCATTGGCGCCTTAATTTTTTAGGGCTTTTGCCCGCCTCAACGGCCGTGGTATTGAGCAGAAAGCTCGTGCACCGCGTTGACGAACACGCCCGCGTGTTCCGGATCCACATCCTGATGGATGCCGTGCCCCAGGTTGAAGACGTGGCCGTTGCCGCTGCCAAAGCCCGCCAGTATGGTGGCTACCTCTTCACGAATACGCGCAGGTGCCGCATAGAGCATGGAAGGATCCATGTTGCCCTGCAGCGCCACCTTGTCACCGACCCGGCGCTTGGCGTCCGCTATGTCTATGGTCCAGTCCAGCCCCAGGGCATCGCAACCGGTGGCAGCGATCTGCTCCAGCCACTGGCCGCCGTTTTTGGTGAACAGAGTGACCGGTACGCGGCGACCTTCGTTTTCGCGGATCAGACCATCGACGATCTTGTGCATGTATTGCAGGGAGAAGTCGCGGTAATCCCGCGGGGTCAGCACGCCGCCCCAGGTGTCGAACACCATGACGGACTGGGCACCGGCCTTGATCTGGGCATTGAGATACCCGATCACGCTGTCGGCCAGCTTGTCCAGCAGCAGGTGCAGTGTCTGCGACTCGGCATACATCATCTGCTTGATCTTGGTGAAGGCCTTGGAGCTGCCCCCCTCCACCATGTAGGTGGCCAGGGTCCAGGGACTACCGGAGAAGCCGATGAGCGGCACTTCGCCCTTGAGCTCGCGGCGTATGGTGCGCACCGCATTCATCACGTAGCCGAGCTCGTCTTCCGGATCCGGAATGGGCAGCGCCTGCACATCGGCCATGGATTTGATGGGTCGCTCGAAGCGCGGGCCTTCACCCTGCTCGAAATAGAGACCCAGCCCCATGGCGTCGGGCACGGTCAGGATGTCGGAGAAGAGGATGGCGGCATCGAGCGGATAGCGGCGCAGGGGCTGCAGGGTGACTTCACAAGCCAGCTCGGCGTTGCGGCACAGGGACATGAAGTCCCCCGCGACGGCGCGGGTCGCCTTGTATTCCGGCAGATAACGGCCAGCCTGGCGCATCATCCATACTGGTGTCATGTCCACGTCCTGGCGCAGCAGGGCACGCAGGTATCGATCGTTCTTCAGCTCTTTCATCCCAGTTCCTGAGTCATGTCATGCATAAAATGGCGGATATGATACCACTTTGTACGCGGCGGGGGACGGCCCAAAGATGCGGCCGGGCCGCTGCAAGCGCAAAGATGTGAAGGGGCGCAAACAAGCGCCCCGTTTTTACCCTGATGACAAGGTCAGACCGACCTCAACCCTCTTCGGCCAGGCTCTGCTCAATCAAACGCCGCGCTATGGTGCCATGGGGCGGCAACCGTGGCAGCCGGTCGGCGGTGAAGAAATCAGCTGCCACCAGTTCATCGTCCTGTACCCGGATCTCGCCGCTCTCGTAGTCGGCGGTAAACCCCATCATCAGGCTGTGGGGGAAGGGCCAGGGCTGACTGGCCACATAGCGCACGTTGCGCACCCGGATGCCGCTCTCCTCGAACACCTCCCGCGCCACGCACTGCTCCAGGTTCTCCCCCGCTTCCACGAAGCCTGCCAGCACCGTATACATGGGGTCCTCCACCTGATAGTGACGGCGATGGGCCGCCAGCAAGATGGCGGGCCCCTTGCGCACCGCCACGATAATGCAGGGGGAGATGCGCGGATAGACGGTGTGGCCAAGCTGGCACACCTGGGCCCACTCACCCGCCTTGGGGGTCATGGCGGCACCGCACTCGCCGCAGAAGCGGTGGCTGCGCCGAAAGGTAGCCAGCTGCCAGGCGCGGCCCGCGAGACGAAATCCCTCTTCATCCCCCGCCACCATCAGCTGGCGCAACGGGGTGAAATGGCTGGCATCGGCATCTGCCCCCAGGTCCAGCAAATAGCAGGGCAGGCCATCCCACTCATCGAAACGCTCGAATGACGCCGGGTGAAAATGGGCAGGCAAACAGGCTCGGGGGCCTTGCGGAATATGGCCCTGTTCATCCAGCAGGACGAGGTGATCGCCCCCCAGCACGAACCAGCGGGCCTGTTCGGTTAATGGCATCAGATGCAGACTCTCGTTGAAAATCAGGTTGAAATCCCTTGTCGAAAACAGTGTGCAAGGCACGGACAAGTGGCGACCATATTACGGCCGGGCAGGCACCTTGGCGACCCCAAGATGGCGGATCCGCCCCACTCCACGGCCAAGAAAAAGGCTGCCCGCAGGCAGCCTTGATACAAAGACCTCAACGCCAATCAGGCATCGCCCATCGCCAGCAGGGAGGCATTGCCGCCCACCGCAGTGGTGTTGATGGTGCGGGTCTTCTCGGTGACGAAGCGGCCGAGGTAGTGGGGACCGCCCGCCTTGGGTCCTGTGCCGGAGAGGCCCTGACCACCAAAAGGCTGCACCCCGACCATGGCGCCGATCTGGTTGCGGTTGATGTAGACGTTGCCCACGTTGATGCGGCTGGCCAGCTCCTCGGCGTGGGATTCGTTGCGGCTGTGGATCCCCAGCGTCAGGCCGTAGCCGGTGCCGTTGATATCCGCAATCACCTTGTCCAGCTCACGGGCAGCGTAGCGCACCACATGGAGGATGGGACCGAACTGCTCCTTCACCAGCTCACGGATGGAACCAATCTCCAGCGCCGTCGGTTGCACGAAGTGACCCGCCAGCGTTGCGGATGGCATGGGGGCCTGAGCGATCAGACGTGAGCGCGGGATCATGTGCGCCAGGTGCGCATCCAGCCCGGCCTTGGCCTCGGCGTCGATGACGGGCCCCACATCCGTGTTGTGCTCGGCCGGATTGCCCACTTTCAGCTCCTGCAGGGCGCCGGTCAGGATCTCCAGCACCCGCGGCGCTATCTCCTCCTGCAGGTAGAGCACCCGCAGGGCGGAACAGCGCTGACCGGCACTCTGGAAGGCGGCGCTCACCACGTCGCGCACCACCTGCTCCGGCAGAGCGGTGGAGTCGACTATCATGGCGTTCTGGCCGCCTGTCTCGGCGATGAGCGGCAGTATGGCGCCATCACGCTGGGCCAGCGTCAGGTTGATGAGCTTGGCGGTCTCGGTGGAGCCGGTGAAACAGACGCCGCCAATGCGGGCATCCGCCGTCAGCCTGGCCCCCACAGTGGCGCCATCGCCCGGCAGCAGTTGCAGCACATCGCCCGGGATGCCCGCCTGATGAGCCAGGGTCACCGCCAGATGGGCGATGAGGCCGGTCTGCTCCGCCGGTTTGGCGATGACGGTATTGCCGGTGGCCAGCGCCGCCGCGACTTGCCCGAGGAAAATGGCCAGCGGGAAGTTCCACGGGCTGATGCAGACGAAGACGCCCCGGCCCTGCAGGAACAGCTCGTTCTGCTCACCGGTGTAGCCGGGCAGCAGGGTCGCCTGTCCCATCAAACCACGGGCCTGCAGCGCGTAGTAACGGCAGAAGTCCACTGCCTCGCGCACCTCGTCGATCCCATCCTGCAATAGCTTGCCCGCCTCGCGAGTACACAAGGAGATGAACTGCTCGCGGTTGGCTTCCAGCAGGTCTGCCAGCTTTTCCAGCGCAGCGGCACGCACGCTTACCGGCGTCTCGCGCCAGCGCGGGAAGGCGGCATGAGCCGAGGCCAGCGCCTGCTCTACCGCCTGTACGTCGGCCCAGTGGATCTTGCCCACCAGCTGGCTCACATCCTGCGGACTCAGCACGGTACGGGCTTCGCTGCGCTTGAGGGTTTCGCCATCAACGATGGGGCCAGCCAGCCACTGCTTGCTCTCCAGCTCTTTCAAACGGGCGAAGAAGGGACGCTGGATGGAGACGATATTCATGTTGACGCCGCTGGAGTTCTTGCGGTCGCTGAACAGATTCACCGGCTGTGGAATGCGATCGTTGGCCAGACTGGTGTAGCGCTTGAGGGTGCGCAGCGGGTGTTCGGCCAGTGAATCCACCGGGGTGTTCGGGTCCACCAGCTTGTGAACGAAGGAGGTGTTGGCCCCGTTTTCCAGCAGGCGACGCACCAGATAGGGCAGCAGATCCTTGTGGGCACCGACCGGGGCATAGATGCGGCAGTGCAGGCCGGGATGGTCGTTCAGCACGGCATTGTGCAACTCCTCCCCCATGCCGTGCAGGCGCTGGAACTCAAACTGGCGATCACCGGCCATTTCCAGAATGCAGACCACGGTATTGGCGTTGTGGGTCGCAAACTGGGGAGAGATGAAACCACGGGTCGGCTCGCTCAGCAGATAGCGGGCGCAGGCCAGATAGGAGATGTCTGTACCCGCCTTGCGGGTAAAGAGCGGGTAGCCGGGCAGGCCAGCCTGCTGGGCATATTTCAGCTCGCTGTCCCAGTAGGCGCCCTTCACCAGCCGCACCGGGATCAGGTCCCCCTGCTCCCGGGCCAGCGCCGTCAGCCAGCAGAGCACCGGCAGAGCACGCTTGGAGTAAGCCTGTACTACCATGCCGAGCTTGCCCCAGCCACGGTTGGCGTCAGAACGGTAGAGCTGCTCGAAGAGATCCAGTGACAGCTCGAGGCGGTCCATCTCCTCGGCATCGATGCTGATGGCCACGTCCTTGTCGCGGGCCAGGCGCACCAGACCCACCAACCGCTCGCTCATTTCGCCGAGCACCCGTTCGCGGTTCGCCACGTCATAGCGCGGATGGAGCGCCGACAGCTTGATGGAGATGGACGGCGCCGGGCCGCCGTCGCTGATGCGCTCATTGCCGACCGCCTCGATGGCGCGCTGGTAGTCGCCGAAATACTTGTCCGCATCGGCCAGGGTCAGGGCGGACTCCCCCAACATGTCATAGGTATGGGTGTAACCCTTCTCCCGGGACTTGCGGCTCGCCTTGAGGGCCTCTTTCATGTCGCGCCCCAGCACGAACTGCTTGCCCATTATCTTCATGGCGGCATACATGGCGGAACGCACCACAGGCTCGCCGAGCTTGTTGACCATGCGCCCCAGCATGTTGGCCGGATTGCCGTCCAGCTTCTTGTCCAGCTTGATGATCTTGCCGGTCAGCATCAGGCCCCAGGTGGAGGCATTGACCAGGGTGGAGTCGCTCTTGCGAAAATGGGAGGACCAGTTGGCACCGGAGAGCTTGTCCTTGATGAGGGCATCGGCGGTCTCTGCATCGGGGATGCGCAGCAGGGCCTCTGCCAGGCACATCAGTATGATCCCCTCCTGGGTATCCAGGCTGTACTCCTGCAAGAAGGCATCGATGCCATCTCCCGAACCACTCTCCTTGCGTACCTTGGTGACCAGGGCGCGGGCGCGCTGGGTCACCTGCTCCAGCGAGGCCCCATCCCCCGGCAACATGGCGGAAAGCTCAGCCAGATAGGCGTTTTCATCCACCACGTAATTCTGGGTGATGGCTTCGCGCAAAGCGGCCAGATCGGAGGGAATGTAGTCAGCAGCAAGCACTTGAGTAGCTTTGAACATAGGGGGTCTTCCTGTACGCCCGCAGGCTATATCGACGAAGGCGGTCGTGCCGCCGAAACGCCGATAATGTATACAATATCCACCCATAGATGAAATGAAATTGTTGCCTGCCATTAACAAAAATCGCTGACTGGCAAATTTAGCCTGTATTCAGACCAGGAGACGGCGAGACAGACAAGTTTATCGCCTTATTTTGTATACAATTTTATGCGAGGCAAAAAAGAGGGGCCGCTATTGCGACCCCTCTTCATCCGACCGACAGGAACCGTCAGTTCATCCAGCGCTCACCGCGACTGCGGCGGCGGGGCAGCATGGGCAACAGTATGCCAAGCAGGATGCCGCCACCCACCATGGCACCACCGCGGATGAACCAGTCCATCTGCATGTCGTGCTCCTGGTTGTCATAGCTGCGGGTCAGAGCCTCGTTCTGCTCCTTGAGGTTACCCATCTCCTCGCTCTGGCTGGCAAGCTTGGCCTTCAGGCTGTCGATCTCCTTGCTCTGCTCGGCGATCTTGCCATCCTTCTCGGTGAAGCGTTTTTCATTGTCACCGTTGAGGTTCTGCAGGCGAGCCTTGAGATCTTCCAGCTCTTGCTGGACCTGGGGCAGACGCTCGCGCAGGCTGATCTCGCCCTGCAGCTCGGCGTTCTTGATCCAGCCTTCACGGCCACGGCCATCCACCACCTGGGTGAAACCGGCTTCGTTGTTCACCGCCTTTACTTCCAGCGGTTCACCCGCCTTGACGCTGCCGAGGATCCGGAACTGGGTACCCGGACCATTGTGGATGAAGGTAAAGATGTTGTCTGAGACATAACGGGTGTCGGCCAGTGCCTGTTGGGCACACAAGCAGATAAGGATCCCGAGAAGGGCGCGCATGGTCGATCGGTTCTCTTCTTTTGGTTAGGTGACAGGCCGAATGTTAAGCCGCCAGCGGGTCAAAGGACAAGCAAAGAAAAGCGCTTCCCCCCGAGCTGAGAGCTGACTCGCAACTTGCCCCTCACTCACGCGACCATTCCGGACGTCGCAGGCTATTTCTGTTTCAGTGCCTTCACCTCTTCGCGCAGGGCACGCAGCTCCTGAAGCAGCAGATCCTGCTGCGCACTCTGTTGATGGCGCCACTTTTCCAGTTCGTTGTCACCCCGCCCGTGTTGCAGGAACAGGCTGGCCATGAAGCCGCTCAGGGCGCTGAACAGACCGACCCCGAAGATGATCATCAGGCTGGCGACGAAACGCCCCTCCTCGGTTTGCGGCACTATGTCGCCGTAACCAATAGTAGAGAGCGTCACCAGGGTCCACCAAAAGGCGTCATAGGCGTTGTGGATCTGGCTGCCGGGTCTGTCTCCCTCGACCCAGTAGATGAGTGCCGTGCCCACCCCGATTTGCAGGAAAAAGATCAGCAGTATCCCGGCCAGACGGCTCTCGTTTCGCCCCCTGCGCACTATGGCGAGCAGGTCAGGGTTGCTGCGCAGCAGCTGGATCACCCGGTAGAGCTGGATCAACCTGGCCCAGCGCAACTGCTCCACCATGGGCAGACTGCCCGGCAGATAGAACCAGTTCGCCTTGAAGAAGGCTCGCTTGTCACTGGCACGGAACCAGCCATAGGTGAAATGGGCGAGGAAGACGTAGCAGATCAAACTGTCCAGATCATAAAAGAGGGAGAGCGTCTCGGGAGTGAAGTGGCGAGTCCCCAGCCAGCGGAATCCCACCAGCACCACTGAGACGATGGAGAGCAGGGCCATGAGCAGATCCATGGATCTCAGGCCAGAAGAGTGATGTCGCATACATTTTCCTACTTTAGGCACGGTGCGAATTAATAAAAAGGAAGATAATGCCGATAGTCCTGAGGGCAAAGGAAAACCGGTCATTAAAAGGAGAAAAATTATGCAGTTAAACCCGCTGGAGAGGCGAATGAGCAATATCCGGCTGGTACCCAAAGTGGTACTGCTCATGGTGTTCAGTACTGTGCTGCTGCTGGCCAAGCTCTGGTTCGATGCCAGCAATCTGGAAACCACACTGCTGAGTGAGGGCATCGACGCGGACAAGGCTAACGCCATTGCCGATCGCCTGCTCTGGAGCGGCGTGATGGAAACCGCCGTGATGGGGATCGTCTTCGTCGTGTTGTTGCTGACCGGCTCCCGCCTCATGGTCAAGCAGGTGCACTATCTGGTGGGCCTGCTTGAGCGTTTCGCCCGCAAGGATCTGAGCCACAAGGTGCTGCTCAAGTCTCGTGATGAGTTCGGCGACATCGCCAAGGCCGTGGCCCACTCACAGGAGAACCTCAAGGAGGTGTTCGGCACCCAGCGCGTCGCCTGCAAGGAGCTCAATGACATCGCCTCCCAGGTCACCCTTTGCATGGAAGAGGCCAACGAGGCCATCAACGAAGAGTTCACCCAGATAGAACAACTGGCCAGCGCCATGAGCCAGATGGTGGGTGCCATCCGCGAGGTGGCCGCCCATGCGGAACAAGCTTCCCATGCCACCGCCGAAACCAGCCTGCTGGCCGAAGAGGGCAGCCGCTGCGTGGCGGCGACCGTCAGCACCATTGATACCCTCTCCGGCAACATCCAGCGCTCCTCCAACGTGGTCAATCAGGTGGAACAGGGGGTCGAGCAGATAGGCTCAGTGGTGGATACCATTCGCAGCATTTCGGAGCAGACCAACCTGTTGGCCCTCAACGCCGCCATCGAGGCCGCCCGTGCCGGTGAAGCGGGTCGCGGCTTTGCCGTGGTCGCCTCCGAGGTGCGCGAGCTGGCCAATCGGGCCCAGGCGGCTACCGTCGAGATCCAGAAGATGATCGAGCAGTTGCAGGGCAATGCCCACCAGGCTGCCGAGTTGATGGCCCAGAGCGTGCAACAGGCCGACAAGGGGGTGGAGCAGGTGACCCAGGCCGGCGATCAGCTCGCCACCATAGTGCAGCGGGTACAGGGTGTGGCGGACATGAATCGCCAGATCGCGGCCGCCTCCGAGCAACAGAGCTCGGTGGCCGAGGAAATGAGCGGCAATCTGGAGCAGGTAAAACAAGTCGTGGAAGGTTCAGTGGTGGTACTGCGGGAGCTGCAGGAAGCCTCCGAGCTGGTGGAACATCACAGCCAGACCCTGGATACCCATATTCAGGCCTTCAAGCTGGCCTGATGGCATCACGTGAGCCAACCTGTGGGCTCATGGTGCCCGCTACCGAATGCCGGAAAACCCAGGTCTGGCCCAGGCAGGCCTCCGGCAATGCGGCGGCGGTAAGGACACAAAAAAACGGCACCTCTGTTAACAGAGGTGCCGTTTTTCATATCAGTGGGTGAGCCCGTCAGGCATCCGGGTCGAAATCCAGACTCAGGCTGTTGACGCAGTAACGCTGGCCTGTCTCGGTCGGTCCGTCGGGGAAGACGTGACCCAGATGGGAGCCGCACTGGCTGCAGGTGATCTCCACCCGCTTCATGCCGTGGCTGCTGTCTTCTGTGTAGGTCACTGTGCCTTCGATGGCTCGATCGAACGAGGGCCAGCCGCAGCCGGAGTCAAACTTGGCATCCGAGTGAAACAGCACGCTCTTGCAGCAGACGCAGAGATAGTCACCACTCTTGCGGTTGTGGAGCAAGGCACCGCTGTAGGGCTGCTCGGTGCCTTTCTCCCAGCAGACGCGAAACTGTTCCGAACTCAGCTTGTTGCGCCACTGCTCGGGATTGTTGTTGCTCATACCGACTCCTTGCCATTAATCACGGCGCCCAGCATACCCAGTCAGGCCGCTTTGCTCTACCCCGCCAGCGGGAACTGTGATCCCGTTGGCAACACGGTGGCAACATCCGGTGTAACGGCGACCTCCTCTTTGGCCAAGGCAACCGCCGGCAACGAAACCCGCTCCAGCAACTTGAGGGAGTGGGCGCGGCCAACCGCCACCTGACGCTTGATGTCATCGGGCAGGAAGGGCAGGCCGTCATTGGTGGCCGTGTCTATGGTCTGGATCCACTCCATGCCATCCCCGGGTGGCGGCAGACGGAACTGGATGTCGTAGTCGCTGGCATTGAACAGCACGAACCAGCGCTCCCCGCCGCAGTCAATCATGCCGATGTCCATGGCGAACGCCTGCCCCATGGGGGCGTGCCAGTCCTGATCGGTGAGCTGATGGCCATCCGGGTGATACCAGTTGACCTGGTGGCAGCTGCTGGGGGCCCCGTTCCAGCTGTCGTCGCTCAGTTGCAGGTTGGAGAAGACGGTGGACTCCGCCCGCAGCGCCATCATCTGCTGAGTGAAGGCGAGCAGCCGCTCATCCTCCGGTCGCCACTGCCAGTTGACCCAGCTGATCTGGTTGTCCTGGCAATAGGCGTTGTTGTTGCCCAGCTGGCTGCGGCCCATCTCGTCCCCGGCCAGGAAGTGCGGTGTACCCTGGGAGAGCAGCAGGGTGGCAATCAGGTTGCGCTTCTGCTGCTGACGCAGGTTGTTGACACGGGGATCCAGGGTCGGCCCCTCGACACCATGGTTGCTGGAGAGGTTGTTGCCGTGGCCATCCCGGTTGTCCTCGCCATTGGCCTGGTTGTGGCGCTGGTTGTAGGAGACCAGATCCTCCAGGGTGAAACCGTCGTGATAGCAGAGGTAGTTGACGCTGGTATGGGGAGCGCGCCAGTTCTTCGGGAAGAGATCCCGCGAGCCCACCAGCCGGGTGGCAAAATCCCCCATCTTGCCGGCATCGCCGCGCCAAAAAGCGCGCACAGTGTCGCGATAGCGGTCGTTGATCTCCAGCCACTGGCTCGGGAACTGGCCGAGGCGATAGCCGAACGGCCCTATGTCCCAGGGCTCGGCGATGAGCTTGACCCGCGCCAGCACGGGATCCGCCATCATGGCCTTGAAGAAGGCCCCCATGGGATCGAACTCCCCCGCCTCCCGTGCCAGGGTGACGGCAAGGTCGAAGCGAAAACCATCCACCTGCATCTCCGTGACCCAGTAACGCAGGGCATCCAGCACCAGCCGCAGGCTGTTGGGGTGATCCAGATTGACGCTGTTGCCGCAGCCTGTGACGTTGGCATGACGACTGTAGTCGGGGCCGTGAGCCCCCGCCTCGAAGGCATAGTAGCCCGCATTGTCAAAGCCCTTGAATGACAAGGTGGGGCCATCGAAACCGGATTCGGCTGTGTGGTTGTAGACAACGTCGAGTATCACTTCGAGTCCTGCCCTGTGCAGCTCCCGCACCATGGTCTTGAACTCGGTCACCGCCTCCCCCGCGCTGTAGCGCGGCTCGGGGGCAAAGAAGGCGATGGGGTTGTAGCCCCAGTAGTTGGTGAGCCCCAACTGCTCGAGCCTGGGCTCGGACATGAAGGCAGCCACCGGCATCAGCTGGACAGAGGTAACGCCGAGGGACTTCAAGTGCTCGATGATCACCGGATGGCAGATGCCAAGGTAGGTGCCCCGCAGTTCGCTCGGCACCCCCTGATGCTGGCGGGTGAACCCCTTGACGTGGGTTTCGTAGATGACGGTACGCGCAGGCTCTATGCCCGGCTTGCCGACCCCCTGCCAGTCGAAGGTGTCATCCACCACCACT
Organism: Aeromonas sp. 2HA2; assembly: GCF_029237345.1. Lineage (NCBI taxonomy): Bacteria > Pseudomonadati > Pseudomonadota > Gammaproteobacteria > Aeromonadales > Aeromonadaceae > Aeromonas > Aeromonas sp. 2HA2. The sequence continues at coordinate 10,717 of NZ_JAACGB010000022.1, read as the reverse complement.
GACTTGGCCACCATGGCGGCGCTGTCGCCCTCATACAGTTTGTCATCCCAATGAGTCGCCCGACTGAGCGCCCTGGCATAGGGGTCGATCAGCAGCTTTTGCGGATCAAACAGCATCCCCTCCTGGGGCGCACCATGTACCCGATAACCGTAACGCTGACCGGCCTTGACGCCGCGCACATAGCCGAAGCGATATTGGCCGCGCCGGCCGGGCAATGCCAGCCGGACCAGCTCCTGCTCCTGCTCGTTGAACAGGCAGAGCTCTACCATGTCCGATTGGGGGGCCCAGACGCAGAAGTGACAACCTGTCTCATCAAGCAGGACACCCAGCGGGTGGTCCTGCCCCTTTTCCATTGCAAACATCAAGACTCCTGTTTGATGAACAAGGTCGCGAGCGGCGGCAGATCCAGCACTATGCTGTGCCCCAATCCCTGCCAGGGGGTTGGCTCGGCGACGAAGACCAGACCCACATCATAGTTGCTGCCCCAGTAATGCTCGCTATCCGTGTTGAGCACCACGCGGTAATTGCCGGCGGCAGGCACCCCGAGTCGATAGGCGATGCGCGGTACCGGCGTGAAGTTGCAGGCCACCATGATCGGGTGGGCCCCCTGCTTGTCGGCCCGCAACCAGGCAAAGACACTGTTGTCGGCGTCGTTGTGATCCAGCCAGCGGAAACCGGTCTGCTCATAATCGGCCTGATACAAGGCAGCTTCATGACGGTAGAGGTGGTTGAGATCGCGGATCAGGCGCTGCTGACCGCCGTGCTTGGGATACTGCAGCAGGTGCCAGGGCAGCTGGGCATCGTGGTTCCACTCGTTGCTCTGGGCGATTTCGGTGCCCATGAAGTTGAGCTTCTTGCCCGGGTGGGCATACATGAAGCCCATGTAGGCGCGCAAGTTGGCCGATTGCTGCCACTCGTCGCCGGGCATCTTGTAGAGCATGGAATGCTTGCCGTGCACCACCTCGTCGTGGGAGAGCGACAGGATGAAGTTCTCGTCATAGTGGTAAACCATGGAGAAAGTCATGTCGTTGTGGTGATAGCGGCGGTGAATAGGCTCTTTCTGCATGTAAGTGAGGGTGTCGTGCATCCAGCCCATATTCCACTTGAAGCCAAAGCCGAGGCCACCGAGGAAAGTGGGACGAGACACGCCGGCAAAGGCGGTGGACTCTTCGGCGATGGTCATGGCGTGGGGGTACTTGCCGTACACCTCTTCGTTGGTCCACTTCAGCAGGCTGATCGCCTCGTAGTTGTGGTTGCCACCGTCGACGTTCGGCACCCACTCGCCGGCATTGCGCGAGTAATCCAGATAGAGCATGGAGGCGACCGCATCCACCCGCAGGCCGTCGATGTGGAACTTGTCGAGCCAGAACAGGGCGCTCGCCACCAGGAACTGGCGCACCGTATTGCGGCCAAAATCGTAAATGTAGGAGTTCCAGTCCGGGTGCCAGCCACGGCGCGGATCTTCGTACTCATAGAGCGGCGTGCCGTCGAAACGGGCCAGACCGTGGGCATCGGACGGGAAGTGAGCCGGTACCCAGTCCAGGATGACGCCTATGCCGGCCTGGTGGCACTGATCCACGAAATATTTGAAGTCATCGGCACTGCCGTAACGGCTGGTGGGAGAGAACATGCCCACCGGCTGATAGCCCCAGGAACCGCTGAACGGATGCTCGGAGACTGGCAGCAATTCGATATGGGTGTACTCCATCTCCTTGATGTAGGACACCAGATCCACCGCCAGCTCGCGCCAGCTCAGGCTGTCGCCGTTGGGGTGGCGCTTCCAGGAGCCGACATGCAGTTCATAGATGGAGAGGGGCTGATCCCGCTTGTCATTGTGCTGGCTGGCAATCCAGGCGGCATCTTGCCACTGGTATTGATCGTGGTCATACACCACTGAGGCGAACGACGGATACTGTTCGCAGTAGAAACCGACAGGGTCGCTCTTGTGAGGCAGACGATGACCGGCAGGATCCTTGAGTTCAAACTTGTAGCGATCCCCGGCCTTGAGGCCCGGCACGAACAGCACCCAGTGACCGCACTGGCTGCGCTGCATGGGGTGACGACGGCCGTCCCAGAAGTTGAAATCACCGATCAGGCTCACGGCGGTGGCGCTCGGCGCATAGACGGCAAAACGCACCCCTTCCACCTGCACGCCAAGATGCTCCACGCTGCGCAGTTGCGCACCCAGGGTGTGGTAGATATTTTCCGGCTGTGAGGTCAGTTCCGCCAGACCGGCCCAACCCGCATCCTGAAACTGATAAGGGTCGACAAATTCAGTACTGGCATCGGGATAGCTGGCGAGCAGCTGATAGGGAAAGGGATTTTTACGGCGGGTGAAAACAGTTTCAAAAAGGCCCGATTCATCGGTGGGTGCCAGGGTGGCAACGACTTTGCCCGACTTGAGATCCTTGACGCGCACCTCAAGGGCATCCGGCAACCAGGCGGTCAGTTTGAGGCCAGGCCCATCCGGATTGGCCTGCAGGCCTAAATGAGAGAAGGGATCGGCACAGCGGGCAGCAACCAAACGTTCAACGAGCATCGAGATTTCCTTTCATAGCTGAGCATCCGCTCCGGCCAGGGCCGAAGCGGATGTAAGTGAGTCACGTTTTGTCGGCAGTGGCTCAACGACTGGCCTCATCACGGGCCTGGCTCATCTTGCCTGCCAGCGCCTTGAGCGCTTCATTGGCAAAAATATCCTCCAGATCGGTGGACAGCTTGCGACGCCAGTTGGGGTATTCGTAACTGGTGCCCGGCACGTTGACCGGCTTGTCCATCTCCAGCCAGTCTTCCAGCTGGGTGCTGAACAGGGCACAGCTGCCGCGGGACATATGCAGTTGCAGACCATGGTTGAGCTCGGTATTCATGCCGACCCAGTTCACGTCATGACTGATGTCGTCAGAGATGACCCCATGGGCATGCAGGCTGTCGAGGATCCGCTGTTTTGCCTGGTGGCGATCAGCATACAGTGTCTTGAGAACGTCTTCATCCGGATACAATCCCAACTCGCGACCCAGCGCCAGATCATCGCAATGCCAGAAGCCCTTCAGGGTCGGCATGTCGTGGGTGGTCAGGGCCGACATCGCCTGCTCGGTGTAGTGAGCGGGAGAGATGAAACCGCCATCGGCCTTGGATCGCTCGAAGAAGAACACCTTGTAGGAGTGAACTCCGTTCTCTTTGAGCGTGACGTCTATGCCTTCCGGCACAGTCCCCAGGTCTTCACCAATCAGCAGACACTGATTGCGGTGGGATTCGAGCGCCAGGATCCCCAGCAGATCGTTGACCGGATAGTAAATGTAAGCCCCCTTGGCGGCAGACTCTCCGGGCGGCACCCACCACAGGCGCAGCAAGGCCATTACATGGTCGATGCGCAGCGCGCCGCAGGAGCGCATGTTGGCGCGGAACAGATCCACCATGGGCTGATAGGCCGCTTCAAACAGCTGGTTCGGGTTCATGGGGGGCAGGCCCCAGTTCTGACCAAGCGGGCCCAGAATGTCAGGCGGTGCACCGACCGAGGCTTTCGGGCAGTAGAGATCCCGGTTGGCCCAGATCTCGGTGGAGCCTTCGGAGACGCCGACCGCCAGATCACGATAGATCCCCATCACCATGCCAGCGGCCTTGGCGCGAGCATCGGCTTGCGCCAGCTGCTCATCGGCCAGGAACTGCAAGTAGAGATAGAAGTTCACATCCTGGCTGTGCGCGGCCATCCAGGCAGCCACCTCGGGGTTGTGGTAATCGCGCAACTCTTCCGGCCATACCGGCCAGCCCCAGGCATTTTCGCCCTTGGCATAGAAGTGGGCCTGCAGGGCATCAAACGCCGCCTGCTGTTGCAGGCTGTCACCACCGGCCGCCACGAAGGCATCGAAGCCTGCCTGGCGCTCGGCACTGAAACTGGCCTGGTCGAATACCTGACGCAGCATGCCGATCTTGGTCTCGATGACCCCGGTGTAATCCACGTTGCTCTTGGCACGCAGTTCATTGAGGTGCTGCTGGAAGGCCGGATTGGCAACCTCCGCCTTGAGGCGATCGTTGGCCAGAAACTCGGGCACGGCTTCCACGTTGATATAGGCCACGTTGAGCCAGCGACGGGAAGAGGGGCTGTAAGGGCTGGCACTCTCGGGGTTGGCCGGATAGAGGGCATGAATGGGGTTCAGACCCACGAAGTGGGCGCCCCAGGCGGCCGCTTTCTCGACCAGCTGGCCGAGATCGCTGAAATCACCGATCCCCCAGTTGTGACGGCTGCGCAGGCAGTAGAGCTGCACGCTCGGCCCCCACACCTTGCGGCCATCGGCAATGGGAGCCTGTTTGTAACAAGATTTGGGCGCGACGATAAGACGCATACTGGCGAGCGGCTCATCATTGCCCTCTTCCAGCAGGGTCAGCTGGTGATAGCCAAGCGCTGGCTGTACATCCAGCGCAACCTGGTAGGCCTGACACTCCATCTCTTCGAATTCAGCCACGCCAACCAGCTCACCCTCAATGGGGGTGATTTGGCCGGACAACACAGTCCCCTGCTCCAGCGCAAGCTGCCAGGTAAGGGCGTCATTGACGAAATCGATGGGCAGACGGACTTCAAGAGTGATGGGCTCACCGCTGCGGACCACCATGACGGGATCCAGCGCGCGCAGCCAATGCTGACGGTGCTCCTCTTCCAACTGCTCGGTCAGGGCGGCCTCGTCATCGACGCGGTAACCCATGGCGCCCAGCATGGCAGACTTGCTCTCTTCGGATACCTGGGCCGGGTGGCCCCAGGCATCAACATACTCGCTGGCGATACCTTTGGCGGCAGCCAGCTGTTCAATCAGGGTGGTCATAGTTTGAGAATTCCCGCTGTGGATTCTATCTATACTATTTTGATTAATTTTTATGGGTGGTACTTGAACAGTGGCTCTGTGGCCATGCTAAACCGCGCACATTTTTACACATCTGCCGGGCTGGTTGTGTGACAGAGCAGGCACTATTGTTGATCTCTGTGACGCTGACCAATAGATAGTTATTTCGACAAAAACTGGTAGTCAGTTACATAAACAGAAAATAAATTTCACAGTTTTTCATGATATAGCGCAATTTCAGACAGATTGTTGGTTGACTCACAGGGGAGTTCTAGTAAATTTACAAACGGAATTTTCTTTGACTACTGAACAGTTAGGTAACCAAATATGACTATCAAAGTAGGTATTAACGGTTTTGGCCGCATCGGTCGTTTCGTGTTCCGTCTGGCCGCTGAGCGTGCTGACATCGAAGTGGTTGGCATCAACGACCTGATCGACGTTGACTACATGGCTTACATGCTGAAGTACGATTCAACTCACGGTCGTTTTAACGGTACCGTTGAAGTTAAAGACGGCAACCTGGTTGTTAACGGCAAAACCGTACGTGTTACCGCTGAGCGTGACCCGGCCAACCTGAAATGGGATGCCATCGGTGTTGACGTTGTTGCCGAAGCCACCGGTCTGTTCCTGGACGACGCAACTGCTCGCAAGCACATCGCTGCCGGCGCCAAGAAAGTCGTTCTGACTGGCCCGTCCAAAGACGCCACTCCTATGTTCGTCATGGGTGTCAACGACGCTACCTACGCTGGCCAGGACATCGTTTCCAACGCTTCCTGCACCACCAACTGCTTGGCTCCGATCGCCAAGGTTCTGAACGATACCTTCGGTATCGAATCCGGCCTGATGACCACTGTCCACGCTACCACTGCTACCCAGAAGACCGTTGATGGTCCGTCTGCCAAAGACTGGCGCGGTGGCCGCGGTGCGGCTCAGAATATCATCCCGTCCTCTACCGGTGCTGCCAAAGCTGTTGGCGTTGTTATCCCGGAACTGAACGGCAAGCTGACCGGCATGGCCTTCCGCGTACCGACTCCGGACGTGTCCGTTGTTGACCTGACCGTCAACCTGAAGAAAGCCGCTACCTACGCCGAAATCTGTGCAGCCATGAAAGCAGCCTCTGAAGGCTCCATGAAGGGTGTGCTGGGCTACACCGAAGATCAAGTGGTCTCCACTGACTTCCTGGGTGAGCGTCAGACTTCCGTGTTCGATGCCAAAGCCGGTATCGCACTGAACGACAAATTCGTTAAAGTTGTATCCTGGTACGACAACGAAATGGGCTACTCCAGCAAAGTTCTGGACCTGATCGCTCACATCTCCAAGTAATTTGGGATGCGCAATCAAGTAGCTTGAAAAAGGCGGCCATTGGCCGCCTTTTTGTATTTCGGCCCCTGGATTTTCCGACCCTCTCTTCATGAATGTGCGCGAGCACAGGAGTCCTCATGCAACCGATACGCTCTCTGACTGCCCACTGTACCCTCAGCCACAACGCAGCTGGCCAACCCCTGCTCACCATCGACAATGGCGATGCCAAGGCCGAGATCAGCCTGTTTGGCGCCCATGTGTTGCGCTACCAGCGTCACGGTGAACCCGCCTCGATCTGGCTCAGCGACAAGGCAGTGCTGGATGGCAGCAAGCCCATCCGCGGCGGTATCCCCGTCTGCTGGCCCTGGTTTGGCCCGGCGCCAGCCCGCGTTGGCAGTGGCAAGCCTTCCCATGGCTTTGCCCGCACTACCCTCTGGACCCTGGACGGCGTCTCCGATCACGGCGATGGCACCCTGGTACATCTCTCTCTGCGTGACAATGAGTCAACCCGTGCCCTCTGGCCGCACCCTTTCGAGCTGGAACTGGACGTGCTGATAGGCAAGGAACTCTCGCTGGTGCTGACTACCCGCAATACGGGTAAAGCCCCCGTCGCCTATAATGCCGCCTTGCACACCTATCTGCAGATAAGCACCCCAGAGGCTGTCAGCGTGATCGGGCTGGGTGAGCCTTACGCCGACAAGCTGACGGGTCAGGATGGGCAGCAGCAGGGCGCTCTGACGCTCACAGCTGCCATTGATCGGGTCTACCACCAAGCCGAGGCCATGGTGATGGTCAAGGATGGCGATCGCACAACTAAAGTGGTGAGCGGCAACAACGACAGCGTCGTGGTCTGGACCCCCTGGCTGGAAGGGGCCACCGCCATGGCGGACATGAGCGACGATGGCTACCGCACCATGCTCTGCGTCGAAGCGGCCATCACGGCCGAGGCTGGCGTCGTTATCGCACCGGATGAGGAGCACAGCCTCTCTACCGTGATCATCTGATCTTCGTCTTCGCGAACCCCATAACGAAAGAGGACACCCAACGGGTGCCCTCTTCTATTCAGCCTTTCTATTCAACTCTTCGCGCACTCAGGCGTTACCCCGAGTCTTTAGCTTGAGTTCCGCAGCGAAGTCCAGCATGCGATCCAGCGGGATCAGCGCCTTCACCCGCAGGGCTTCATCCACCAGGATCTCGTGACGCTCGGCGCCATCGGTCAACGCCTCCTTGATCGCCACCAGGCCGTTCATCGCCATCCAGGGACAGTGGGCGCAGCTACGGCAGGTGGCACCATCGCCACCGGTCGGCGCCTCGACCATCTCCTTGTCCGGACAAGCCTGCTGCATCTTGTAGAAGATGCCGCGATCGGTCGCCACTATCAGCTTCTGCTGGGGCAGCTCTTTGGCCGCCTTGATCAGCTGACTGGTGGAGCCCACCGCATCGGCCAGCTCGATGACGGAAGCCGGAGATTCCGGGTGCACCAGCACGGCCGCATCCGGGTTCTGCTCCTTGAGCTCGCGCAGGGCCTTGGCCTTGAATTCGTCATGGACGATGCAGTGGCCCTGCCAGCGCAGCATCTGGGCCCCCGTCTTCTTCTCGATATAGGCACCGAGGTGCCTGTCCGGGCCCCAGATGATCTTGTGGCCCTGGCTGTCGAGGTGTTCGACTATCTCAAGCGCAATGCTGGACGTCACCACCCAGTCAGCCCGTGCCTTCACCGCAGCCGAGGTATTGGCATAGACCACCACTATGTGGTCGGGGTGGGCATCGCAGAAGGCCGAGAATTTATCGATGGGACAACCCAGATCGAGGGAACACTCGGCCTCCAGAGTCGGCATCAGTACCCGCTTGTGAGGGCTCAGGATCTTGGAGGTCTCCCCCATGAAGCGCACCCCGGCGACGATCAGGGTCTGCGCGGCATGATCCCGACCAAAGCGGGCCATCTCGAGAGAGTCACCGACGAAACCGCCACTGGCCTCGGCCAGCGCCTGGATCTCGGGATCCGTGTAGTAGTGGGCAACCAGCACGGCCTGACGCTCTTTCAGCAGTGCCTTGATGTCTGCGATCAGGGTCGTTTTCTGCTCGGCGGTCAGCGGGGCCGGTTTGACCGGGAACGGGTAGTCCATCTCGACCACCGGAGGGATATTGCTCAGTGCATTGCTCATTGCGACTGTTCCATCAAGGCTCGGAAAGGCAAAAATTATAACCAGAAGCCGGCCACAAACCCATCAACAAATCCGGTGATACGCAAGTGTCCGAATATACTCAAGTAATTCGTTGTCATTCTTGCCAAAAGGAGTTGTCGAATGAAACAACGCTCTCTCAAAACCAAGCTGCTGTTGCTCACCATGGGCCTCTTTCTGTCCAGTGGACTGGCCATGACACTGATGCAATCCTCCTCCTTGCAATCCCTGCGCAGCGACATCATGGCCCAGACCCGCAGTGCGCTGGAGCAGGAGGTCTCTCACACTCTGCAGTTCCAGGCCGAGCGCTACGCAGTACAAATAGGGGCCCTGTTGCAACAGTCCTATCAGGTGCCGCTGGGGATCGCCGCCCAGCTCGAGGGCAGCATGGCTCAGCCTGATCGCGCCCTCTCCCGTCCCCAGGTCGAAACCCTGCTGGGCAGCCGCTTGCAGCAGGCGAGCGGGATCAGCTCCATTTATGCCCAGTTTGAAGCCGATGGCTATGATGGCCAGGATGCCAGCTGGCAGTCCGGCGCATCCCACTCAGTGCCCGACAAGGGCAGTCTGGAGATCTACTTCGTCCGGGACCAGGGTGGCCAGGTCTCGCAACAGCAAGTGGACGCTGCCTCCAGCGAAGCCAAGTACGACACCTCGGTCAACGAATTCGGTATTCGCAACAGCGAATGGTACCTGTGCGGCCGGGATACTCGTCGCCCCTGCCTGATGGAGCCCTACCTCTACGAGATAAGCCCGGGCAACCAGATGTTGATGACCAGCCTGACGGTACCCATCCTCAAGGAGGGCAAGTTCGTTGGCATAACCGGTGTCGACATGAACTTGCCCATTTTCCAGCAACTGGCAGAAAGCCTGGGTAAAAGCCTGTATGACAATCAGGCCGACGTGACCCTGGTCAGCAAGATGGGTCTCATCGTCGGCAGCAACCGCCATGCCGACAAGCTGGGCCGTCCGCTGACGGAGGTCGGGCTGAGCGCCCCCACAGGACAAACCCTGGATACCGATACCGACTTCATCCTGCAACAACCTGTACGGATCGAGGCGGCCGATACCCAGTGGTGGCTGCTGATCAAGGTACCCAAGGCGCTGGCACTGAGTCAGGCCAACACCATCAGCACTCAGCTGGGGGATCTGATGCAGGCGGCGCAGCGACAGCAGCTGATCACAGTGACACTCATCACCCTGCTGGCACTGGGTCTGCTCATCTGGTTCATCCAGACCATCACGGCCCCCTTGTCGCTCATCAGCCGCCATGTCTCCCACCTCTCCAGCAACGAGGGAGATTTGACCCAGCAGATGCAGATCGACACCCACCAGGAGCTGATCGAGCTGGCAGGACATCTCAATGCCTTTCTCGGCAAGCTGCGCGGCATGGTGCAGGGCAGCAAACTGATAGGCCAGCAGGTACACCAGCAGGCACAGGGCATGAAGCAGACGGCCGACACCATGCGCACCAGTCTGGATGAGCAGAGCATAGAACTGGAGAGCGTGGTCAGCGCCATGCACCAGATGAGCACCACTGCGGTCAGCGTGGCGGGTTACGCGGAACAGGCCGCCCAGGAGTCAGAAGCCGCCACCCATCACATCAATACCGCCCAGCAGACCCTGAGCAATGCCCGCAACGAGATCCATACCCTGGTTGAAGACATGCATCAGGCTGACAAGGCGGTGGCGCTGGTGGCCCAGCGCAGCACCAATATCAGCCGTATTCTGGATGTGATCCGGGCCATTGCCGAGCAGACCAACCTGCTGGCACTGAACGCCGCCATAGAGGCAGCAAGGGCGGGAGACATGGGACGAGGTTTTGCGGTGGTGGCAGACGAAGTACGGGCCCTTGCCAACAAGACCCGGGAGTCCACCGACGAGATAGGCCAGCTCATCGGCAGCCTGCAAACCGAGGTGAGCAGCAGCCAGCAACTGATGAGCACAGGCATCACCCGCTCGGCCAGCACGGTCGAGGGCACGGAACAGGCGTTCGAGGCCCTCAACCGGGTGGTCGCCCAGATCCAGCAGATCCACGATCACATCAGCCAGGTGGCCACTGCCGCCGAGCAGCAGAGTGCGGTCAGCGACGACATCAACCAGAATCTGATGCGCATTGGTGATGCTGCCACCACCATTGGCCAGGAGGCCAGTGCCAGCCATCGCTTGAGCGAAGAGCTGGAGCAGGCCTCAACCGCACTGGCAACCCAGCTGGACCGCTTGAGAACCTGATGACAAACGACCATAAAAAAAGCCCGCGTCGTTGCGGGCTTTTTGATCTGGTGGTCGTTACTGGGATCGAACCAGTGACCCCCTCCTTGTAAGGGAGGTGCTCTCCCAGCTGAGCTAAACGACCTGGGATTCTGGAAATGATGGTGGGTCGTGCTGGATTCGAACCAGCGACCA
>NZ_JAACGB010000021.1:0-64126 GCF_029237345.1 Aeromonas sp. 2HA2 | reverse complement strand
CAGCTGAGCTAAACGACCTGGGATTCTGGAAATGATGGTGGGTCGTGCTGGATTCGAACCAGCGACCAATTGATTAAAAGTCAACTGCTCTACCGACTGAGCTAACGACCCATCTAAATCATTTTTTTACAAACTGGTGGTCGTTACTGGGATCGAACCAGTGACCCCCTCCTTGTAAGGGAGGTGCTCTCCCAGCTGAGCTAAACGACCTGGGAATGCTTGTTGCCAAACTGGTGGGTCGTGCTGGGTTCGAACCAGCGACCAATTGATTAAGAGTCAACTGCTCTACCAACTGAGCTAACGACCCCCACCTTTGCCTGGCACTGTTCACCTTCGGCAAACAGTTTCAACTCTACTCACAAATCTGGTGGTCGTTACTGGGATCGAACCAGTGACCCCCTCCTTGTAAGGGAGGTGCTCTCCCAGCTGAGCTAAACGACCTGGGAATTCTGTCTCCACCTGATGGAGAAATGGTGGGTCGTGCTGGATTCGAACCAGCGACCAATTGATTAAAAGTCAACTGCTCTACCGACTGAGCTAACGACCCTCACCACGACCAGGACCGGCTGCAATACTGCTCCGGCTCTGACGGCGGCCTATATTACGGATTTATCATCCTGGCGCAATAGAAAATTCTTAAATTAAATCTGTTTGTTCACTGCGCATACAAAGCAGGGCCGTATTTACAAGATTGTTACGAAAACAGTGACCTACGGCAATGTTACAACTTGCTCAGACTCTGCTTGGCCAATTGGGCTGGCGAGGTATTGGGATAGCCCTTGATCACCTGCTCATAGAAGGTTTTGGCTTCCGCTTTCTTGCCATCGAGTTGTGCCAGCATACCCAGTTTCAGCAGGGCATCGGCCCGCTTGGGAGACTTGCTGAACTTGTTCGCTACCGTGGAGAACTGCGCCGCGGCACCGGTCCTGTCCCCCTTGTTGAACAGCAGTTGACCGAGCCAGTAGTGGGCATTCGGCACATAGCTCGAACTCGAGTACTGCTTGATGAACCCTTCGAAGGCGGGAATGGCCTTGTCGTAGTTCTTGTCCTTGAGCACCATGTTCACGGCCGCATCGTAGGCCTGGTTCTCATCCAGATTGGCAGAGTAGTTTGCCGCAGGGGCTGCACTCGCACCGGCCGCAGGCGTGGCGGGGGCAGCAGCAGGCTTGCTGTTGGCCACCTTGTCCAGCTCTTGATAGAGCTGACGCTGACGCTCTTGCGACTGTTCCATCTGGTAGGTTTGCTGCTCCAGCTGGCCACGCAGTTCAGAGACCTCACCTTGCAGGGAATCGACCTGTTGCTGCAATTCGGCCTGCAGACGCAGACGGGCATTGAGGGTGCGTTCCAGCAAGGCAACCCTGTCTTCCAGGCTGCCTGTGGGCATGATGGCGCCATTGTTGCCGCTGAGGGCCACGCCACCACCGGCATTGCCACTGAGGTCGCTCACAGGCGCAGCCGCCTGAGCACTCAGTGCAAATAAGACGGCCATCACAATAGTCGCTTGCTTATACACGAGCTTCATTCGGAATAAACCTTAGCGTTTAGTGCAAATAAAACGGCCATCGAAATGGCCGCTTGCTTATATACGAATTAAATTCGGATCAAACCTTAGTAAACCAGAACCGCACGGCGGTTTTTGGCAAAGGCATCCTCGGTGTGAGACAGATCCAGCGGCTTCTCTTCGCCATAGCTGACGATGGAGAGCTGCTCAGCCTGCACACCCAGGGTTTGCAGATACTTGGCAACAGCCTTGGCACGACGCTCGCCCAACGCGATGTTGTATTCCGGAGTACCGCGCTCATCGGCGTGGCCTTCGATCAACACCTTGACAGACGGACGCTCACGCAGGTAGCTGGCGTGTGCATCCAGCAGGTCGGCGTACTGACCCTGAATGTCATAACCATCAAACGGGAAGTAGATCACGTTGTCACGTTGCAGTGCTTCAAATTTCTGACGCATCTGCTCTTCCGGGGACAACATACCGTTGGCGCCACCGGTTTGTACACCGCCCATGCCGTCGGTCATACCTGACTCGGCGCCTGCGGCGTCAGAATCAGAAGAGGAGCTACAAGCGGCCAGGGTGAACAGTGGCAGTGCGATGGCCAAACCCTTGAGCAGTTTATTGAGTTGCATGCTATTTCCTTAAACCTTTATAACAAAACAAAAAACAATCGAATTTTTATCAATTCAAAAAGGGCGACCAAGCTGGTGCACGAATTTCACCGCTACTGGTCGGAAGGACCGCCTTGAAACGACCATCGGTCGATACCAACGCCAGGCTCTTGCGACCTTGATAGATGGTGGCATAAATGATCATGCTGCCATTGGGAGCCACACTTGGCGACTCATCCAGAGCACTCTGGGTCAATACCAACATTGCTCCGCTTTCCATATCTTGACGAGCGATGCGATATTGTCCCTGAACCCGGGTCACCATCACCATGGACTTGCCGTCCGGCGTGACAGAGGCACCCTGGTTGGATTCTCCTTCCCAGGTCATCCGGCGAGTGACGCCAGTCGCCAAATTTACGCTATAAATCTGGGGTTTGCCACCACGTTCAGAGGTGAAAATCAAAGTTTGCCCGTCAGGCATCCAGGCCGGTTCAGTATCGATCACCCGGGTATTTGTCACCCTTGTCAGCTGCTTGCTTGCAACATCAATGACATAGATATCGGGCTGACCATCTTTGGACAGCACGATAGCCAATCGACGACCATCAGGAGACCACTTTGGCGCCCCGTTGATGCCGCGGAAACTGGAAATCAGGCTGCGCTGCTGGTTGTAGATGTCCTGCACATAGATTTCAGACTTCTGGTTCTCGAAACTCACGTAAGCCAACTTGCTGCCATCCGGCGACCAGGCTGGCGACATCAGCGGCTCACGGGAGCGCAGCAGTGTTTTCTCGTTGTAACCGTCGTAATCGGCAATGCGCAGCTGATACGGGAATTGGGTACCGTGCTCTATGGAGACATAGGCAATCCGTGTCAGGAAGGCACCACGCTCGCCCGTCAGACGCTCATAGACGATGTCGGAGATACGGTGAGCAAACTGGCGCATCTGGGCACCCGGTATGGTCGCCATTCGGCTGTCCAGGATGTAACCGTTGCTCTCCCCGCCCTGAGTCTTGGCCAGCTGGCCCTTCAGTACGTCGACCAGCTCGAAGTTGATCTTGTAAGTACCGTCGCCGACCGCAGCAATGGAACCGACCACGACGGCCTCAACCCCCTGGGACGCCCAGGGTGCGAAGTTGATCTCGCCACTTGAGCTAGGGGTTTGCGGCATCTGGCCACGTGCCAGCGGTTTGAACTTGCCACTGCGCATCAGGTCGTTGGAGACCACTTCCGCGATATCCTGCGGCAACTGGCCATTGCCTTCCCACTTGAAGGGGGCAATGGCAATGGGTCGCGCACTGTCGATACCGCCAGTGATAACGATGTCCAAGGCCGCCTGAGCACTCTGGCTCAGCAACAAGCAGCCAACCAAAGCAAAAAACACTTTTCTTATCATGGCTTAAACTCTCAGTTCCAATTTGAGACTCAGTTCTCTGATCAACAACCCTTGCCAATCAAAGCAGAAACACTTTCTTAAATCATTGGCGCTAGCTGAAGGCGCAGATCCTTCATCAACTCGAACGCTGCCGGATCTTTCGGCACCGGCAACTGGTTTGCCTTCAATACGGCCGCTTTGCCGGAACGACATACTGCCGGGTCACCCTGGCCGTTATCTACCGAGATGACAAAACCAGTGCTGGCAAGCCGTACGCCGATAGTACATGTTTTGCCCCGCATGGTGGGGTCCAAAATCATATAACGCTCAACAGTGGCCTTGATGAGAGACGCATATTTGTCGACCTCACCTTGCGCTGCTGCCGATGCCGCCTGACTGCGAGCATTGGCCTCAGCCGCCAGCTGCTGCTGCATCATGTCTTCCATCTCTTTTTGCAACTTGGCTTGCTCGGCTGCTTTACGCTTGCGCTCGGCCGCTATCTTGGCCTGCTTGTCGGCTTCAGCCTTGGCTTTCTTCTCTGCGTCAGCTTTTGCCTTCTTGGCAGCTTCTTCCTTGGCCTCCTTGGCTTTCTTGTCCGCTTCCGCCTTGGCCTTTTTCTCGGCCTCTGCTTTGGCTTTCTTGTCCGCTTCGGCCTTGGCTTTCTGCTCGGCTTCCTGCTTGGCCTTCTTGTCCGCTTCTGCTTTCTTGGCAGCCTCAGCCTTGGCTTGCTTCTCCTCGGCCTCTTTCTTCTCTTGTTCCTTTTTCTTCTTCAGCGCCAGCGCCTTGCTCTCGGCTTCTGCCGCCTTGCGTTCAGCCTCGGCTTGCTTGGTTTTCTGCTCTTCCAGCTTGCGGGTTTCCTCGGCTTTCTGCGCCTTCTCTTCCGCCAGCTTCTGCTCGGCGACTTTTTTCTGCTTCTCAGCCTCGGCCTTGCGGGTCGCCTCTTCGGCTTCCTTGCGCTTGGTCTCGGCGATACGCAGCCGCTCCTGCTGCTGGGCCAGCTCACGCTTGGCGAGGTCCGTGTCTTCCTTATCCTGCTCTTTCTCTACCTTCTGGGGCTTGGGCTGAGACTTCTGCTGCTGGATCTGCTTGGCCTGTTCGTTGAGGAAGTTCTCGTCAAGCATGACGGCATTGATGATCTGCCCCTTGGACTCTGGCCGCTTCGGTTTGCTGAAGTCGACCCCGACCAGCAAAATGATGCCGACGATCAGGTGCAGCAGCAGCGACGCGATGAGATAACCGGAAATACCACGCTTCACATCCATCTCCGTCAGTTCACCGGATCTGTCATCAGGCCAACCTGAGGCACGCCCGCATTCTTGAGGGCCACCATCAGCAGTATCACCTCTTCGTAGCGCACGGACTTGTCACCCGCCACCACGACGGGGGCGTTCTGGTTGATGGCCAGATAGCCCATGGCCTTTTCGGTGATGTATTGCTGCATCGCCTCGGGCGTCCCGGCCGGCACCGGCTCATCGTCGGCCTCACCGGCCTTGATGACGTACTCGCCTTCGGTATTGACGCTGACAATGAAGGGGGGCTTGGCATCTTCCGGCAACTGCTCGGATTCTGCTTGCGGCAGGTCAACCTTGACCCCTTGCGTGATCACCGGCGTCACCGCCATGAAGATGATAAGCAGCACCAGCATGACGTCGATATAGGGAACCACGTTGATCTCGCACACCTTCTTGCGCCGGATCCGCTGATAGGTTTGCATTACTGATCACCCTGCTGCTGTGCAATTTGACGGTTCAGTATGGTGGTGAACTCGTCCATGAAGTTGGCGTAGGCGTTCTCCAGCTTCTCTACCTTGTTGGTAAACCGGTTATAGAAAATAACCGCAGGAATGGCGGCAAACAGGCCCATGGCGGTCGCGATCAGCGCTTCCGCGATACCTGGAGCCACCATCTGCAAAGTAGCCTGCTGTACCTGGCCCAGGGCGATAAAGGCGTTCATGATGCCCCATACGGTACCAAACAGGCCGATATAGGGGCTGATGGAGCCGACGGTTGCCAGCACGGGCAGGTTGGATTCCAGCTCGTCCACCGCGCGGGAAAGCGATACCCGCATGGCACGATAGGTACCGTCCATCACCGCATCCTGGCCACGGGCGCCCGCCTTGAGCAGGCGAGCATACTCCTTGAAGCCGGAATAGAAGATGTCTTCCATGCCTTCGATATCATCGCGGCGGGAGGAAGACTCCTGATAGAGGCGGTTGAGATCGACCCCGGACCAGAAGCGGTCTTCAAACTGCTCGGATGCCAGATTGGCCGCCTTGATGACCTTGGAGCGTTGAAAGATCAGCGCCCAGGAGACAACCGACATCCCCATCAGGGTCATCATGACCAGTTTTACCAACAGGCTGGCTTGCCAAAACAGGCCAATAAACGAAATTTCAGCGTGCACTTAACAGCACTCCCTTCACATTTTCTGGTATTGCAACAGGTTTCATATGCGGATGACTGACACAGGCTATCTGTACCATGGCCTGGGTGATCAGTCGTCCATCAGCCGCCAGGATCTGCTGTGAGAAGCGCATGGATGCACGTTTCACTTCAGTCACTTGCGTTATTACGGTCAACAATTCATTAAAACGGGCCGCCGAGCGGAAATCGATCTCTGTTCGACTCACCACAAACGCGAATCCGGCTTGCAGCAAGACATCCTGTTCGATGCCGCCGCTGCGCAGAAACTCGGTGCGAGCACGTTCCATAAACTTGAGATAATTGGCGTTGTAGACGATGCCCCCGGCGTCAGTGTCTTCGTAGTAGACACGTACCGGAAACTCAGAGACTTCCCCCATAAAAATCTGTGATCCATTCGACAGTCAGATGGGGGGCTATCATAGCGCAGGGCTGAATAGGAAAGAAGCAGGGGGAGACAGGGAAATCCTGCCTCCCCCCGTTTTTTATGAAAGGAAATAGCCTTGGGTCAACCAGAGCCCATACAACAAACTGGGCAAGGCGAGCCAGGGGCAAAACAGCACTCGGCCAATGAGGCTGCGGGGATGAAATCCCAGCCCGTGCATGACGCCGCAACAGACCGCCCACATCAGCCAGGGAGCGAGCAACAGCCCATGCTCACTGGTGTTGGCGGCCACCAGGTTGGGGGCCTGTAAAATAGCGACGGCCAACAGGGCCGCCGCTACCAACATCAACCCCTGCCAGGGTTGGCGCTCCAGAGGAGCGGCCAACCGGGCGAGCCGATCACTTGTCTTCATCGATCTGACGATCCATGTTCTCGCTGTGTTCCAGCCAGAGCGCATTGATGATGCCAAATGAACACGCCAGCAACAGACCCAGGATCCAGGTGAAATACCACATATCAGGGCACCTTCTTAGTAGAGCGATTGTTGGTTGTCTTCGATGTGCTTGCTGGTCACCCGACCAAACATCTTGACGTAGGTCCAGATGGTATAAGCCAGCACAATCGGTACCAAGATAGCTGCCGCCACCGTCATCACCTTCAGGGTGTTGAACGATGCGGTGGCATCCCACATGGTCAGGCTCAGTGACGGCTCGAGGCTCGAGGGCATCACGAACGGGAACATGGAGAAGCCTGCGGTCAGGATCACGCAGGCAACCGCCAATGAAGAACAGGTAAACGCCACCCAGCCTTTATTCAGCTTGGCAAACAGCGCAGTGAGCAGGCTCATGGAGAGGCCCAGTACCGGCGCGGCTATCATCCAGGGATAGAGGGCATAGTTGTTCATCCAGGCACCGGCCTGGCGCACCACTTCCTTGTTCATGGGATTGGAGACCGCATCGGTCGCAGCCGCCTTGACGACCACGTAGCCGTCCATGCCACTCACCCACCAGCCAGCCAGGCCGAACAGTACCAGAGTCAGCAGGGAGCAGATCATGGCAGCAGTGCGGGAACGCGCCAGCACCTCACCATCGGTCTTCATCATCAGCCAGGTCGCACCCTGAGTGACCAGCATGAACAGACTCACCAGACCGGCCAGAATGCCGAACGGATTGAGCAGGCCGAAGAAGTTGCCGTGATAGGTCAGCATCATGAACTGGTTGAATTCGAACGGCACGCCCTGCAACAAGTTGCCAAAGGCCACCCCGAACACTATGGGGGGAACCGCACTACCGGCGAACAGTGCCCAGTCCCAGTTGCTGCGCCACTTGGCGTCTTCACGCAGGGAGCGATACTTGAAACCGACCGGACGGAAGAAGAGCGCCATCAGGGTCAGGATCATGGCGATGTAGAAGCCCGAGAAGGCCGCCGCATAGACCATGGGCCAGGCCGCGAACAGGGCACCGCCCGCCGTGACCAGCCATACCTGGTTGCCTTCCCAGTGCGGGCCCATGGTGTTGAGCATCACCCGACGCTCCACATCCTTCTTGCCGACGAAGGGGAGCAGTGCGCCCACCCCCATATCGAAACCGTCGGTGATGGCGAAGCCGATCAGCAAGACGCCAACCAGTACCCACCAGACCAGACGCAACATTTCGTAATCAAACATGGGTTACTCTCCTTATACCTTGCTCTGTTCGAAGTGGTACTTGCCCGTCTTCAGGCTGCTTGGGCCCAGACGCGCATACTTGAACATCAGGTACATCTCGATGATCAGCAGTACGGTATAGAACAGGAAGATCCCGATCAGGGAGAACCAGATCTCGGACGCAGGCACGTTGGATGCAGAGAGCGAGGTCGGCAGCACTTCGGCTATGGTCCAGGGTTGACGGCCATACTCGGCGACAAACCAGCCCGCCTCGATGGCGATCCAGGGCAGCGGGATACCCCACAGCAGGGCTTTGAGCAGCCACTTGCGCTCACCGATACGGTGACGAGCACTGTCATAGAAGGCCAGACCGATCAGTACCAGCATCAGCATGCCGCAGGCAACCATGATGCGGAAAGCGAAGAACAGCGGCAGAACCTGCGGGATGGAGTCATCCACGGCGGCCTTGATCTGTTCGTCGGTCGCGTCTGTCACATTGCTGGTGTAACGCTTGAGCAGCAGACCGTAGCCGAGATCCTGTTTCACTTCATCGAAGCGTGCCAGGGTATCTTCGGACTTGTCGCCGGATTGCAGCTTGGTCAGCAGGTCGTAAGCGTTCATGCCGTTACGCACACGCAGCTCGTGCTCGCTCTTCAGATCCTTGAGGCCGGTCACCTGGCCGTCCAGAGAGCGGGTAGCAATGATGCCGAGCGCATAGGGGATCTTGATGGCGTAATCGGTACGCATCTCTTCCTGATTCGGAATGCCGAACAGGGTAAATGCAGCCGGTGCAGGTTCTGTGTCCCACTCGGCTTCGATGGCCGCCAGCTTCACCTTCTGCACTTCACCTGTCTCGTAGCCGGACTCGTCACCCAGGATCAGCACAGAGAGGATGGAGGCCATACCGAAGGCAGCTGCGATGGCGAAGGAGCGACGGGCGAAGGCCACATCACGATTCTTCAGCAGGTAGTAAGAAGAGATGCCCAGCACGAACATGGCGCCCGTGGTGTAGCCAGCCGCGACCGTATGGACGAACTTGACCTGAGCGACCGGGTTGAAGACCAGCTCGGCGAAGCTCACCATCTCCATCCGCATGGACTCGAAGTTGAACTCGGCACCGACCGGATTCTGCATCCAGCCGTTGGCAACCAGGATCCAGAGGGCGGAAAGGTTGGTTCCCAGCGCCATCAACCAGGTGGCAGCCAGATGCTGACGCTTGGTCAGGCGGTCCCAACCAAAGAAGAACATGCCGACAAAGGTGGATTCCAGGAAGAACGCCATCAGCCCTTCGATGGCCAGCGGGGCCCCGAAGATATCGCCGACATAGTGGGAGTAGTAAGCCCAGTTGGTACCGAACTGAAACTCCATGGTCAGCCCTGTGGTAACCCCGAGGGCGAAGTTAATACCAAACAACTTGCCCCAGAACTTGGTCATGTCCCGGTAGACAGTGTTGTTGGTCATCACATAGACAGATTCCATGATCGCCAGAATGAAGGCCATTCCGAGCGTCAGGGGCACAAACAGGAAGTGATAAAGGGCCGTCGCAGCAAATTGGAACCGCGATAGGTCTACCACATGCTCAGCAATCATGATGTTTCCTCACCGATTATTGGCACGGCTATTTTAAGTTTTAAGGACAAAGCTTCCGTTGGAAGTCCCCGAATGATCGGTCATGTTCCAGTTTGCACTGACGACCGGTTTCGACTGCTACCAGCATTAACAACAAGGCAATATTGAGGAACAAAAAAAGCTAATGTTTAACAATTGCAAAACAATCTAGCTTGCTTTATTCCTGCCCATAATGACCGGTGTTTTATATCACCTTTATTTGATTGAAATCAATGTAAAACCACCATGAATACATGCCTTTTAAAGGCATTTTCACGCTCAATTCCATTTAATTTGGAGAGCTGTGTCACAAAAAAATGAAAATCACAAATCATTGATTTAAATCAATTTTATTATCTCGATCAATAAGTGGCAGTTCTGTTAAAAAATGACTTCCAACGTGAATTTCATTATGTTTCCCCCGCCTGCCAACGCTGCCAACTAACTCAATTTAAAACCAGTAAAAACGCATTTTCATGCTAATTGAACAGACCAGATAAATGATTAGTTAATCTAATCTGACATGCTCAATTTTTCTTGTTTGTCCGAGTCAGACAGAGCCCCTACAATGCGCCTCGCAGTGAGGGCATCCCCTTGGATACAGGCCGGTCAATCCGGGTTCCCGGCACGTATTCGATGAACATTTCGAACCTGTCTATTGGAATTTAAGATGAAAAAGTTTGTTGCTAAAAC
Organism: Aeromonas sp. 2HA2; assembly: GCF_029237345.1. Taxonomy (NCBI): domain Bacteria; kingdom Pseudomonadati; phylum Pseudomonadota; class Gammaproteobacteria; order Aeromonadales; family Aeromonadaceae; genus Aeromonas; species Aeromonas sp. 2HA2. The sequence continues at coordinate 53,888 of NZ_JAACGB010000021.1, read as the reverse complement.
CATCCGTTACTACAAGCTTTCGTTCGTTCAGCTCTATCAAATGAACCGACTCTGAGGCCTCGCGACGGCTCCTCTGTTTTTTCCGGTCTGTGTCCAGACGCACTCACTGTCTGTGAACATCCATCCTGAATTGTCTTTGCCCACCGCCTGTGCCGTGGGCTTTTTTATGTCCGGATAACAAAAAACCGCCCTTGATGGCGGTTTTTTGTTCAAACAGCTGTTTTCACCTTTCATCTGGCCGTTGCAGGCCAAAATGTGCATAAGCTCTTGGTGTCGCCATCCGCCCTCTGGGTGTACGTTGCAAGTAGCCCTGCTGGATCAAATAAGGTTCCAGTACATCCTCGATAGTATCTTTTTCTTCACCTATGGCAGCCGCCAGGTTATCGAGACCCACAGGGCCCCCCATAAACTTGTCTATGACAGCCAACAATAGCTTGCGGTCCATGAAGTCGAAACCTTCATTGTCCACGTCCAGCATGTCCATGGCACGGGCCGCTATGGGTCCATCGATCCGGCCATCAGACTTGACCTGGGCAAAGTCGCGCACCCGGCGCAACAAGCGGTTAGCAATACGCGGCGTACCGCGAGAGCGACGGGCCAACTCCAGGGCGCCGTCACCTGTCATCTCCAGTCCCAGACAGCGAGCACTGCGAGAGACGATATCGGTCAGATCCTTGACGTTGTAAAACTCCAGCCGCTGGACGATGCCGAAACGATCCCGCAGCGGGCTGGTCAGGGAGCCGGCCCGGGTGGTGGCCCCGATCAGGGTAAAGGGTGGCAAGTCGAGCTTGATGGAGCGAGCGGCAGGGCCCTCCCCTATCATGATGTCGAGCTGGTAATCCTCCATCGCCGGATAGAGCACCTCCTCCACCACTGGGCTGAGACGGTGGATCTCATCGATAAACAAGACGTCGTTCGGTTCGAGATTGGTGAGCAGGGCAGCCAGATCACCGGCTTTCTCCAGCACAGGGCCCGAGGTGGTCTTGATGTTGACCCCCATCTCGTTGGCGACTATGTTCGCAAGCGTTGTCTTGCCCAGACCCGGCGGGCCGAAGATCAACAGGTGATCGAGTGCCTCACCACGCTGGCGGGCCGCCTCGATGAAGATCTCCATCTGCTCGCAGACGGGATCCTGACCTGTGTAATCGGCCAGCATCTTTGGCCGTATGGCCCTATCGATGATCTCATCCTCACGCACGCCAGTGGCGGAAATGAGACGGTCCGCTTCAATCATTGCCTACCTCACACCAGACTACGCAGGGATTCACGGATGATATCTTCAACCGACATTCCCTCTTTGGCTATCTTGCTGACGATCTGGCTGGCCTGCTGCGGCTTGTAGCCAAGCGCCACCAGTGCACTGGCCGCCTCTTCGCTCGAATCCGGGGCACGCAGGACGCTCTCCCTGGCTGGCAGGCTGATCTCGGCCGGCGAGAAGAGATCGTGGCTGACCCAGCCCTTGAGCCTGTCCTTCATCTCCACCACCAGCCGCTCGGCGGTCTTCTTGCCCACGCCTGGCAACTTGATCAGGGAGCTTATCTCCTCACGCTCGACACTCAGCACAAACTGGGTGGCGGTCATGCCGGAGAGAATGGCCAGCGCCAGCTTGGGGCCGACGCCATTGGTTTTGATCAGCTCGCGAAACAGCGCCCGCTCCTGCTTGTGATTGAAGCCATACAGCAGCTGTGCATCTTCCCGCACCACGAAGTGAGTGTGGATGGTCACTTCCTTGCCGATCTCGGGCAGATCATAGAAGCAGCTCATGGGCATCTGTACTTCATAACCCAGGCCCCCGACTTCCAGCAGCACCTCGGGGGGTTGTTTCTCAATGACTACGCCTCTCAAGCGACCAATCACGGCTCTCTCCTCGCCAAACCATCTATCTGTAAATTGGGTCATAGCATAAAGAATAACTGGATAAGTATCCAGCATAGGGCTATGACGGATGACAGAGGATTCTCGGCATTCTGGCGCTTTCGGAGCCATGCTTGGATCGGATCTGGGCAGTAACTTTATTTTCCACCGGGAATGGCGGATCTTGGCCATTGATAGAACACTGAGTTGGGTTTGTTCGGAACCAAGGAAGGTCCTGCATCATGAAAATTGTCACTACATCGAATCTTGGGCTGACTATCCTGCTCAGTTGCACACTGGGCATGGGCGCGATCGGCTGGTATGGCAGCCAGCGGCTGGCCGACTTGCTCTCCTATGTATTGGGCGCCGCCTGGCAAACCGCCGATGGCGCCATGGAGGGATCCATCGAGCTGGGCAACCAGTCCCTGTATATCCAGAAAATGCTCAGAGGCATGCCCCTCGACGAGCCCGAGCTGCAGCGAGCCAAACAGGCAGCCACCGAGGCCCTGCAACGGGTTGAGGAAGGCAAGCTCATCGATACGACGGCCATCAGTACCATGAACCAGCATGAGCAGACGTATCAGCAACAGCAGGAAAAACTGCTGACGCTCTACCGCACCTTTACCGGTATCGATCAGGCACTGCGCGCCAGTTCGGAGCGCATGTCACGCCTCTCAACCCAGCTGGAGGTGATCGGTGATGGCGCGGTCGAGAGCCTCACCCAGTCCCCTGATCAGGCCATCAGCTGGAACGGCGGCCTCTCCACCCGCTGGCAGGCGGCTGACGGCGGCATGGAGGCCAACATAGGTTTCCTGCGTCAGCTCTATGCTCTGGAGAAGATGCAGAGTGAAGGCCCCACCCCCGCCATCCAGGCCGAACTGGCGGAGGCAAACCGCTTCTATCAGGAAGCGGTGGACGGCATGCTGGCGACCGGCCTGTTCGATGTGCCCGGTGAAGGGGAGTTTGCCGGCCAGTCGCTTTCCACTCAGTATCGCGCCCTGCTGGCCGACAGCACGCGGCTGACAAGTGAGTGGATCGCGGCCCTGACTGATTACCAGCGCCAGCTGGCTCTTTACGAGAGCAGTGCCGAACAACTCAAACAGGCGCTGGTCGAGGTCGAGGCCCAGGGCGATGCGACCGTCGAGGATCAGGTGAACCAGCTCAATACCATCATCGGCTATACCAAAAACCTGATCCTGGGCGGTCTGGTGCTGAGCCTGCTGATTGTCACTCTGTGTGGCTTCTGGCTGGTACGCACCATAGTCAACCCCCTGCTGCAAGTTGACAAACGCATGCAGGACATAGCCGCGGGCGACGGGGATCTCAACGCGCGCATCAACCTCAAGCGGGACGACGAGCTAGGCTCGCTGGCGGGCAGCGTTGATCGCTTCATCGAAAAGCTGCAAAAGATGATCAGCTCCACCATGGACAACAATCAGCACATCAGCGACCACGTGCACACCTCGGTCAACCGGGTCGAGGCCATCAGCCAGAGCAGTCGTCAGACCGCCGAGCATGCCCAGGCGTTGCACCACGACAGCGAGCAGATGGTACAGGTCGCCACCTCCATCTCGGATAACTGCAGTCTGGCCGCGCAAAATGCCAATCAGGTCCGTCAGCTGACCACGGAGAGCAGTCAGTATGTGGCCTCTGCCAGCGCAGGCATGCAGCGAGTGGTGGTGGAAGTGGGAGAATGTGCCAATGCCATCAACGCCCTCAAGGAGCAGACCAACCTGCTGGCCCTCAACGCCGCCATCGAGGCAGCCCGGGCCGGCGAAATGGGCCGGGGCTTTGCCGTAGTGGCGGACGAGGTACGCACCCTGGCCAACCGCACCGCCGCCTCCAGCGCCGAGATAACCGAGGTGATCAACAGCATTCAGCAGCAGACCGAGAAGGCTTATCTGATGATGCAGCGCAACCTGAAAACCGTGGAATCGGGGATGGAGGACTCCGACAACACCAAGCAGATCCTGTTCAAGGTGGAGGAAGCCATCGACCATCTGGCCGACATGGTGCAGCAGGTGGCGGATGCCACAGGTCAGCTCTCCCACACCCTGAGCCACACCTCGGACAAGGTCTCCGGCATCAGCCTGCAGGCCCAGACAGGAGAGCAGGAGGCGCAGGAGTGCCTGCAGCTGGCCTCCTCCCTCCATCAGGCCAGCCTGCTGCAACAGCGACTGCTGTCGCAATTTCGGGTCTGACACGGGCGGGGGCCCCGCCCCCGCTTTCTCCCGCTGCGCTAAATTTAGCCCTTGGGCCACAGGGCCCTCCCTGTTAAAATTCCGCTCTTGAATTTATCCAGGGCCCCGCGGCCCGTCTTATCTAAGGTCACGAGCGATGCGTACCAGCCAATACCTGCTTTCCACTCTCAAGGAAACCCCGTCCGACGCCGAAGTCGTCAGTCATCAGCTGATGCTGCGCGCCGGCATGATCCGCAAACTGGCCTCCGGCATGTATGCCTGGCTGCCGTCCGGCCTGCGGGTACTGAAAAAGATCGAGAACATTGTTCGCGAAGAGATGAACAATGCTGGCGCCATCGAAGTCTCCATGCCGGTGGTACAACCCGCCGAGCTGTGGCAGGAGTCAGGCCGCTGGGACGACTACGGCCCCGAGCTGTGCCGCCTGACCGACCGCCACAACCGCCCCTTCGTGCTGGGTCCGACCCACGAAGAGGTGATCACCTCCCTGGTCCGTTACGAAGTGAACAGCTACAAGCAGCTGCCGCTCAACCTCTACCAGATCCAGACCAAGTTCCGCGATGAAGTGCGTCCCCGTTTCGGCGTGATGCGCGGTCGCGAGTTCCTGATGAAGGACGCCTACTCCTTCCACATCGACAAGGCCTCGCTGATCGAGACCTACGAGCGGATGCACGCCGCCTACTGCGCCGCCTTTACCCGCATGGGGCTGAACTTCCGTCCTGTACAGGCCGATACCGGCTCCATCGGCGGTACCGGATCCCATGAATTTCAGGTACTAGCCGAGAGCGGTGAAGACTTGATTGCCTTCTCCGATACCTCAGATTACGCCGCCAACATAGAGATGGCCGAAGCGCTGGCACCCGTTGGCGAGCGCGCTGCCGCAACCAAAGCCCTGACCAAGGTTGCCACTCCAAACGTCCACACCATCGACGAAGTAGCTGCTTTCCTGAGCGTGGCACCGACCGCCATCGCCAAGACCCTGTTGGTACTGGCCGAAGCGGATGAGCACGGCAAGCAGGCCGTCATCGCCCTGGTACTGCGTGGCGATCACGAGCTGAACGAGATCAAGGCCGAGAAGCTCCCGGGTGTTGCCAACCCGCTGACCTTCGCCAACGACGAGCAGATCAAGGCTGCCGCTGGTTGCGATGCGGGCTCCATCGGTCCGGTCGGCTTTGCTGGTCGCATCATTGCCGATCGCAGCGCCGCCCATCTGGCGGACTTCGTCTGCGGCGCCAACGAGACCGGCTTCCACCTGACCGGTGCAAACTGGGATCGCGACATCGCTACCTATGAAGTTGCCGACCTGCGCAACGTGGTGGAAGGCGACCCGAGCCCCTGCGGCCAGGGCAAGCTGCTGCTCAAGCGCGGCATTGAAGTGGGCCACATCTTCCAGCTGGGTACCAAGTACTCCGAAGCCATGAAGGCGAGCGTGCTGAACGAGGGCGGCAAGTCCGTCACCATGGAGATGGGTTGCTACGGTATCGGGGTTTCCCGTCTGGTGGCTGCGGCCATCGAGCAGAACAACGACCAGTACGGCATCATCTGGCCAGACGCCATAGCTCCGTTCGAAGTGGCCATAGTGCCGATGAACATGCACAAATCCGAGCGAGTGGCCGAGCAGGCACAGCAGTTCTACGCCGAGCTGAAAGCCGCCGGTGTGGACGTGCTGTTCGATGACCGCAAAGAGCGCCCGGGCGTGATGTTCGCCGACATGGAGCTGCTGGGTGTGCCACACGCCATCGTCATCGGCGATCGCGGTTTGGACAACGGCGTGGTGGAGTACAAGTGCCGCCGCTCCGGCGAGAAGCAGGAAGTGGCGATCAAAGAGATCGTTGCCATGCTCAAGGCCAAGCTGGGTCGTTAATCCCACGCCGCCACTGCTGGTATAAAAAAGCGCGCCAATCGGCGCGCTTTTTGTTTTCTGCAGCTAGCCCTGAGCCTGAAAGGCTGAAGGGCCATCAGATCCCCCTACGACTCAGGCTCGCAGGGCCGTCATCAGCTGGGTGACGACGCCATCGAGCAGGGCGCGGTCGGGGCGGCACTGGGCGAAGGTGACCAGACCCTGGATATTGATCAGCAGGAAGGCGGTCAGAGTCGGGATATCGCGATCGGCCACCAGATCCCCGCGCTGCTGGGCGAGACTCAGGATCTGCGCCAGATCGGCGTCCAGCTCGGCATAGATGGCCTTGAGCCGCAGGTGCAGCTCTTCGTCCTGCTCCGCCAACTCCATCAGGGTACGCGTCACCAGACAGGTGCCGCACAGGGCATCGTTCACTATCTGGCTGAGGTAGGCCTGCACCCCCGCCAGCGGACTCTGGCCGGCAAAGAAGCCACGGCGCAGCGCGCTTTTTTCCTGCACATAGTGATCGACCGCCGCCAGCAGCAGGCCGCGTTTATTGCCAAACGCCGCGTAGAGGCTGCCCGGATGCAACCCGGTCGCCGCCACCAGCTCCTGCATGGTGGTCTTGGCGTAACCCTTGGCCCGAAATGCCTCCATGGCATTTCGCAAGACGTCGTCCCGGTTGAACTCGGCGCTGCGCATGGTTTCTCCGTTGAAAAAGCGATCACCGGCGCAGAGCCGATGAGGGGGAACAAAAAGGGCGGCAAGTTTACCCCAGCAGGCAGGCAAGACCAACCCATGTTGAATGCTCGTTCAAAAAAGACTTGCACACAAAACAAAAAACGTCTTGAATGCACGTTCAAGAATCACTCCCTCAGGACAGACGATCATGAATACCCTGTTTCAGCCCTATCGCCTCAACGACACCCTCACCCTCGCGAATCGCTTCATGATGGCACCGCTCACCCGTTGCATGGCCGGCCCGGGCCTGGTGCCCACCGAACAGATGGCCGCCTATTACGCCCGTCGTGCCGACATCGGTCTCATCATCTCCGAAGCCACCATCATTCGTCCGGACGGCCAGGGCTATCCCAATACCCCCGGACTCTACAGCCCGGAGCAGATCGAAGGCTGGAAAAAAGTCACCAGCGCCGTACACGCCAATGGCGGCAAAATCTTCGCCCAACTGTGGCACGTGGGTCGCCTCTCCCATCCTTTCTTCCATCATGGCGAAGTGCTGGCACCGTCTGCCGTCGCCCATGAGGGCACGGTACCGCGCATGCGCGAGCTGGAGTATCAGGTCCCCCGTCCCCTGACAGTGGCCGAGATAGGCCAGCTGGCCGAGGATTACGCCCAGGCCGCTGCCAACGCCATTGAAGCAGGTTTTGACGGGGTGGAGATCCACGGTGCCAACGGCTACCTCATCGATCAGTTCCTGCACCATTCGAGCAACCTGCGTACCGATCAGTACGGCGGCAGCCCGGAAAACATGAGTCGCTTCGCACTGGAAGTGGTGGATGCGGTCAACGCCCGCATCGGATCTGAGCGGGTGGGCCTGCGGCTCTCCCCCGGTGCCTATGTGCATCTGGAAGGTGACAAGCGGGATCGCGCCGTGTTCGATTATCTGCTGGCCGAGCTGAACCAGCGCGCCCTGGCCTATGTGCATCTGGGCATCTTCGATGACAGCCTCACCTTTGACTATCTGGATGGCCACGCCTCCGACTATCTGCGCGCCCACTACGACGGCCATCTGGTCGGAGTTGGCAACTACAGCGCCGACACAGCTCTGGATGCCATCAAAGCCAACCGGTTCGACCTCATCGCCATTGGCCGCCCGCTGATCGCCAACCCGGACTATCTCGCCAAAGTGCAGAAGGGCGAGGCACTGACCCCTTATGCCGACGCCATGCTGACAGAGCTGGTGTAAACACGCCGGTTCATGACCAACCAAGGATGGGATCCGCGCCCCCGGGCGCGGGTTTCCAATGTTTGGGCCCCTTTCGGGCCCTTTTTTATGTCCGGCCTCTCCTTGTCCGCCTCATGATCCACCACTCAACCCCCATAAAAAGGTTGCCAGTGACAACTAGTTGGCTATATTGGTTGTTGAAGACAACCAAATAGGAAGCCCTGATATGGATCCCCGTCCCCTGCGCGCCCTGTCGCGCGATCTGGTTCGCGAACTCGGCATGCTCTCCCAGCAGTGTGGCGAGCTGGCACTGACCCCGCTCGAAGCGCATCTGCTAATCGAACTGGAGAGCGGCCCCGCCACCAACCAGCAACTGGCCGAGCGGCTGCGCATCGACAAGTCCAATGCCAGCCGCCCGCTGGCCCGCCTCGCCGAACGGGAGCTCATCAGCTGGCACCCCCATCCGTCCGATGGACGCAGCAAGGAGGCGCGCCTCACCATCGCCGGCCAGGCCCAACTACTGGTGCTGCATCAGGAGATGGACAGCGCCATGGAAGAGACCCTGGCCCAGCTCACCCTGAGCGAACGTGAGCAGTTGTGGGCCGGCCTGCGTCTCTACCGCAGCGCCCTCTCCCGTGCCCGCCGTCAGCAGGGCTACCGCATCCGTTCCATCACTGCCGCCGACAATCCCCATATCGCCGCTGTGGTGCGCGCCGTCTCCGCCGAATACGGCCTCACCGCCGACAAGGGCTACGGGGTGGCCGACCCTGACCTCGATCGACTGCACGAGACCTATCTGGGGGAGATGAGCCGCTACTGGGTGATCGAAGGGCCTGATGGCACCATCCTCGGCGGCGGCGGCATAGCGCCGCTGGCGGGGGAAGAGGATCAGGTCTGCGAGCTGCAGAAGATGTACTTCATGCCCTCCCTGCGCGGGTTGGGGCTGGGTCGACGGCTGGTGCTGCTGGCACTGGACGAGGCACGCACCCTCGGTTACCAGCGCTGCTATCTGGAAACCACAGAGGTGTTGCGCGAGGCGACCACGCTCTACGAATCCCTCGGCTTCGAACATCTGCCTGGGCCGCTCGGCTGTACCGGCCACGATGCCTGCGAGATCTGCATGGTGCTGGAGCTGATGCCGGCAGAGTAAATGTGAGCTCCTATCCCCCTCATCCCCAGCCCTTCTCCCGCGAGGGGAGAAGGGAGCAAACAAGTTGCCTATAAACGGTGCCCTCTGCCTCACCTAAACCCGTTGGGTGTAGTGATCAAAGGCGATGACCTTCTGATATCCCTCTGATTCGTAGAGCGATTTGGCAGGATGATTGGATACGGCTGTGGCCAGCTTTACAGTCAGCGCATCTGTCTCTTTGGCAAAACTTGCCACCCGTTTTAACAGGGCTCGCGCCACTCCCTGCTGGCGGGCTGACTCGATGACAAAGAGATCGTTGAGATACCACATCCGCTTCATGGCAATGGAAGAGAATGCCGGGTAAAGCTGGGTAAAGCTGGGTAAAACCGATGCTTTCACCCATCTCATTGCGAGCAAGAAAGATAACTGAATCGGCATCCTCGAGGCGATCGGCGATAAACCCGGTTGCGGCACTCTGATCCGGCGCCTGCCCATAAAACTGCCGATAGGCATCAAACAGGCAACTGATTTCTTCAAGATGATCCGGGGTGGCCTGGATAATGTGCATTCAATGTCCTTATTGCAGTTTTTCCGAAATCCCATAACCAAGAGGAACCATATATTGGCGCCGTATGGAGAAATAGTTAGATATTCGTATCAAGAGGGGAAATAGAACCAGGCTGTCTGGATAAGGCCGTCCTTCACCTCGAACACCGCCACGCTCTCGATGGGCTCAGGGGAGAGACCATAAATCAGCTCGTGATCGAACACCTTGTTGCCGAGCAGGGTTCTGGAAAGCAGCTCGGCCCGCAAGGCCGGGTTGTTGAATCTGTGCTCGGCATAGAAGCTACGGAGCGCCCCCTTGCCGACTGTGCTCGGGGTCTCGGTCGGCATGCGATAGCCTTTGAAATCCTCGGCGAAACAGGCCAGGAAGGCGTCGAGGTCGTGGGCATTGTAGGCGGCAAACTGCGCCTCGACAGGCAGAGTGACGGACATATTCATCTCCATTAATGAAATTTAAATCACTTATCCGTTATTTTTATTCACACATCAAGCCCCGGATGGGGATAGCCTCCCGAAAGCGCACATAACAAAAGACCCCGCCGAAGCGGGGTCTCTCTTGTCATCAGCCACCCGCAGGGCGCGGGCGGGGTGATCAATGCTCGCGAGTCTGGCGGAAGTGAACGTCCGGATGACGTTCCTGAGACAGACGCAGGTTGACCATGGTCGGTGCTATGTAGGTGAGGTTGTCACCGCCATCCAGCGCCAGGTTCAACTCGTTCTTGCGCTTGAACTCCTCGAACTTCTTGACGTCGGTCCCTTCCACCCAGCGGGCGGTGGAGACGTTGACCGCCTCGTACAGGGCTTCGACGTTGTACTCGCTCTTCAAACGCGAAACCACCACATCGAACTGCAGCACACCGACGGCGCCGACGATGAGATCGTTGCTGATGAGCGGACGGAACACCTGCACTGCGCCCTCTTCGGAGAGCTGCACCAGCCCCTTGAGCAGCTGCTTCTGCTTGAGCGGATCGCGCAGGCGGATGCGGCGGAACAGCTCGGGGGCAAAGTTCGGGATGCCGGTGAACTTGAGATCCTCACCCTGGGTGAAGGTGTCGCCTATCTGTATGGTGCCGTGGTTGTGCAGACCTATGATATCGCCCGCGACGGCCTCGATGGCCTGCTCCCGATCACCGGCCATGAAGGTGACGGCGTCTGAGATGTTCACGTCCTTGCCGATCCGCACGTGGCGCATCTTCATGCCCTTGCTGTAAGTGCCGGACACCACACGCATGAAGGCGATACGGTCGCGGTGTTTCGGATCCATGTTCGCCTGGATCTTGAACACGAAGCCGGAGAATTTCTCCTCGGTCGCCTCGACCAGACGGCTCTCGGCCTTGCGCGGCATAGGCGCAGGGGCCCAATCGGTCAGGCCGTCCAGCATGTGGTCGACGCCAAAGTTACCCAGCGCAGTACCGAAGAAGACCGGGGTCATGTCGCCGGCGATAAAGGCCTCGTGATCGAACTCGGGAGAGGCGCCCTGCACCAGCTCCAGTTCACCACGCAGCTGGGCTGCCAGATCTTCGCCGATGACGGCGTCCAGATCAGGGTTGTGCAGGCCCTTGACCACCCGCTTCTCCTGGATGGTATGGCCCTGACCGGTCTGATACAGGTAGGTCTCGTCCTTGTAGAGGTGATAGACACCCTTGAAGGATTTGCCGCAGCCGATGGGCCAGGTGATGGGGGCACACATGATCTTCAGCTCGCGTTCCACCTCGTCCATCACTTCCATGGGATCGCGCACTTCGCGGTCCAGCTTGTTCATGAAGGTGAGGATGGGGGTATCGCGCAGCCGGGTCACTTCCATCAGCTTGCGAGTACGATCTTCGACACCCTTGGCGGCATCGATGACCATCAGGCAGCAGTCGACCGCCGTCAGAGTACGGTAGGTATCTTCGGAGAAGTCCTCGTGACCCGGGGTATCGAGCAGGTTGACCAGGCAATCCGCATAGGGGAACTGCATCACAGAGGTGGTGATGGAGATACCACGCTGCTTCTCCATCTCCATCCAGTCGGATTTGGCGTGCTGGCCTGAGCCACGGCCCTTGACGGTACCGGCGCGCTGAATGGCATGTCCGAACAGCAGGACCTTTTCGGTGATGGTGGTTTTACCCGCATCCGGGTGCGAGATGATCGCAAAAGTGCGTCTCTTGGAGACTTCACTCAGAAATTCAGCTGACATAATTCAACGTTCTTCTATTGGGCGGCGGCCTTGGCCACCGTGGGAATAAATACGGGATGCCGCTCACGGCACATGTATACGCAACGAAAGCCACGCCAGCTGGCGTTTTGCCAACCCGGTGGAGAGAGGGAGGAGGGCTGCGTTACATGGGTCTTCTCGCCTGAGTCAAAGCAAAATTGCGCGACATTATACCCGCGCGAGTGAAAAATACCCAGCCCGGCTTAGAGCCGTTCGCGAAGGGTGTCAGATCGCCCTATTCGGCCCGCATTACCTGGTTGCGACCGGCCTGCTTGGCTCTGTACATGGCCTCATCGGCCCGCTTGATCAGATCCCCCAGACTGTCATCGAGCAGGCTGCATTCGGCACAGCCAATGCTGACATGCACCGGATGGCCCTCCGGCATCTCCTCTATGTGCAACCGGGAGACCTCATGACGGATCCGCTCAGCCACCTCGAGTGCCTCCTCCATACGGGTATCAGGCAGCAGCACCAGAAACTCTTCGCCACCGTGCCGCCCGACCCTGTCCAGATGACGCATCTGGGCGCCGATGCAGCTGGCCACGGCAGTCAGCACCCTGTCTCCCATGTGGTGACCCAGGGTGTCATTGACCTGCTTGAAGTGGTCTATGTCCAGGATCAGCACGCACAGTGGCTTGCCATTGTCTCTGGCCTGCCTGAACCACACCTCTCCCTTGGCCTGGATCTGGCGACGATTGTGGATGCCGGTCAGCTCGTCGGTCATGGCAAGCTGACGCAGCTTGCGGGAGCGATTTAACAGGTAGAGCGCCAGCATCCCCATGACGACCAGCAACAGTACCACCACGATATATTGCCACTGGCGCCGCTCCTGCAACTGCTTCAACCGCTCGGCCTGAACCAGCTGCCGGGTCTTGAGGGTCTGGTTCTCCAGCTCCTTGCGAGCCAGATCGAACTCCAGGCGGATCTGGGCCGAACGCTGTTCGTTCAGCAAGCGATCCAGCACGCTCTTTATCTGCACATACTGCTGGAGCGCCGCCAGCGCACCATTGACCTGACCCTGCTGCTCAAGAATTCTGGCCCTGGCCTGATAGATCCAGGCGAGAAAGCGCTGGTTCTGCTCCTGACTGAAGATGGACTCGGCCCTGGCCAGATAGTGCAGGGCCTTGTCCCACTCCTTTTTGGCATCCAGCGTCAATCCCATCACCAGTTGCCATAGCCCCAGCGTCGCCTCGTCCGTATCTTTTTCATGTCGATACAGAACAGGTTTCGCCTGCTCCAGCTTGGTCAGCGCCTCGTCAACCCGCTTCAGATTCAGCAGGCACCAGGACAACTCGACCCTGAGCCAGGCGAGATCCATCTCTCTCTGCTGCTGACGGTAATAACGCTCACCCGCTTCTAGCAGGGGCAGGGCTTGCTCGTAACGGCCCTGATCGGTATAGAGGATGGCCAGCTGGGTACCGACATCGATCAGGTTGCTCTGATCGTGCCGTTGCAGATAGGCCTGCATCAGCTCTTCAAAATACTCATGGGCTCGCGCGTATATCCCCATTCGCCGGTAGGTGTTGGCAATCTGGGCCAACACCTGCAGCCTCATCCCCTCCAGTCCCAGCGCAACATAGCCGTCATAGGCGGCGAGCAGGTCTATCAAGCCCTGGGCCAATGCCCCCTGATAGGCAAACATATCGCCCCGATAACTGAGAGCATCGCTCTTCAGACGAGGATCCTCGAGAGCCTCAGCCAGTACCAAGGCGGCATCATAATCCGCCTTGGCCTGGGTCATATTGCCCAGCATCTGCTGATTGAAGCCCCGGCAGATAAAGAGCCCGGCCTCCGTCTCTCTGTCCTGCCGCTTGCGAGCCGACACCAACTGCTCACTGGCAAACGCAATGGTCGCCTCATATTCGCTGGTACGCTCGGAATCGCGCGCCCAGCACTGCAACCGGGCGATGCGTCCCTGCAACTGTGGTGAGTAGCTCTCCCTGTGGGCCGCCAAGGCGGCAACCCGCAACCGGAAGACTCGAGGGGGAAGAGCATCATTTTCCAACTGGCTCAGCTCCCCGACGAGCACAGGTTCCGGCAAGGGGCCACGGGCTGCCCACACCGGCGCGGCCCACCCTGCGAGCAGGAGCAGCGGCATCAGACAAAGTGAAGCCATTTTAGGAATCATGAGAGGAAACAAGCTCATTGCGGCGCAAACATGGACTTATCATATCGCTCCTTGGGTAGCTCGCCAGCAAAACCTGTCCATGCGGTACCACTCACAGGCCACCAGCCCCGGCCAGAAGCTTTGCCAAGTGCAAGACGAGAGGAGGGCTGCATTATCGTTTTGTCGCACTTTACAGGCTCACAGCCAGCATCGACTATAGGCCGCAACGATCACAGGGAAGAACGAGTTCATGACATACGAGGAGCTGCAGGCCGCCTATAACAAGCTGCTGCAGGAGAATGAGCGCCTGAAGCGGGTGGCCGACGATGCGCGGGAGAAACTGGATGCCGCCATGGACGGCACTGGCCTGTGTATCTGGCAGAATCACCTTCCCACCGGCAAGCTCATCATCTTCAACCGACGCTGGGGGGCCATGCTCGGCTACCAGCCCAAGGAGCTGTCGGCCCACTTCGATGTGTGGCGTGAACACCTGCATCCGGAAGACAGGGAGCGGGTACTGCAGGCCTTCTTCGATCATCTGAGCGGCAAGAGCCCCTTCTATCAGGTGATGCACCGCATGATCGCCAAGGATGGCAAGACCACCTGGGTGCTGGACAGGGGCCGGGTGGTGGAGTGGGATGAGCAGGGCCAACCGCTGCGGGTGATGGGTACCCACATCGACATCACCCATGAGAAGGAGTACGAACAGCAGCTCGCCCAGCTCGCCCATCGGGATCCTCTCACTGGCCTGCTCAATCGCACTGCATTGCAACGCCAGTTCCCGCAGGAGTTCAGGGCCATCTGCTTCATCGATCTCGATAACTTCAAGCAGGTGAACGACAACCTTGGCCACAGGGCAGGTGATGAGCTACTGATCGCCCTCACCCAGCGGATCAAGGCCTGTTGTGACGAAGGGGTGAAGCTGGGCCGCCTCGGCGGGGATGAGTTCGTGTTGCTGCTGCCCTGGCACAGTGACGATCCCCGCACCCATCACCTGGCCCACCAGTGCGTCAATGTCATCTCGACTCCGTTCGAGCTGCCCAACGGCGAAGCCGAGGTGGGATTGAGCATGGGGATAGCGCAGATCCGGCCACAAGATGACTTCAGCACGGCGCTGGCCAGAGCCGATCAGGCCATGTATCGGGTCAAGCGCAGCGGCAAGCGGGGTTTTTATGTCTCCCAGCCCAGCGGCCAGCCCCTGCTGGATCAGGATCAGGTCAACGAGCGGGGTCTCGGCCACCAGCCCGGCGCCTGAAAAAAGTCAAATGGGCAGAGGCCCCATCACCTTGACTGCGCGAATGGCGAAGTGGCTGCTGATGTCATTTACCATGTCCTGGGACTGCAATCGTCTGATCCACTGCTCATAGGCGGGCAGATCCGGCACCACCACCTCCAGCAGATAGTCGTAATTGCCGGAGACGGTGTGGCAGCTAATCACCTCAGCCATGGCCGCCACCGCCTGCTCGAAGGCATCTACCAAGGGCTCCTTGTGCTGGCTGAGCCGCACGTTGACGAAGATGGTGATGCCAAGGCCAAGTTTCTCCCGCGCCAGCACGGCACGATACCCCTGAATGTGTCCCTCCCCCTCCAGCCGCCTCAGGCGCCGCGCACAGGGGGAGGCTGACAAACCAACCTGCTCCGCCAGCTCCACTGTGGAGAGGCGACCATCCTGTTGCAGCAACCGCAGCAGATGTAAATCAATTCTGTCGAGCATCTTGGCGATATCCGGTAAAAATCCCTGTTGGATTGGCTGAAACTAGCAAATACATCCGGATTTCTCAAACAGTTTGCCCTGAAACACCCTCCCTCCTGGCCGGATAATGGCGCAGGACATTCCATGGAGGGAGCCCTTATGTCATTCACCCTGTCACCCCGTTGCAGCGGCTGGGCCGCCGCCCTCGCCACTGTGCTGCTCTGGTCCGGTTTCTTCCTCTCCCTGCGCCTTGGTGCAGAGGAGAAGCTCCCGCCACAGGCGCTGGCGCTGCTGCGATTTGGGATCCCCGCCTTGCTGCTGCTTCCCTACTACTGGCGCCACCGCACCCGGCTGCACAGCATTCCCCTGCGCTGGCAGCTGGCCATGCTGATCGGGGCCGGTCTGCCCTTCTTCTGGCTCGGAGCCACCGGCATGCAGCTGGCTCCGGTCGCCCAGGGCAGCGCCCTGATACCGGGCACAGCCCCCCTCATGGTCAGCCTGCTGGGCCTGCTGCTGTGGCGCGAACCTTGCCCCGCCCAACGGCGCTGCGGGCTCTCCCTCATCGCCCTGGCCACGGCGACCCTGCTGCTGAGCGGGGAGCCCGGTTTATGGCAGGGGCAAGTCTGTTTTCTGGGGGCGGCCCTGCTGTGGGCCCTGTTTACCCTGGCAGTCAGGCACAGCGGACTCGCGGCGCTGGATGCCGCCGCCCTGGTGGCGGTGCCCTCAGCCCTGTTGCTGCTGCCGACACTCCTGTGGAGCCCCTTGCCCACTGTGGGTCATGCCAGCATCTGGTTATGGCAGGGTTTGTTGCAGGGAATTGGGGCCGGTTTGCTGGCGGCGCTCTGTTACGCCCACGCCATTCGCACCCTGGGGGCCGAGGTCAGCTCGGCACTCGGCTCCCTGACCCCTGTGATGGCGGCCATGCTGGCCTGGTGGCTGCTGGGGGAGACCCTCTCCCAGCCGGTATGGCTGGCGCTGGGCCTCTTGTGTGTCGGCGTTGTGCTGGCCAGTCTGCCAGTATGGCGCGGATCAGGGGGGTCAATATCAGCTACGCAACCAGCGGCGCAGCAAGCGGCCGCGCAAACCGCAGTCGAGTAGCCAGCTTTTATCGAACACCCGCAGCAGGGCCGGCTTGGCGTGACGGGACATGGCAACGGCGTTGAATCGGGTGCCACGGCCACGCTGGCGGTCCATCAGCTCCACCAGCGAAGCGGGCAGACGCTGGGCAATGAAGTCGGAGATCACTAGCACATCCGCCAGCTCGAAACCGGGCGCCTGTAACTGTTGCAGAGTGGCGCTCAGGCAGGGCAGCAGATCCGTGCCGCCATTGAAGGTCATGGCCAGAAAACGCTGAGCCTCATCGAGGCCGTTGGCATCGGTCAGCTCGAAGGTCGCCACATCGGTGGAGAAGAGCATCACGAAGCAGCGCCGCTGCTCGGTCAAGGCAAGCTGCAACAGTGCCAGCGCCAGCGCCTTGGCACACTGCTCAGGGTAACCCCCCATGGAGCCGGACGTGTCGATACAGACAATCACTGGCCCCATGGGCTGCAACTCCTGATCACCCCGATCCGTGGTACGAGGCAGCAACTGATGCCTCGGCAGGGTACCTCTGGCCTGATAGCTGAGCAGGCGCCGCTCCAGATAGCGGCGGTAAAACTCCAGCTCCAGCTCGGGCACCCCCAGCATGACGGCCTCACTCGGCAGCATTCTCATCAGATCATTGGCCGGGTGGATCCCGACCAGATCATCGGGCACATCGTCACTTAACACCGGCTCCTGGATCAGGGTGGGCTGCGGCGGCTGGGGCCGCTGCAACTGCTCGCTATCGTGCAGACTGCGCCCCATGCTGTCTGCGATCTCCTGCAACATGGGCTCTTTGCGCAACATGGCGGCATATTGGCGGATCAGCACCAGAGAGGCAGGCTGCCAGCGTCCCTGAGCCAGGTTCCACAAGCCACCGGCCGTGCGCCGCTGGGGATCCAGCACTTGTTCCAGCACCTCGCTGGCGCCTATCTGTTCCTCCAGCTCCTGCTGCAACCTGAGCCGCTCCGCCTCGGCCAGCTCCTGCTGCAAACGCAGCAAGGCCCCTACCAGGCTGGCTCGCCACTTCTCAAGCATCAGCCGCCTGGCTCCCTCGGTGGGATGATCCACCAACTGATGGGCCAGCTGTCGCCCCTCATCGGCAAAGTCGCTACCCCGCTCCAGAGCACTGAGCAGGGTAGGCAACTCGGCCACAAGGCGAGCGAGGGAAAGGGAGATAAAGTGCTGATAGAGCAGAAACTCCTGTTCCAGCACGGGAGGAACAGGAGTATGGGCTATGGTGTCGTTCACCTGATGGCGCCAGCGCTGCAGCCGCTGTTTCAGGGAACGGCCCTGTGCCTTGCCTATCCGGATGAAGCGGGAGATCTGGGTACTGGCCAGCAGGGCGACCACCATCTCGGACACCATCTCTCCCTCCGAGATCGCCAGCAAGGCGCTCATGGTGCCAATTTCGATCATTTACCCCTGCTCCCCGCACAGCAGTGGCAGGCGCTGCTGCCACTGGGCCAGTTGCTCAGCCGTTTGATCAAGTTCACGGGCCAGGGTGAAGAAGCCCTCCTCGATGGCTACCAGCCAGCGCGAACCGATGAAATAGTGGGGTTGGTGGTCATCAAAACGATGACGCTGGCGACGCAGATCGGTGCGCAAGGCCGCCAGCTGGTCACTGAGGTTGGCAAGGGTCTTGTACCAGGGGGCGCTTATCAGACCAGGCAAGGGCTCACGGCACACCAGCACCAGAGGAATGGGGTGGCGCTGGCTGTCGAGCAGATTGAGACGCTGGCTGCTGTCGAGCTCAAGCTCCAGCGTCAATCCTGTCTTGCTGCCAACGGGATGGAACATCACCTTGTCGCCACCGAACTGCCAGTGACCCAGCACCACCTTGTCACACTCCAGTGTCTCTACCAGCAGATCCGGCTCCTCCGGGCTGAGTCGGGCCGGGGTAAGCAGGTGCAGCTGGATTTGCAGACCCCGCTCCCCCTGCTTGCGGGCCTCCTCCAGGGGCAATTGCCAGCCCTTGCTGCGCTTGCCCAGCATCCCCTTGTGGGGATCCGCCTTGAGCGCCAGCCGGATACTCATCTGCTGTTGCAACTCCTGCAAGGCCGAGGTGACGGCCATATGACGGGAAATCAATGCCTGCTGCCGGTAACAGTGCAGACGGGCAAACTCCTCCATCAGCGTCAGCAGGGCGGTGCGGCTCTCTTCGTTATGCCAGAGACAATCTTTCAGCAGCAGCAGATCCAGCGGCGCTACCTCCCGCCGGCCATGGAAGAAGGCACTGGCCTTGCACAGGCGTACCGCCTTTTTCCAGCGCCGATCCGAGACATAGCAGGGTTCGTCGCCCATGCTGTCGAGCCGCTGTCGCAGCTGATAGACAAGCTCGAATACCTCGTCGGGCAACACCACCTGCTCGATCTGCCGTTGCCACAGCAGATATTCCTCGCTTTGCACCTGCAGGGCAGGAGAGAGGTGACGGGGGGAGGCGCCATCACTGGACAACATGGCCTGGAAGTTGGATTTCTCTTGCACCCTGTCCATCCAGACGCGCACCAGCATACGGTCATAGAGCGCATCCAGCCCGCTGTCCTGGGCGGGCAGCTCGTTGGAGGCGCTGATCAGCAGACGCATCGGAATGGGGAGTGTCTCGTCGCCGTTACGGAACTGACGCTCGTTGATGGCAGTCAGCAGGGTGTTGAGGATGGCCGGGCCCGCCTTCCAGATCTCGTCGAGAAAGACCACCTCGGCCTGGGGCAGATATCCGGCGGTCAGGCGCAGGTACTTGCCATCTTCCTTCAGGGCCTGGATAGACAAGGGGCCAAACACCTCCTCCGGCGTGCTGAAGCGGGTCATCAGGTACTCGAAGTGACGGGCTTCATGGAAGGCAAGCTTGAGACGACGGGCAATCAGGCTCTTGGCAATCCCGGGGGGGCCCAGCAGAAACACGCTCTCGCCGCTCAGTGCCGCCAGCAGGCCTAGCCGCAAGGCATCCTGGCGTTCATAAAGCCCCTCGCCGAGGGCGGCCAGCAGGTTGGGCAGGCGTTCATGAATGGGCACGGCACGGGCAGAACTGTGAGCAGATAATGACATAGAGAGCATTCCGAAGCTGGGATCACGATAATTCCGGGTCACGTCATGACGATCAGATTGCCCGGGGTTGGTTTTATTATGATGTTGTCTGTTATGGTCTGCCTGCCAACCCCATCCCGACTGACCGGACTGGAAGCACAGCAGAATGGCAAAGAGTGCAGAAAAAGGCGTTCGAGTGTACCCTTCGCAGCACATTTTTCACCAACTCAGATCAAGAGTGAGTCATCATCCATGCAAGATCCCGTTCGCCAGCACATCTTGGCCAGAATCGGTATTCAAGGCTGGCAACTCAGACGCCCCCAGTTACTGGCTGGCTCTCGTGATGAGGCAGCACAGACCGGGCAGCCAGATTCCCGGCCTCATGTCGACCTGCCCACCGGCAAGCTCTGGGTGCGGGCACCGGCGCTGCCGGATACCGCTCTGCTCCATGACATCTGCCAGCTGCTGGGGATTGCCCCCCATAAGGTGAGCCTGCTGCAGGAGATGCCGGAGCAAGCCGCGCCCCCGCTGCTCTGGCTCACCGAGCCGGATCCTCGCTGGCCAGAGGCGCTGATCTGTCCGCTCTCTCCCGATGCGCCCCACAAACGGGCGCTGTGGCAACAGTTGCGCCAACGGGTGCCATCCAGCCAGGAGCAGGGCTCATTGTGATCGGCTCCGGGCCGCAATGCAGCCCGGCCATCTCATCTTTACCAAACTTTACATTTGGCCGACCGGGCCAGCCGACCCCGCATTAACCGGAGTGATCATGCACCTCTTTCGTCCCCTGCTCGAATCCGACTTCGAGCTTGTCTATCCCATAGAACAAGCCGCCCACAAGGAGTCCTGGAGCCAGGCCAATCTGCTCTCCTGTTTCGGGCCGCGCTATCTCAATGGTTTGATGCTGGTGGATGGACAGCCTGCGGGGTTCTACATCTCGGATCTGGTGGCGGGCGACAGTTCGCTGATGAACATCTGCGTGCACCCCGATTTTCAGGGCAAGGGGCTGGGACGGGCACTGCTGAAGGAGTATCTCGCCCGCAGCAAGGAAAAGAGAGCCGAGGCCTGGTTTCTGGAAGTTCGCGCCAGCAACAAGGCCGCCATCGGCCTCTACGAGAGTGAAGGGTTTGCCGAGTATTGCCGCCGGGTCGACTACTATGGCACCGGCAACGAGCGGGAAGATGCCGTGCTCATGTCCCGCCTGTTCGACTTCAGCTGAGCCACACCCTCATGCCGACGCCGCTCAGAGCAGCGGCGCATTGTCGAGAGCAGGATCCTGCAGGCTTTGGGTGGTGTGCAGCACGGCTTCGAAACCGGCCGCCGACAGCGGCATGAAGAAGCCGCGCTGCCAGGTAACTCCCGGCATCCAGATCTGCTCGAGATCCACCACTATCTTGATGGGCTTGAGGGGTTCTCCCGGCCGTTGCACATAGATGCCTGGCGGGGTGGCAACCTGCGGGAAGCGGCGCAGTATATGCTCGCTGCCATCCTTCGCATGGGGATTGAGCCGTACCTTGATCAGCTTGGTCAGCACGGGTGACATGTCGTCAGACTGCCACAGCATCTTGTCCAGCAGTTTGCAGCGTCGGCACTTGGCACTCTCAATCACATAGAGCAATGAATACCCCTTGTGCAGAGCCAGCTGCTGCGCTTTTTCGTACCCCTGGGCCCCAGCCAGCCAGGGGGTCTCCTCCTCGGCCGGCGTGCCACTGAACACAAACCAGAGCCCACCCGTCCCAGCCAACAACAGCAATACCCCCGTGATAATTCCCTTGATCCCGACACGCATTGTTCACCCTCTCTGAATGACTCCGTTCACTTGTCGACCATCATGCCTCAGCTCGCCCTGGTTGGCGACTTTGTGATCCAGGACAAATGGCGAACACTTGTAAGCTGTAATGTTGGAGTTTAAACTCTAGCGCGAATTTTAGTGCCCTCGCGGGCGTACAACTGTTACTTGAGGATGTTTGACTGATGCCGAAACTCCATCTGGTTCGACTGATGCGTGAACGTATTGCCCGGCTTGGCAACAAGGCCGCCCTGCGCGTACAACAGGATGGCCAGTGGCGCGCCATCGGCTGGCGTACCCTGGGACAGGCCATGGACTACTGTGCCCAGGCGCTGATCCGCGCCGGCCACCAGCCAACCGAAATGGTCGGTCTCTACGCTCGCAATATGCCGGAGTGGACCCAGGCAGATCTCGGCATCCTCGCCGCCCGCGGCGTCAGCGTGCCCATCTACCCCACCAGCACCCTTGAGCAACTCAGGTACATAGTGCGCGATGCCAGTATCGGCCTACTGTTCGTGGGTGAGCAGCCCCAGTTCGATCAGGCGCTGACCTTGTTGAATGATGGCGAGATCCGCCAGATTGTCGCCCTCGATGGCAAGGTCAATCTGCGCGGCTGCGCCCAGGCCAGCCACTTTCAGGAATTTCTCGCTTCCGGCAACCATCAGGCCAGCGAGCAGGAGCTGCAGGTGCGGGAAAGCCAGTACCGGATGGATGACCTGCTGACCCTGATCTACACCTCGGGCACCACTGGCGAACCCAAGGGGGTCATGCTCGATTTTGCCAACATCGCCGCCTGTTTCGAGATGCACAACAGCCGCCTGGACCTCAACGAGCAAGATGTGTCGCTCTGCATGCTGCCGCTGAGCCATGTGTTCGAACGCGCCTGGACCTACTATGTGCTCTACTGCGGCGCCGAGAACGTCTACATTCGCGACCCGCAGAAGGTGATGGACGTCATCGGCGAGGTGCAGCCGACCGTGATGTGCGCCGTCCCGCGCCTCTACGAGAAGGCCTATGCCATGATCCAGGCCAGGGTTGCCCAGGCGCCGCGCCTGCGCCGCGCCCTGTTTGGCTGGGCCACCCGCGTCGGCAAGCAGATGGTGGCGACCCGTCAGGCGGGCAAATCAGCCTCTCCCCTGCTCTGTGCCCAGCTCGCGCTGGCGGAGCGACTGGTGTTTCGCAAGCTGCGCGCCCGCTTTGGCGGCCATACCCGCTTCCTGCCGGTGGCCGGCGCTCGTCTGGCCGACGACGTGAATCTCTTCTTCCAGGCCATGGGGCTCAACCTCAAGTACGGCTATGGCATGACAGAGACCACGGCTACTGTCTGCTGCTATGAAGATCAACAATTCAAGCTGGGCTCCATCGGCACCGCCCTCAATGGCATCGAAGTGAAACTGGGGGAGAACAACGAGCTGCTGGTGCGCTCCCCCACCGTGATGCGCGGCTACTACAACAAGCCGGAAGCCACTGCCGAGGTGATGACCGCAGATGGCTTTCTCTGTACCGGTGATGCGGGCGAGCTGGACAAGGACGGCAATATCTACTTCACCGAACGGCTGAAGGAGCTGATGAAGACCTCCAACGGCAAGTATGTGGCCCCGCAACTGGTGGAAGGGACCATCGGCAAGGATCGCTTCATCGAGCAGATCGCCATCGTCGCCGATGCCCGCCACTTCGTCTCGGCGCTGATCGTACCCTGCTTCGAATCGCTGGAAGAGTACGCCCGCTCCATAAACCTGCAGTACCAGTGCAAGACGGAGCTGCTGCGCCACTCCCGGGTGATGGAGTTCTTCGATGCCCGCATCCAGGATCTGCAAAAGGAGCTGGCCAAGTTCGAGCAGGTGAAGAAGTTCACCCTGCTGCCGAGCGCCTTCTCCATGGAGCTGGGAGAGATCACCCCCACCATGAAGCTGCGCCGCAAGATCATTGAATCCAAGTACCAAAGCGAGATCGAGGCCATGTACAACCATGTCTGAGTACAACCACGTCTGATCCCGCCCGCCATGAAATCAAAAAGCCGCTCATAGAGCGGCTTTTTGCTGTCTGTCTGACAAGTGATCAGGGCAGTTTGACCAGTGGCAGCTCGCGCATCTCGGTGGGACGGCCCCCCTGGATCTTGTCGACCTCTGCCAGCGCCTGCTTCACCTCATCCCCATTGCGCAGCAGACGATAGGTCAGATCGAAGGTCTTGGTCTCCCCCGGCTGGATCTTGGGCACCAGCCCCAGCGGACGCTGGTACTTGGTACTGTAGGCATAGCTGGTGCCAGGCTCGATACCCGTCACATACCCCTGGGCCCGGGTGTCGGTGTTCTTCCACAGGGTCAGCACGGGCAGCTGGTGGGTATTGTAGGCCACCGCCACACCGGCGCTGCCCTGCCGGTTGTTGAGCACAGCCAGCGTATTGCCATCGGCATCGCTGTAAGGCACCAGGTTGAACACCATCTCGTCGAAACCCTTGGTCGGCCCCAGATAGGTTTGCCAGCTCTTCAGGCCCGCCTTGGCGTAGTCGTTGAACGGGGAGATCTGCTTCACCGGCGTGCTGACTTGCGCCCCCTCTTCCAGGATCGGCGCCCCGAAATTGCTGTGGTAGATGATCTGGTACTCGTTCTCATAATCCGCGTGGTTGGTCAGCTTGTCCTGCAGGGAAAATTCCGCCTGACCGGGCACTACGCTCAGCTGGGTCCAGGTAACCAGCTCGCTCATCTTGAAGGTGCGCTCATCCACCCGACCCAGCACATGAATGGCATAGGGCGGCTCCTCATCTATGGTCACGCTGACCACGGATGCCGGTATGTTCTGCACCCGGCCATGCAGGCTCTTGAGTCGGCCGTCATCGTCCACCCCGGGGTGACCTGTCCACTCGTAACCGCAGCGCACCAGCATCTCGTTGAAGCCATCGAGCCAGCCGAGACCGGCGCGGCTCTCCAGATCGATGAAGGCCGGGTTGACCACCTCCTTGACGGGAGAATCCCAGCCGAGGCGCAGATCGGCGCCCTTGACCTCCTTGATCCCCATGCCTCGGGTCGGCACCAGGGTAATTTTCATTACGCCGTTGTCGACGATCAGCAGATCCACCCCCTCCTGCCGTCCGCCGTGCAGCCGCTTCTTCTCGATGGAGAAGGGTACCGGGCTCTTGATCCCCAGCTTGTCGCTGGTGATCTTCCAGTCCCCCACATCCAGCCCCTGCTGGGAGTCGGTCAACAGGAATTCGGCGGCCTGGCCAGAGCTCGCGCCCAGGGCGAGCAGAACGGCAATGGAGAGTTTCTTCAACATGGATTTATCCTCGTGTCTCTTGTTCTTGTGAATGGTTTTCGTGAAAGCTGAATCGTTTCAGTTGGCGAGACGTTAGGCCCCCATCCCACAAGACTCAAGCTGTAAAAGGGCGAAATGTGAGCCGATTGACAATAAAAGCCCCACCCACCCTGCTGAAGTGAAGGCTGACTCACACTTATTTTCGGGTACTTTTTGGACGCGTTGGCGTGCTGGCTGGAATGACAAACCGCGCAATAAAAAGCCGCTCCCGGGAGCGGCTTGCAAACAGAGAAGCAGAGGGATCAGGTCGTGGTCTGACGGATACCGAAGTAGTCGGCCAGGAAGTCATCAAACGACAGGCTGTCGCTGCGTTCACGTTCCCGCTGCTTGGCCAGGGATTCCCGCGCCTCGGCGGCGAAATAGGCCTGATCCCAGTACTGCAGCTCACCGGCCAGCATCTCTTCCCGGTAGCGGATCGCCAGCTCGTCGCCGAAGCAGCCGTTGTCCTGGCCGCTCGAAAGCAACTGCTTGAGCAGACGGGCAGAGTAGGTCAGATCCGGGTTGAGCAGCTTCTCCCTGTGCATCGCAAGGGTCTCGCGGTAGCGATTGCGGCCACAGCAGCGATCCAGCAGCTCGGCCACCTGGGCCAGCTCGTCAAACAGCTGGAGGCCGTACTCCTTGAGGCCGATGGCGTTGCCCTGCTCGTCTTCCAGTTCCAGGCCGGGGCGACGCCCTTCCAGCACTACCTTGTTCTGGTTGCGGCGATTGCGGGCAATCTCCTCGTCACCCAGCACGGGAGACGGGCGCAGCAGGCACCAGACCAAGAAGAGGTCGAAGAAGCGGATCTGATCCGCATCGATACCAAATGGCGTAAAGGGATTCACGTCCACGGTGCGCAGCTCGATATATTCGATGCCGCGCTGCTCCAGCGCATCCGAGGGTTTCTCGCCGCTGTGCGGGGTGCGCTTGGGCCGGATCGGGGCGTACAGCTCGTTCTCCAGCTGCAGCACGTTGTCGTTGAGCTGACGATACTCGCCGTTTACCTTGACCCCAATCTTGGCGAAGTCGGGATCATGGGTGTTGATGGCACGACGCAGGCTGCTCACATAGTCGGGCAGGCTGTCGTGGCTTATCTTCAAGCCTGCCTGAGCGCTGTTGGTATAGCCAAGATCGGATAACCGCAGCGCTGTGGCGTAAGGCAGATAGAGGGTGCCCTTGCCGGTTTTCTGGAACGGCAGGCTGCTCTTGCGCCCCTTGAGGAAAGAGTCACAGATGGCCGGCGAGGCGCCAAACAGATAGGGCACCAGCCAGCCGAAGCGGTAGACGTTGCGAATAAGCCCCATGTACTTGTCGGAGATGAAGCGCTGGCTGCAGCAGCCCTCGCCCACCAGATCCTGCCACTCGCACCAGAAGCTGTCCGGCATGGAGAAGTTGAAGTGTACCCCGGCAATCACCTGCATAAGGCTGCCGTAACGGTTCTTCAGCCCTTGCCGGTAGAGGGTCTTCATCCGCCCTATGTTGGAGCTGCCGTACTGGGCCAGCCGTATGCTCTCCTCGTCGCCGACGAAGCAGGGCATGGAGAGCGGCCAGATCCGCTCATCACCGAGATGGTGGATGGCGTGACGATGAATGTCGCCCAACTGCTCCATCAGGCTGTCGATGGAGTCGGTCGCCGGTGTGATGAACTCCAGCAGGCTCTCGGAGTAGTCGGTAGTGATGTTGGCGTGGGTCAGCGCAGAGCCCAGACTTCTCGGGTGATCCGTCTGGGAGAGAGTCCCTTGCGGGGTAATGCGCAGACATTCACGTTCGATCCCGCGCCGGATCCCCTTGAGGGCCGTCAGCCGATCAGGCGAACCCAGGGCGGTCAACAACTCGGTGAGTGAGAAGCTAGTCGTAGTCATATTCACGGCTCATGTGTGGCCGCCCCTCAGGGGGGCGACACTATTTTTATGAAGCGC
This sequence comes from Aeromonas sp. 2HA2, assembly GCF_029237345.1. Classification (NCBI taxonomy): domain Bacteria; kingdom Pseudomonadati; phylum Pseudomonadota; class Gammaproteobacteria; order Aeromonadales; family Aeromonadaceae; genus Aeromonas; species Aeromonas sp. 2HA2. The sequence continues at coordinate 27,300 of NZ_JAACGB010000021.1, read as the reverse complement.
CCTCAGGGCAGCTGCAACGGATAGATGGGAAGATGAAGCTCCTTCAGGGGTTTTTCAAGCTTTTGCTTGTCACCCACCACCACAATCACCATGTCAGCCGGATCGAGCCAACGGGCGGCACTGGCTTTGAGCACCTCGGGTGACACCGTTTTGATCAGCTGGTTCTGGGCCTGCACATAGTCCGGCTTCAGGTCATACATGATCATCTGCAGCAGGAAACCGGCCTTCTGGCCAAGGGTTTCGTAGGAGAGGGCATCCTGCTGGGAGACGGCACTGCGCATATAGGCCAGCTCCACCGGCGTCGGGCCGCTGTTGCGATAGTTGTCCATCTCTTTGAGGAACTGACGGATGGCATCCACGGTCGCATCGGCCCGCACATTGGCGCCGGTGGCGAAGGTACCCACCTCGCGATTGGCGGAGAAGCCCGAGCTGGCGCCATAGGTGTAGCCCTTGTCTTCCCGCAGATTGAGGTTGATACGGCTGTTGAAGTTGCCACCCAGGTTGAAGTTCATCAGCCCGGCGGTGAAGTAATCCCCCGTGGTATCAAACGGCATGGCGCGACGGCCAATGCGGATCACCGACTGGGGAGCCCCGGGCTTGTCCACCAGATAGATACCCGGCTTGGCCTGCTCGCCCTCGGGCTTGAGGCTGCCAAGGGTTGGCGCTGCCCCCTTCCACTGGGTCAGGAAGCCAAGTTGCTCCTCCACCTGCTGCTGGGCTACGTCACCCACCACCACCACCTTGGCGTTGGTCGGGTTGTAGTAGTTCTGATAGAAGCGCTTCACATCCGCCAAAGTCAGCTTCTCGACATCGGCCAGCACACCGTCGCCCGGTTGACCGAGGCGGTTCTCCTTGCCATAGACCAGCTCACGGAAGGCCTGGCCTGCCAGCCACTCGGGCTGCTGCTGGCTCTGCTTCATGCCTTGCAGCATCTGCGCCTTGACCCGCTCGAAGTCAGCTTCCCGCATGCCGGGGCGCTCGAATACCTCGCGTACCAGACCCAGGGTCTGGGGCAGCTTGTCGGTCAGGCTGCTGATGGTGACCAGGTTGCTGTACTGGGCACTGGAGACGCTGACGCTGGAACCGAGCTTTTGCAGCTCGTCGCTGAGCTGGGCCTCGGTCAGGCGCACCGAGCCCTGACCCAGCATGCTGGCGGTGAGGCTGGCGAGCCCAAGCTCTCCCTTGCCCTCGGCCCGCATGCCGCCCGGCAGGGCGATCATGATGGAAACGGCCGGGATCTCGTCACTCTGGGTACCGATGATCTCGATGTTCTTGTCGAGCTTGCCGTGCCAGATGGCAGGTACCTTGACGCTGACCGCCTCGCTCGCCTTGGGCTGCACGCTGCGATCGAAGTTGTCCTTGACCGGACGCAGCGCCAGCGGTTCGTCATGCTGGCTGTAATCCGGCAACACCCGCTTGGCAGGGGTGAAGTTCGGCTTGGCCACCTGCCAATCCGTCTTGCCCTTGGGCACTACGCTCAGCACTACAGCGGGCTTGCCCAGGATGAACTTGTCGTAGGCCGCCTTGACCTGTTCAGGTGTCACCTTGCCGATGGCATCCAGGCTCTTGAACACATAGTTGGGGTCCTGGGCAAACACCTGGCCCATGGCGAGCTGGCTCACCTTGCCGGAGACGCTGTCGAGCCCCCAGATAGCGGAGGCACGGTAGCTGCTGATGGCCTTTTCCAGGTCCTCCGGTTTGAGGCCGCGACCGGCAAACTCGCCGATCACCTTGTCCACTTCCCCCTTGAGGGTCTTGAGGCTGCCATCTACCGTAGGGTTGGGATAGGCATAGACAGTCAGGGTGCAGGCCAGCTCCTCGCAGTAGTGGGAAGCGCCCACGTCGATGGCCTTGCCGGTTTTCACCAGCGACTGATAGAGCATGGAGCTGGCGGAGCCACCGAGCACGTCGGCAAACATGTCCAGCGCCGGCTCCTGCGGGTCACCGAGCGACACGGTCGGATAGCTGATATAGAGCAGCGGCAGGTGAACCTTGTCTTCCAGCGTCACGTAACGGGTCTCTGGCAGGGTCACGGGGGCAGGGGTCGGCTCTGCCACGTCAGGGCCACGGGGGATGGAGCCAAAGTATTGCTCAATCCAGGCCAGCGCCTGCTTGGTATCGAAGTCGCCACCCAAGGTCAGGGTGGCATTGTTGGGGCCGTACCAGCGCAGGAAGAACTGCTTGAGGTCATCCACCCCGACCCGGTCCAGATCCTCCACGTAGCCGATGGGCTGCCAGGAGTAGGGATGGGTGCGCGGATAGAGCGCCTCCCCCACTTTCTCGCTCACCAGACCGTAGGGTTGGTTGTCGATGCGCTGGGCCCGCTCGTTCTTGACGGTGGCGCGCTGGATCTCGAACTTCTTCTGGCTGACCGCATCGAGCAGGAAGCCCATGCGATCCGCCTCAAGCCAGAGCACCTTTTCCAGCTGATTGGCCGGCACAGTCTCGAAATAGTTGGTTCTGTCCTTGTTGGTGGTGCCGTTCATGTCGCCACCGGCCTCGTTGATGATCCGCATATGCTCCTGATCACCAACGTGTTTCGAGCCCTGGAACATCATGTGTTCGAAGAAATGGGCGAAGCCGGATTTGCCTACTTGTTCACGGGCCGAGCCTACGTGATAGGTCACATCCAGGTGTACCAGGGGATCGGACTTGTCGGGCGCCAGGATCACGGTAAGACCGTTGTCCAGCTTGTACATCTGATAAGGAATACCGAGCTTGCCCTCTTCCTTGACCTGCTCCGATACCAGGGTAGGTGCCGCGAGCGTCGGCAGGGTGAAGCCCAGAAGAATGCTGAATGGAATGAGTTTGTTCACGGTTACCTCGTGAGTGAAGAAAAGGGCTAGAAAATGTGACTGGCCAGCAGAAAAATCAGGGCATAACGCAACAATTTGCCGAGCCCGATCAGGATGAGGGAGCGCCAGAAGGAGAGGCGCAGCCAACCGGCCAGCAGACAGAGACCATCGCCGACCACGGGTGTCCAGGCCAGCAGCAGACACCAGTGACCATGTTGTTTGAGCCAGCCGAGGGCTTTTTGTTCCCCACGGCCTTGAAAATCTTCCGGTTTTTTCTTGAAGGTGGCGAGCCAGCCAAGCCACCAGGTGGTCATGGAGCCGAGGGTATTGCCCAGGGTCGCCCACAGCAGCAGGCTGGTCATGCTCCACTGCCCCTTGGCGGCCATGGCCCCCAGCAATACCTCAGAGCTGCCAGGCAGCAGGGTGGCGGAGGTGAAGGCGCTCAAAAACAGCCAGCCCAGCCCCATCTCCATCAGGTCATTCATGGGGGATCACCATACGCAGCAAACTGGCGACGCTGGATGGCCCAATCGATCATCAGGTACGGCCGCCCTCATGACTTTCCTATGAGGTCTTGCTCGGCCGCAGGCATGCGCAGCAACAGCTTGCCACGAACATGGCCCTCCTCGATGGCCTGATGGGCCAGCCCGCCGTCTGCCAGTGCAAACTCGGCAGAGACGGTCACCTGCACCTGCCCCTGACGGAGCAGGATCAGTATCTTGGCCAGTTGCTCGCGGTCGGGGTGCACCAGCATGCCAAGCACCTCAACGCCAGATCCCGCCGCCGCCTCCTTGATCTGCTGGGCTGTTATGGTGGGCACAGTCACCAGTTTGCCACCGGGCTTGACGCAGGCCAGCGCCGCCTTGCCGCTCTCGCCCCCCATCAGATCCAGCACCAGATCAACCTGACCGGTGTGGTCCACGATCTGGGAAACCCAGTCAGGGTCGTGATAATCCACCATCTGACTGGCCCCCAGACTATGGAGGAAACTGTGATTGTCGCGGCTGGCCGTTGCCACCACCTCGGCACCATCAGCAGCAGCAAACTGCACCGCCAGATGGCCCACGCCGCCCGCACCGGCCAGGATCAGCACTCGCTGTCCCGGCTTGAGACCACCGTGCTCAAACAACCCTTGCCAGGCGGTGAGGCCCGCCAGCGGCAAGGCGGCCCCTTGTCCCAGGGTCACGCCGTCTAGCTTGATCAGCTCCCCCTCACTCGCCACGACGGATTCGGCATAGGCGCCCCCCGCCAGCGGAAAACCCACCATGCCGCACACTTGATCACCCTCTACCAGTGACGTGACGCCAGGGCCGACTTTCTCTATCACGCCCGCCACATCATAGCCGGGTGTCCAGGGCAACTTGTCCTTGTTCTCGGCCGCCGCCCAGCCAAGGCCGGCGCGGGTCTTGGTATCGATGGGATTGACGCCCGCAAAGCAGATGCGCACCCGGACCTCCCCTTCTGCAGGTGCCTTATCGAGGGAAGGGTTGAGCTTGAGTACCGAGGGGTCGCCGAATGCGGTAATCTGTAGCTGCGTCATTGCACAATCCATCCTGTTGATTGATCAAGGGTCAACAGAATAACAGCGAGGACACCATGGCTCGAATGTTTCTTATTCCTCTGTTGCTGGCTCTGGGGTGGTGGGCCTTGCTGCTCTACTTCCGCATCCCGCTCAAACAGGGGGCCAAGGGGTTTTACTGGATCATCGGCATAGGTGGCGGACTGGCCGCTTTCCTCAGCCTGATGATGGTACTGACTCACTAGCCAAGCGCCGCTCACGTCGCAAAAGAAGGGCCACCCCGAGGTGGCCCTGATTTCAACCGGCTTGCGAGCTGAGATGGTAGTGGCGGTTGCTGCCCTGCCCCAGCACCCCCTCCGCCAGCAGATGCTGGAATACCCTGTCCACCTCCTCCAGCGACAGCGAAAGGGCCTGCGCCACCGAGCGCTTGCTGCACTTGAGCTCGCCGCTCTCCAGCACGGAGCGCACCTGGGCCACCACAGCCGGCTCGGGTTCCGGCTTGCTCGCCACCATGGGCACTGTGGCCGCCAATTCAGCCTGCCGCGCAGCGGCCTGCTCCCTCGTCTGCTGCCAATGCCACATGCGGCGAAAGCGGTTCTCCTCGCCAATCAGGCTGACGAAGAAGGCGCCGAATACATCCAGCAGCACGGAGAGGAAGCAAACCAGCAGAAACTGTACCTGGATGAGGCTCATGCCCACCCCGTCCGCCAGGCTGCTCATCAGCCCCAGCATGGAGGATTGCTCGTTGACCGGCTTGGCGTCACGCTCCTGGCGCAACTCATCCTGCTGCAATCTGAGCTTGGTGTTGGCCTGCTGCAAGCCACTGACGCCGCTGGAGATCCGCGCCATCTCTATGTACTTGCGCGCCGCCTCCTCGTTGAGCTGGATCTGGCGCTCTATGCTGGCGATCTGCTCGTCGAAACGGGCCAGCTCCCGCTCGTGTCGCGCCTGCTGACTCAGCACAGTGTTGGTGGCACTGTTGATGCCACCTATGCTGCCGCCGATGGAGATGGCCGCCAGCACGCTGTAGAACAACAGCGACCAGAAGGCACCGCCGAGATCCCGCCGCGCCTTGCACTCGCCATATTCGTACCAGACATAAAACTTGCCAAGTTCGAAGATGATGGCCAGGCCGCCGAACAGCCACTTCATCAACGGGTTGTCATCGATGGAGAGAAACAGCAGCAGGGAGAAGACAATGGAGGCCAGAATGGCCAACCCGGTAAAACTGTACACCGTGGTCAGTGCGAACCACCCCTTGGGGTAGCGCAGTACGGCAGAAGCCTGTGTAGTCATGGTGAAGAGGGGATGCCGTGCAGGAAAAGTTGGCTGCCGATTATAGTCGCCGGACTCGCAGAGAGAAGGGCAAACTATTGAATTGCTTCAGATAGAGAGCCAGCTGCCCAGAGTGCGACCAAATCGAACAAATCGGCAGCAGGGACGCGCTACAATCGCTCCCCTGACTGAATCCCGTTATGTGGTTATATGCGGTTCCGCCCAGGTTCAGCCCGGCAGGACTACACTGATCCGCTATCGTCACTACTCGAGGCCATCATGAACAAAACGACCACTATGCTGCTGTCCCTACTGCTGGTGAGCGGTGCCCCCGCTGCGCAACAACGCCAGGAAAATAGCGGCTCAACCTTCTCCGTTGAGGAGCTGACATTCAATCTGGACTGGGACGACAAGCAGTTTAACTGGTCGCAAACCGATTGCCTTGATCTTGAAACCGGGGGCGCTCTCCCTGCCGATTGCAACAAGGCAAGGCTCAATCTGGACGATCAGGAAAACCGCAACCAGCCCCCCAGCACCAACGAGATCCAGGTCAACCAGCAGAGTAGCCAGTAACAACGGGAGTATTCTTGCCATGAATCCATTCAAGCGCTACCCCACGATTAACCGCGGCGCACTGCTGCTCTCCCTGCTCGTAGTGCAGGGCACCGCTTTTGCTGCGCCCCCCTCCAAAGGAGCCGACGGCATCAACATCTCCGGCAATGACATCAAGATCGATCTCGACTGGGATGACAAAGAGTACGACTGGTGGCAGAACCACTGCCTTGATCTCGATATTGGCGATGGCCGCATCAAACTCAACTGCGACAAGATGGATGGCAAGTACCGGGATCACTACAACCGCAGCATCCACAGCGGCAACAACCCGGGACAAGGTCACGACAAACACAAGGACAAGAGCAAGGGCAACGGCAAGAAGAACTGAAGTCCCTCTCCTGATGCAGCAGGGGCCTGATGCCCCTGTGCTCATTTCGTTACCAGTAATTCTCCGCACTGATGTTGCCGGGGGCTCGCCGCAGGTTCTTGGCCAGCCCGAGTTCCAGCAAGGTCTGCTGGGTCTCCTTCACCATGGCCGGATTGCCACAGATAAGCACCTGGCTCTGCTCGGGTGAAAATGCGACCCCGACTCGCGCCTGCAGTCGCCCGTCGGCGATGGCCGCCGGGATCCTGCCAGCCATTGCCCCTGGCCACCCTTCGCGACTGACGAAGGGAACATAATGAAAGCGCGCCCCGTGCTGCTCGGCAAAGCTGGCGATCAGCCCCTGGTAGCTAAGCTCTTCTCCTCTTCTCACCCCGTGCACCAGCACCAGGTTTTCGAAGCGGTCGAAGGCCTCGCCATCCGCCAGCATGGAGAGAAACGGGCCTATGGCAGTGCCGGTGGAGAGCAACCAGAGATCGCGACCGGACGGCACCTCGTCAAGGACCAGAAAGCCGGTGGCCTGGGATTGCACCAGCAGGGTGTCGCCCTCCTGCAGAGAGCCAAGAGATGGCGTCAGCTCACCGTCCGGGATCTCGACCAGATAGAATTCGTGATAGGGGGCTGAAGGGGGATTGACGAAGGAGTAGGCTCGCTGGATGCGGCGCTCGCCCTGCGCGAGGGCCAGTTTGGTAAATTGTCCTGCCTTGTAGGGGGCAAGCTCTGCCGCCACGCGCAGGGAAAACAGGGTGGGGGTCCATTCGATGCGCTCGATGACCCGACCTTCGACCCAGGCTGCCATAGGGATCTCCTCAAGAGGAACAGAGCTTCACTCTACCCTTTGATCCCAAAATAAAAAACCCGCGCAAATGCGCGGGTTTTTTTGCAACAGCGAATCGCTATTACAGGGCAACAACCTGAACTTGTACGGTTGCTTTGACGTCAGCGTGCAGCTGAACAACAACTTCGTACTCGCCGGTGTTACGCAGAACGTTGCCCATGCGGACCTCGCTCTTGGCAACAGCAACGCCGGCAGCAGTGATGGCATCAGCCACGTCACGGGTACCGATGGAACCGAACAGCTTGCCTTCGTCGCCAGCTTTGGAGGCGATAACAACAGCAGCCAGTTCACCCAGCTTGGCAGCGCGCTCTTCAGCGGCAGCTTTACCGGCAGCCAGTTTGGCTTCCAGTTCAGCACGGCGAGCATCGAAAGTCTCGATGTTGGCCTTGGTAGCCATAACGGCTTTGCCTTGCGGGATCAGATAGTTACGGGCGTAGCCAGCTTTAACAGCGACTTGATCACCCAGACCGCCCAGTTTGGCGATTTTGTCGAGCAGGATAACTTGCATTACCTTTCCTCTATGGAAGTTGAGTTAGGCTTAAGTGCCGGGCCGATTCTTACTTGTTGTGCAGATCGGTGTACGGCAGCAGAGCCAGGTAACGAGCACGCTTGATGGCGCGTGCCAGCTGACGCTGATACTTGGCGCGGGTACCGGTGATACGGCTCGGTACGATCTTGCCAGATTCAGTGACGTAGTTTTTCAGAGTAACGATATCTTTGTAGTCGATCTCGGTAACGTTCTCGGCAGTGAAGCGGCAGAACTTACGACGACGGAAATAACGTGCCATGGCCTTTATCCTCTATTCAGTGATCCAGAATTACTCTTCGGAAGACGCTGCTTCAACAGTATCTTCGCGGCGCTCGTCGTCACGACGGACGAAGCGCTCTTCCTTGGCCTTGGCCATCGGAGAAACTTCAGTCACGGCGTGCTTGGTGCGCATGATCATGTTGCGGATAACGGCATCGTTGAAGCGGAAGTTGGTTTCCAGTTCATCGATAACGGCTTGCTCTGCTTCCACGTTCATCAGAACGTAGTGAGCTTTGTGCAGCTTGTCGATCGGGTAAGCCAGTTGACGACGGCCCCAATCTTCCATGCGATGGATAGTACCACCCGCGGTGGTGATAGCACCGGTGTAACGCTCGATCATACCGGGTACTTGCTCGCTCTGGTCCGGATGAACCATGAAGACGATTTCGTAATGACGCATTTTAGCTCCTTACGGATTAATTCAGCCTCCGCCCAGGTGCAGCCAGACCTCGGAGGCAAGGAACGTATGGTGTGTTTAGACGCTGCTTTCTAGGGCGGCATATTGTACGAAATCACATCCCTCACTGCAACTGGCCGCCGCAGATGTTTTTATCTATGGGTATGATACAAAACATCAATTGATAACAATTATCATTTAGATCTATTCTATCTCCATAATCTTATGGAGGGTGTTTCCATGCAACCCGCGCTGACCACGGCCATTCCGGCCCGCAAATTCAAGCTTACCCTGCTCGGGCCCGCCTTTATCGCCGCCATCGGCTATATCGATCCGGGCAACTTCGCCACCAATATCCAGGCTGGCTCCACCTTCGGTTATCAACTGTTGTGGGTGGTGGTGTGGGCCAATCTGATGGCCATGCTGGTGCAGACCCTCTCCGCCAAGCTCGGTATCGTTACCGGCAAGAACCTGGCGGAACACATACGCGACAGGCTGCCCAAACCGGCGGTCTGGGCCTACTGGGTACAAGCGGAGATCATCGCCATGGCGACCGATCTGGCCGAATTCATCGGCGCAGCGGTCGGCTTCAAGCTGCTGCTCGGCGTCACCCTGCTGGAAGGCGCCGGCATCACGGCCGTGGTGACCTGGGGCATTCTCATGCTGCAGAGCCGCGGCCAGAAGCCACTTGAGTTCGTGGTTGGCGGCCTGCTGCTGTTCGTGGCGGCGGCCTATATCGTCGAGCTGGTGTTCTCCCGCCCCCACCTGCCGAGCCTGCTGGAAGGGGCTCTCTTCCCCGGCCTGCCCAACAGCGAGGCGGTCTATCTGGCCGCTGGTGTGTTGGGTGCCACCGTGATGCCCCATGTCATCTACCTGCACTCGGCGCTGACCCAGCACACCCAGGATCAGGGCACAGTGCCTCAGCGGCTTAACACCACACGGGTAGACGTAGCCATTGCCATGACCATAGCCGGCTTCGTCAACCTGGCCATGATGGCGATGGCGGCCGCCGCCTTTCACAGTTCTGGCAACCAGCAGGTGGCCGAACTCGAATCTGCCTACCAGACTCTCACTCCCTTGCTCGGGCAGGCGGCCGCCACCCTGTTCGGCCTGTCCCTGGTGGCCTCGGGTATCTCCTCCACAGTGGTCGGGACCCTGGCAGGACAAGTAGTAATGCAGGGTTTCGTGCGTTTCACCATACCGCTCTGGCTACGCCGTGCCATCACAATGGCTCCCGCCTTCGTGGTGATCGCCATGGGGCTCAATACCACCGAGATCCTGGTGCTGAGCCAGGTGGTGCTCAGTTTTGGTATAGCGCTGGCACTCATTCCGCTGCTGATCCTGACCGGCGATCGGGCGCTGATGGGAGAGTATCGCAACCATCCGGTGACTCAGGCTGTCGGTCGCCTTATCGTCGCACTGGTGATCGGCCTCAACGCCTACCTGCTGGTCGCCATGATCTAGCGCTCACGACCCGTTGCTCAGGCCGGCTCATTAACCCGGGTTAATGAGCCGGCCTGCGCTTTGGCGTATGCTGCTCTCTTTTCATCTGCGATTAGCGGGAGCCATCCATGGAACATACCCGAGCCAGCTTCGTGCTGGGCCATCATCATGAACCGGCCAGCGTGGTCTTCTGCCAGAGCGGCGATACCAGCCTGCTGGTCACCGACCTCACCCCCTTTCATCCGCAAAGCCACCTCTGGCCCGATCAACCGGGGGATGTGGGCACGGTTTGCTGGGATGGCGGTGACGCCAGTGTAGGTCCCTGCCGGATGGGCGCCATCAGCCCGGAGGGCGAACTGTTCGTGGACAAGGACATACCGGTCAAGCGGGGCGCCGAAGGGTGGGCCTTCGTGGTGGTGCATCCCCTGGCAGGCTATCACACTCTGGCCGTGGGCTCCCGGGTTGAACTGAAGGTGGATGCCGCTGCCCGCCACTCCTTAAGTCTGGGTCACAGCGGCTGCCATCTGGCGGCGCTGGCCCTCAATCGGATGCTGACCCCCTACTGGCGCAAAGAGGTGAGCGAGCGCGATGCACTCGATCAGCCCGACTTTGACCGCCTCGCCATTCAAACCTCGCGAGTCGAGCCCATGGGCTCTCGGGAGCAATACCGCATCGGCAAAAGCCTGCGCAAGAAGGGGGTCAATAGTGACGCTTTGTTGGCGGAACTGGCGCAGATAGAGACCAGCGTAAACCAGCAGCTGGCCGACTGGCTGGCGGCCGATGGCGAGATCCGCCGCAGCCGTGCTGGCGAGGCCATCATAGACTCGCGCTACTGGCATTGCATGCTTGAAGGTAAAGAGGTGACCATTCCCTGCGGCGGCACCCATGTGGCCACACTGGCCGAGCTGGGCCAGGTGCGGGTACAGATCGCCCCCTGCGAGGAGGGCTTTACCCTGACGACTCTGGTCACCCCTTGAGTCAAGCATCAGGCCGGGCGGCGCCCGGTCTGATGCAGCCAGGGATCAGGCAAGACGGATCAACAAGATACCGCAGAGGATCACCAAGGCGGCGCACAGTCGTACCCGCCCCAGTTTCTCCCCCAGCCAGCACCAGGAGAGCAGCACGGCAAACAGTACGCTGCTCTCGCGCAGCGCCGCCACCAGCCCGATGGGCGCCTGGGTCATGGCCCAGATGACGATGCCGTAGGCAAGCAGTGACAAAGCGCCACCGAGCGCACCGGTACGCCACGCCGCAAGATCAAGCGCGCGCCAGGCGGTGCGACTCTGCCAGCGCATCAGCAGCGGCATCATCAGCGCAGTCAGGGCAAACAGCCAGAGGGTGTAGCGCACAGGCGCCCCGGCCGAGCGGGCACCCGCCCCGTCCGAGAGGGTGTAGGCTGCGGTAAACAGCGCCGTGATCAGCACGGCGCTCAGGGCCCCAGACGCCAGTTTGATGCCACCGCGCCAGGCCATCAGCAGCACACCGCTCACCAGCACCAGAGCGCCAGCCACCGCCAGCCACCGCCAGCACTCCCGGCACCTCCCCCAATAACAAGGCCCCGAACAGCAAAGTCACCAAGGGCGCACTGCCACGCGCAAGCGGGTAGATCTGGCCGAATTCCCCCAGCCGATAGGCCCGACCGAGAAACAGACAATAGCCACAATGCAGCAGGATGGAGAGCGCCAACCAGGGGTATTCGGCAGGCACAGGCAGCCCGACCAGCGGCAAGAAAGGGGCGGCAAACAACCCGGAACAGAGGGAGACAAGCAGCACGCTGACACGCCCCTCGGCCTGGCGTTTGGCCAGCGCATTCCAGAGGGCGTGCAGGAGCGCGGCCAGCAAGATGGCCGCAAAGATGGTTGGCGTCATGACAGGGTTCCGATAATCACAAGCCTAACCGATTTCCTGTGCGGCAACCGAGACAGGCTTCATAAGCTGCCCATATGACAAACCGGTCATCCGCCGGTTTGTCATATATATGGAGTCAAGTTGACTGGGCTAGCGCAAACGCCGCTGCCAATGGATTGCCAGCAAGATGAAACTCACCCCGACCCAGAGGTTCCAGGCCGGGATCTCGCCAAACAGCCAGATTCCCATCAGCACCACGAACATCAGGCCTGAGTATTCGGTTGCCGCAATACGGTTGGCCTCCACCTGCCGATAGGCGTAGATGCAGCTGGCATGATAGAGCAGTTGCATCACGCCGCTGCCGCCGATCAGTGCCAGCAGATGCCAGTCCACAGGTTGCCATTGATTCACCGCCAACCCAGCCGTCAATGGCAGCGCCAGCAAGTTTGCCCAGAACAGGGTCGCCACCACAGAGATCCCTGCAGGCAGCTTGCGGCCGGTGACATTGAACAGCGCCAGAGTGAAGGCGGTCACCAGCGCGCCCAGACCCGCCAGATGGAAATCTCCCGGCTTGAGCACGAACACGACGCCAAGCAGCCCCATGCCCCCCAGCAGCCAGACCCGGGAGTTGATCTTCTCCTTGAGCAGCCAGGCCGCCAGCGGCAATGTCAGCAAGGGTGAGACATAGAAGATGGCGTTGGCCGTGGCCAGCGGCAGCTGGGTCAGCGCCAGCATCATGCCGCCACCACCGAGCAGGCAAAGGTGACCACGCAGCAGGTGCCATTTCCAGGCACCCAGTCCCCAGGCCGATCTCGGCACCCGCAGCATGAAGGGCAGCAGCACCAGCAGGGTCAGCAGCTGGCGCAGGAACATGTATTGGAAGGGGCTGAAACCGGGGCCGATCAGCTTGACCAGCACATCGGAGAAGGCCTGGGCCAGATTGCCCAGTACCAGAGTGATGATGGCGAAGGTTTGCAGGTCCAGAGCGAACCGCTTGCGCAACAACTCCATCAGCGACAGCCACTCGAGTGACGAACGCAGATAAAATGGCTCAACGGCTTAATTGCTGAATCTTGTTTTGTATTAATGGGATAAAAAACCATTTTTAAACCTATCCATCAACGGTTGCCGATTAATCACTCAAAGGGTACCCAGTAATATAGCGTCGAGCACCCGTTTTCTTTACTACCTCAAGACATAATAATTTCATTGTTATGCTTTAAAGGTATTAAGACGAGGTCATGCCAATGTGGGGAATGTCATCTTCCAGATAGGGTTCACCCACGGCGGTGAAGCCATGGCGACCATAAAAACCCTGCAGATGGGCCTGAGCGCCCAGATAGATGCTGACCCCGGGCCACAATTGTTCGCACTCCACCAACGCCTGCTGCATCAGTCGATGACCGAGACCGTCGCCTCTGGCCTCCGGCGATGTCACCACCCGGCCGATCACCACCTGGTGCGCCTTGGCCACATCAGGCGCCATCAGTCTGGCGTAGGCCACCAGCACGCCATCCTGCCAGCCGAGCAGGTGCTGCACGTCGGGACGCTTGTCGACGCCATCCAGATCGAGGAAGACGCAAGTCTGCTCCACCACGAAAACGCGGGATCTCAGCACGAGCAATTCATAAAGCTCATTGACGTCGAGTTGTTCAAAAGATTTGAGGGACCAGTTCATGGGAACTCCTTGCTCATCGAGAAAGGCAGCATAGCCAGCCGCGCGGGCGCAGGCATTAACCTTTGTTAAGATCCTTCAGCCGCTTGCGAATGCGGCTCAGGCTGATGGGGGTGATGCCCAGATAAGCGGCTATCTGGTGATCCGGCACCCTGGCATCCAGCGCGGGGAAACAGTGCAGGAAGTGTTGATAACGGGCCTGGGGGCTCTCGGTCAATAGCAGCAACTCTTTCTCTTCCTTGATACGCAACTGCACCGCCAGCAAGTGGTGATACCAGGCGGACCAGCAAGGGAGCTGACGCAAATCCCTCAGGTTGAAAAGTTGCAGGCGGCATGGCTCCAGCGCCTCCACGCTGTAGCGGGCGGGTTCACCACTGAGCAGATGGTGGAAGTCGATAAACTCGTCCCCCTCCCAATAGAACTCCTTGATGTACTCGCGGCCATCCACCAGCACCACCTTGGCGCGCAGCAGCCCCTGCTCCACCTTGACCAGCAGATCGGGCTTGTCACCGGCATGCCAGAGGCAGGTACGAGGGCTCAGGGTCAAAGGCCGGGCAAAAGAGAGGAGGCGCGCGGCCTCCTGCTCATTTGTGACCTGATCCCGACTGAACGGGGGTCTGTCCATCCCGTTCCCTTAAGCGCGACGCTGACGCACGGCTTCGAACAGACAGACACCGGTCGCCACCGAGACGTTGAGACTGGATACAGCCCCCGCCATCGGAATGCTGACCAGCTCGTCGCAGTGTTCGCGAGTCAGGCGGCGCATGCCCTTGCCTTCGGCACCCATGACCAGCGCCATGGGACCGGTCAGCTTGGCCTGATAGACATCGTGATCCGCCTCACCGGCAGTACCGACGATCCAGACACCGCGATCCTTCAACTCCCGCAGACTGCGGGCCAGATTGGTGACCTGGATAAGCGGCACCACTTCGGCGGCGCCACAGGCAACCTTGCGCACCACCGAGGTCAGGCCGCTGGCCTTGTCACGCGGCACTATCACCGCATGGACCCCGGCCGCATCGGCACTGCGCAGGCAGGCGCCGAGGTTGTGCGGATCTGTCACCCCGTCCAGCACCAGCAGGAAAGGCTGAGCCTTTTGCTCGGCCAGGTTGTCCAGCAGGCTGGCCAAGTCGTGCTCGGCCAGCTTGGGCGCCTCTATCACCTTGGCCATGATGCCCTGGTGATTGTTACCTTCCGCTTTGTCATCAAGGGTCTTGCGGTTCACGCTCTGCACCTTGAGGCCGAGGGACTCCAGCTCGATCAGCAAGGGTTGCAGCCGGTCGTCATCCCGCCCCTTGAGGGCCCACACTTCGATGAAACGCTCCGGGGTGCGCTCCAGCAGCGCGGATACAGCGTGAATGCCGTAGATCAGTTCAGTACTCATGTTCAAGATCCGTGGTGTCGGGTCGCATGAATGCGCCCCGAAGAAAAATGGCCGTACCGGCAGCCTGACCACCATGATGCTGGCGTCGTCACCGGTCGCTAAATGATGACGCATCATACCAGAGAGACCGGCATCTAGGGAGGAGGAAGCTGCTCGGCCAAGCTCCGGATCTATGACAGGCCTCTTGATGCGGCTGCGCCATCATCCTTGATGGCGTACCTGACCCTGCCCTCTCCCCTCAATGAATGACAGAGGAATCCAATACCTTACTTATCTGATGCCCCTCTGACGCCTCACCAGAGTTGCTATCTTCCAGCCCTAGCCAGTCTCGATGAATTTGTTGATCCTGCTCCGGAAATCATCACTCCCCTCTTTTCTCCCCGGCGGCACTCGTTATCATATCCGTTTGGCAACCGTCTCGTCGGAGTCACCCATGAGCCAGGCCAGCGAAACCACGCAGGTAAACAGCAGCAGACTGGAGGCTGAAATTCAGGGGCGGTAGCCTTGTCTGGTGGAATAGATAAGCGAGTGGAGCGATCACTCAACATGGTAACGGCCTCATTTTCATTTCTGACCTGTTCACGTAGTCGTGATGAGGCAACGCTTTCCAAGACAGATCTGTGCACTGTTTTTTCACACAGTGCTAATAGTGGTGTAAAAAAAGGAAGTCAAGCGAATACGCTCGGCACAAAATGCAATCTGGTAAAATTATGGTTTAATGATAATTTTCACTTGGCGGCAATAAAATGTTACGGAGTTATATGGAATTCTCTGCTAACGGATTAGTACCGCCTTCCACCTAATCACTGTTAGTAGTTAAAATCAATTTTCATCTTAATCTTAATCTTAATCTTAATCTTAATCTTAATCTTAAATATAAGTATGGAACTCGGCAATGACTCATTTTATTGAGAAAGTAAACATAAAAAACTTTAAATCTTGCAACGATACGAAATTGTTTCTTTCTGATTATACACCGCTAGTCGGCTATAATAATGCAGGAAAGTCTAACTGCCTAACCGCAATAAACTGGTTGTTAAAGAAAAAAACATTAAATGTATCATTTTTTAATGATCCAACTCAACCCATCATTGTTGAAGCGAATATAATAGGTATATCAACAGCTTTATTAAGTCAGATGACAACGGCACATAAAAACTCAATTTCTCCTTATTTATATGGATTAAACAATGACAAGTTAACTATTAAAAGAGAGCAAGCCTCACCAATATCAACCACTGAAAGCATCAAGATCCATGTGTGGGATGACAGTACATCTCAATGGGCATTGAACCCGACAGGAATTGATAATGCACTTAAAGCCATATTGCCTGAACCTATTCGTATTGGCGCAATGGAGGATGCTGCAGAAGATGCTTCAAAAGCCAAAAACACAACAACAATTGGAAAACTACTTGCAAATATTACTCAACAAGTTCAAGCGGCTCATGGAAATCAAATAAAGACGCATTTAGATAATATTAGTAGCCTCATTGCATCTGATGGATCAACTAGACTTAGCCAGTTGAGTGCAATTGATCAAAGCCTGAACAACAAAATTCAGGATTTATTTCCAGATATAAGTATAAAGTTACACTTTCCGACACCGACTGAAGAAGAACTTTTAACATCTGGTACCATTAAAGTTCTAGAATCAAACAGTACAGATGAACGTGATTTCAGCTCTTATGGACATGGTGCTCAAAGATCAATTCAAATGGGGCTTGTAAGGCATTTAGCTGATGTAAGTAATCCTCATGGAATCACAACTAAGTTACTTCTTATTGATGAGCCCGAATTGTATTTGCATCCCTTTGGAATTGAACAGGTTAGAGAGGCTTTGGTCAATCTTTCAAAGAATGGATATCAAGTTATATTTTCCACTCACTCTGCAAATATGATAACTGCGGAAGAAGCCCCTAAAACCTTATTAATTCGGAAAGACACATCGAACTGTACCTATTCAAGACTTAGGTTAAGCGATGCGATTCAAACGGTTGTCAGTGATTCTACTCATCAAATGGAACAACTATTTTCGCTTTCTCATTCATCACACATTCTGTTTTCTGAAAAAGTTATTTTGACTGAAGGAAAGACAGAACTGCGATTATTACCGTACATCTACAAGGTAGTTAAAAATAGAGCAATGGGAATTGATAAGTATGCTTTGGTTGCTCAAAGTGGTGTAGGAGATACGAAGAAATCTATGGCAATACTTAATGCAATGGATTTACCAGCCAAGGCGATTTGTGATTTGGATTTTATAACTAAAGCTATAAAAAATGGATTCTTACCGCAAAATGACCCAGATATAGCCGCAATAAAAACTATATTTCAACAAATTGCTGGTACATACGGGATGAACCTAACAAGTCAGCATTGGCCTCAAAATACACAAGCAATCAGTGCTGCTCAGTGTTTTGAAAAATTAGCTATTGAGCCATCAGCTATCCCACACATACAAAATATACATGACAACTTGAAGTCTCAAGGTATTTGGCTTTGGAGATTGGGCGCTATTGAAGTATATCTAGGCTTAACTGGTAAAGATGAAGTTCATTGGGCACAGTTCAAAACGGATGTACAGGCAAATGGTATCAACAACGTGTGTGTAAATTATCAAGAATTAGCAGACTTCATTAATTGGCTGTAGAGCACGAATAACAAACTGTCCAAGAGGGATTCGCAACGCATGGCATTTTTACTATGCGTTGATTTTATTGATTAAGGTGGTTTGCGGCGGCTTCGGTATTGCGTTGTTCACCCCTTAACAGGGCTTTATACAATTAGGTATTTGTATGGTTCTAATTACTAAGAAGATAGTTAAAGCGTTAAATAAAAGTGTACTGGATGATCTAGAGCTGACGAGAAATATTAGGCATCCAGGAGAAAATGGTCGCGCAAGGGAGCAGATTTTAAAAAACTTTCTCAAAAAAATTATTCCCAAAAAGTACAGCGTCGATACTGGCTTTGTGATTGATGCCGTAGGTGGGATTAGCAACCAAATTGACATTGTAATATACCGTGATGACTATCACTCAACATTTGAAATTGGAGAGATAAAACACTTTATGGTTGAGTCAGTAGTCGCTGTCATTGAAAATAAAGCCTCAATGGCAAGCGGCAATGCTCTTCGCCAAGCTTTTGATAACATCAAATCAGTAAAGCAGCTCGACAGGACAAACAAAGGAAATAACTATGTGCTTCCTGGCAAAAGAAAGCTAGATAAGAATGATTTCTATCACCAAATATTTGGGGCGATTTTGACAGAAAAATCATTATCAAGCACAAATCTCAAGTCGGAATTTATTAGCTTCTTTGAAAGCACTGGAGATAAGTCGTTGTGGCCCAATATGTATGTTGATGTTAGAGGGTCTTCATTTAGATATATCAGTGGATCAGAGCTCGTTATTGTCGATCCGCGAAAAGCTAGTGCATTTGCAATCTCTGATCCTTTGGCGGAAACATATAACCCGCCGCTAATTGAGCTGGCATATGAGCTAGTATCATTGTTCAGGGTTCTACCTTTAGTCGACTTCTCGGCTCAAGACTATTTTCATGGCATTAGTGGCAAAGCTAAAGAGTATGAGCCCTTTCCGGTAAATATTAGTGGGAAGGTATAACAATGAAATCAAACTCGCTCCCGTCGGTCGCCGGACGCTCGTCCCTCTCGCCGTTTATTGAGAGCGTTATATGAATAAAGGAATACTTGATGTTCAGAAAAGTAGAAGATAACTGTATTAATATTAAAAACCTAGATCAAAAAATATATCGAGTGTTTAGCTATGACAGGTTTGAAGAATTAATAAACAACCAAGAGCTCGTTTTAGTCAAACCGTCCATGTGGGAAGACCCTTTCGAAAACTTTTTCTTTAAGGCTGAAGTTGACTGCGGTAACAATAAAGTCGCCACATTAGATAATTTAGCAAAAGATTGGTACGGACAGTGTTGGACTACAGAAAAAGATACTGATGCCATGTGGCGTATATATAGTCCTGATAAACAAGGGGTAAGAGTTTCAACTACTATACGTAAACTATTTGAACCGATTTTCAACTCTCGCGCAGATTGTCAAGGTTTGTGTTACTTCATAGGAAATGTCAAATATTGGAGTGAAAGTAAAATTTTTGGTTTTCTGTCAGAAATAACTTTCACAAGTCTAGCTATGGGAGGACAAAACGATAACTTTGCGGAATTATTATGTATTAAACGGCCTGAGTTTTCGCATGAACATGAAGTACGACTTTTAGCGAACGATTTTGATGAGACTCACGGTAGTAATGGTCTTTATCGGGTTCCTTTCAATACCGACCTTCTGCTTGATGAAATATGTATAGATCCGCGTTTGAATTCAGTTGATGCAAATAGTTTGATGACGAAAATAAAAGATCTTGGTGTCAAGACTCAAATCATACAGTCTCCTTTATACAAGATTAAAAACATGCCCCGTATAAAGCTCGAATAAAAATTCGTATAACAAACGCCTCAAGAGGGACTGTCAATGCGCAGCATTTCCAGTCCCAATGAGCAGTTGTGGTTATGGCTGTTATGTTTGAGTTTAGTGTTATGCGTTGTCAGCCCCTTAGGCGGGCGTTAGCACCGAAAAATGGGACACCCACCTTTCTGAGCGCCGCGTAGCGACCTATAGAATGGCAATCGCGCAGGGATTGTGCTCCTAGCCATAGGCACGGAGCTTAGCCGAGCTCCGCCGAAGGGCTGAGCCCCTCCCCTTTCGCTGACCATAAAAAATCCGAACCCCGGTAACAGGGTTCGGATTTTTTTTGTCTCCGGCACTATCGGGCTCTGGAGGAGATAACCCGGGGCCATCAGCCCCTTACGACCTCAGCCCGGGTCGCTGGACCCAGGCCATGGCCGAAGGGCTTATCCCTTGGCCTTGTCACGAGCCTTTTTGCTCGGTCGTCTGTTGCTGGGCTTGGCGCGGCCACCCTTGTCGGATTTGCCGGTCTCCTTGCCCTCTTTGCGTTTATCGTGACGCAGGCCCCCCTTGGCAGGCTTGCGCACCACCTCTTTGCCATCCTTGCCGGTGAGTGGCGCTTCCACCATCACGAAGTCGATCTTGCGATCGTCCAGATTCACGCCCATCACCTTGACCCGTACCTTGTCACCCAGACGGTAGCGACGGCGGAAGTTCTCGCCGATCAGCTGCATGTGCAGGGGATCAAACTGGTAGTAGTCGTTGGTGAGGGTGCTGACGTGCACCAGACCATCGATGTGGATCTCCGCCAGACGGACGAAGAAACCAAAGCCGGTGACGCTGGCGATGACGCCGTCAAACTCGTCACCCACGTGATCCAGCATGTACTCGCACTTGAGCCAGTCAGCCACGTCGCGGGTCGCATCGTCGGCACGGCGCTCTGTCATGGAGCAGTGCTCGCCCATCGGGTCCACTTCTTCCAGCTGGTAGTGATAACCACCGCTCGGGGTCCACTTGTGGCGCAGATTGCCCTGCTGCTCCTTGGCCGTCTGGTACTTGATGGCGCGGTGCAGGATAAGGTCGGGGTAACGACGGATCGGCGAGGTGAAGTGGGCGTAGGACTTTAATGCCAGACCGAAGTGGCCGATATTGTCGGCCTGATAAACCGCCTGACGCATGGAACGCAGCAGCATGGTAGAGAGCAGCTCCGCATCGGGGCGCCCTTCAAACTTGGCGGCCAGCTCGGCAAAGTCTTTCGGCTCGGGTTCAAGGCCACCCTTGAGCTCCAGACCCAGCTCGGCCAGGAAGTCACGGAAACCGGTCAGGCGCTCTTCGCCCGGACGGTCATGCACCCGGAACAGGGCAAAGGCTTCGTTCTTCTCGATATAACGGGCCGCGGCCACGTTCGCCTGGATCATGCACTCTTCAATGATCTTGTGGGCATCGTTGCGCACCAGCGGCACTATCTGGTCGATCTTGCGCTGGGCGTTGAAGATGAAACGGGTCTCTTCGCTCTCGAACTCCACGGCGCCACGCTGGTGACGGGCGTGCTTGAGCGCCTTGTAGAGGTTGTTGAGCTCCTCGATATGGCCCACCAGCGGCTCGTACTGCTGACGCAGCTTGGGCTCGCCATCCAGGATCGCCGCCACCTTGCTGTAGGTCATGCGCGCGTGGGAGTTCATCACTGCTTCGTAGAACTTGTAACCGGACATGCGGCCGGCGGCTGAGATGGTCATCTCGCACACCATGCACAGGCGGTCGACCTGCGGGTTCAGGGAGCAGAGACCGTTGGAGAGCACCTCCGGCAGCATGGGCACCACGAACTCGGGGAAGTAGACAGAGTTGCCGCGCTGATACGCTTCGGCATCCAGCGCTGTACCGGGCTTCACATAGGAGGAGACATCCGCGATGGCCACCCACAAGCGCCAGCCGCCACCGCGCTTGGCTTCACAGAAGACAGCGTCATCGAAGTCGCGGGCATCTTCCCCGTCTATGGTGACCAACGGCAGGGCACGCAGGTCGATACGACCCTCTTTGGCCTTCTCTGGTACCTGTTCGCCCAGACCGGCAACCTCCTTGGTCACCTCTTCCGGCCAGGTATGTGGAATGCCGTGGGTACGCAGGGCGATCTCGATCTCCATGCCCGGCGCCATGTTCTCGCCCAGCACGTCCAGCACGGTACCGACCGCGTTGATGCGGGAGGTGGCGCGCTGATTGATGCGCACAACCACCACCTGGCTCTGGCGGGCACCCTTGTTTTCCCCTTCGGGGATGATGATGTCCTGGCCGATGCGGCTGTCGTCCGGCACCACGAAACCGACGCCATTCTCGACGAAGTAACGGCCGACGATATCCGCCTCGCGGGACTTGAGCAGACGCACCAGTCGCGCTTCCTGACGACCCTTGCGATCGATCTCGGTCGGTTGCACCAGCGCATAGTCGCCATGCATCAGGCGCTGCATCTCGCGGTTGTTCAAATAAAGATCCGGTCCACCACCTTCCGGGCGCAGAAAACCGAAACCATCTTTATGGCCGAGTACATACCCTTTTACCAGATTCAGACGATCCGGCAGGGCGTAACATTGGTTGCGAGTGAATACCAGTTGCCCATCGCGCTCCATGGCGCGCAGACGACGGCGCAAGGCTTCCAACGGCTCTTCGTCGGTCAGCTTGAGGGCCTTGGCCAACTCCTCACGGGTCATGGGTTTTTCATGACCCTTGATGAGCTCCAGCAGCATCTCGCGACTGGCGATGGGGTTTTCGTATTTTTCGGCCTCGCGTTGGAGGAAAGGATCTTTTTGAGACATAAGCAGGCCTTAGGGTAGGTAGTAACGCAGACATTATATCGAAGGGGGGAGCTAATGGCATCCATCGACTGCCTTTTGGCCAATCTCTCTGTCATACTATGCAAAGTTTGCAGGCATGATGAGACACGGAACTCATGAGCAAGGACTCGTTCGCGCAATCCGCCGCCTATCTTAAGCAGGCGGTTCCACTGATGATCAAGTATCAAATTCCCACGACGCCGGATAACTATACCCTTTGGTATAACTACGTGTCGGCCAGCATGCCAGAGCTCAATCAGGCCATCGATCAGGCGATCAAGCTGCAGGGCACCTGTTCACTCACCACCTGCGAGCGGCTCTATCATCAGCACCTCGCCGCCCAGGATGAGCAGCAGATGGAGGCCATGAAACTCAGTCTGGCCGCCATGGCCAACGAGCTCGGCCACACCATGCAAGACGCCATTTCCGACACCGGCATGTTTCAGGAGATGCTCGACAAGAGCTTCGATCGACTGAGTCTCATCGATGATGAAGGGCTTAGCCTTGACGACACCATGGGCATCTTGCGAGATCTGGTGCGCGAATCGCGGGATGTGCGCATGTCGACCATGCACTTTCGCAATCAGCTCAGCAATGCAGAGAAAGAGATCAAAGAGCTGCGTGAGGCACTGAACGAAACCCGCAAGCTGGCCAACGAGGATGCCCTTACCTCCCTGCTCAATCGCCGCGCCTTCGATCTGGAGATAGACGGCCTGATCCGCAGCAAGCAGACCTTCTCCCTCATTCTGTCGGACATCGACCGCTTCAAGAATTTCAACGATGAATATGGTCACCTGCTTGGGGATCAGGTACTGCGTGCCTTCAGCAAGCGGCTGCGGGAAACGTGCAAGGAGGGCGTCACCGCCTATCGGCTCGGTGGTGAGGAGTTTGCCCTGCTGGTGCCCATGCGCAACCTGGCCCTGAGCCGCCAGATGGCCGAGAGTCTGCGCCGTGCCATAGAGAAGATGTCCATCCTGGATCGCAAGTCCGGCCGCCGCATCGACCACATCACAGCCTCGTTCGGAGTGGGTGAGTACAATGGTCAGGAAACAGGCGATGCGCTGGTCGAGCGCACCGACAAGCTGCTCTACAAGGCAAAAGAGCTGGGCCGCAACCGGGTCATGCCCTTGCCGTCCTGAATCCTCCAGACAACAAAAGGCCGGTCAATGACCGGCCTTTTTCATTTTTGCCATGCACAACCTAGAGGCTTTTCAGCTTTTCTTCAGGCAGTGCCAGCTCGTCGTTGTGGTTGACGCCGATACCACGCGCCAGCACGTTACGAGCGATCTCATGGGCTTCCTCCAGCGAATGCATGCTGAAGGTGCCGCACTGATATTCGTTCAGCTCCGGGATCTTGGCCTGCTCCTGCACGGTCAACACATCGCTCATGGCAGCCTGCCAGGCGGCGCCCACACGGGCTTCGTCCGGCGCGCCAATCAGGCTCATGTAGAAACCGGTACGGCAACCCATGGGGGAGATGTCGATGATCTCCACACCATTGCCGTTCAGGTGATCACGCATGAAACCGGCAAACAGGTGCTCAAGGGTGTGAATGCCGCGTTCGGAGAGGATCTCCTGGTTCGGCACGCAGAAACGCAGGTCGAACACGGTTATGGTGTCCTTGCTCGGGGTCTGCATAGTCTTGGCCACGCGCACTGCAGGCGCTTCCATACGGGTGTGGTCAACGGTAAAACTGTCCAATAACGGCATTTCTGACTCCTGATTTGGTTACCAGAACCAGCCCCCGCTGGAGAGCTGATCCTTGCATTGTCGATACTGGGCGCCGTAGCGCTGGGCACGCGCCTCTACCTTGCGGGAGGTCTTCATCAGCCACCCCTTGCTGCGGTAGCTGCCACGCCGGTAGCCACCCCACCCTTCGTGATAGTTGAGATACTGGCCATAGGCATCCCACTTGGAAGTGCCATTCAGCCGCTGGGCCTTGTTAGTGTACCAGCCCATGAAATCGATGGCGTCGGCAAAGTCGTCGCGGCTGCTCCAGCTGTTGCCGGTTTCCCGTTGGTAGTCGTCCCAGGTCTCATCTTTCACCTGGGCATAACCATAGGCGGAGCTGGCTCGCCCGGTCGGAATGAAGAGGAAGTAGCCCATTGGCGGCTGGGCATCATGTACGAAGGAGGACTCCTGATACATCATGGCCATCACCACCTGAACAGGTGTGCCCCACTTCTCGTTCATCTTGATCGCCGCCTTGTGCCAGTCGGGCTTTTCCCGAAAGATCTGGCATAGATTTTCCGGCTGGGCCGGCGGGCGGGTACTGCAGGCGGTCAGGTCAATCAGCAGGCCCGCCGCCACGAAGAGGCGCATCCATGACATCTGAAGGTTTGTCTCTTCGTTCTCCTGGTCGATACGAGGCACATCCATCACATCAAATCGCGTCTTCGTTCTCTTCGCCGGTACGGATACGAATGACACGCTCCACCTCGCAAACGAAGATCTTGCCGTCACCAATCTTGCCGGTACGGGCCGTGTTCTGGATGGCTTCGATGCAGGCATCCAGATCCTCGTCCTGCACCACCAGCTCCACCTTCACCTTCGGCAGGAAATCCACCATGTACTCGGCGCCGCGATAGAGCTCGGTATGCCCCTTCTGACGGCCGAAGCCTTTGACTTCGGATACCGTCATGCCGTTGATGCCGATCTCGGCCAGGGCCTCGCGCACATCGTCCAGCTTGAACGGTTTGATGATGGCTTCAATCTTCTTCATGGTGACTCCTTACCAGTTCTGTTTGCCGAACCCGGATGTGATGGGGTAACGACGATCCTTACCAAAGTTGCGGGCCGTGATACGGGGCCCGACGGCAGCCTGACGACGTTTGTACTCGTTGAGATCCACCAACCGGATCACCTTGCGCACCACCACCTCTTCAAATCCTTCTGCCACCATGTCGGCGACAGAGGCATCCTCTTCCACATAGCGCTTGAGGATGGCATCCAGGATGTCGTAGGGGGGCAGGCTGTCCTGATCCACCTGATCCGGCGCCAATTCTGCCGAAGGAGGACGGTCGATGACCCGTTGCGGGATCACATAATCGACTGAATTGCGATATTCGCACAGCTTGAAGACCAGGGTCTTGGGCACGTCTTTGAGCACATCAAAACCGCCCGCCATGTCACCATACAGGGTGGCATAGCCCACGGCCATCTCGCTCTTGTTGCCCGTGGTCAGCACTATGCGGCGACGCTTGTTGGAGAGCGCCATCAAGAGCACACCGCGGCAGCGTGCCTGCAGGTTCTCTTCTGTCGTATCGCGGGCAGTACCGGCAAACAGCGGTGCCAGCTGGGTCATAAACCCTTCAAACATGGGCTCGATGGAGATGATGTCAAACTCGACCCCCATCCGCTCGGCCTGCTCCTTGGCATCCTCCACGCTCATCTGGGCGGTGTAACGGAACGGCATCATCACCGCCTGCACCTTGTCAGCCCCGATGGCGTCAGCAGCGATTGCCAGGGTCAGGGCGGAGTCGATACCACCGGAGAGGCCCAATACGGCGCCCTGGAAGCCGTTCTTGGTGATGTAGTCGTGCACCGCCAGCACCAGCGCCTGATAGGTCTCGGCCAATGGCTCGAGCGGGGCGGCCGGTTCACGCTCTTTCACCGGTTGGCCATCGGCAAAGCGCACCAGGGCCAGCTCTTCGGCAAACGGGGCCAGCTTGTGGGTCAGCTCACCCAGGCTGTTGAACACCTTGGAACAGCCATCGAAGATCAGCTCGTCCTGGCCACACACCTGATTGAGGTAGACCAGCGGCAAACCGGTCTGGCTGCAACGCTCAGTCATCAGTTCACGACGGATCCAGGGTTTCTCCTGATCGTAGGGCGAGGCGTTGATGGTGAGCAGCAGCTCGGCCCCTGCCGCCTTGGCGGCCAGCACCGGGCCCGGTTGCCACAGATCTTCGCAGATGAGCAGTCCCAGCTTATGACCACGGAACGGCACCACGCAGGTATCCGTGCCCGCGGTGAAATAGCGCTTCTCGTCAAATACGCCGTAGTTGGGCAGGTCTTGCTTGAAGTAGCGGGCAACCAGCTTGCCCTGCTCATAGAGGGAAGCGGCGTTATAGAGCGCCGCCCCTTCACGCCAGGGATGCCCCACCAGAATGGCACAGCTGCCCTGCCAGGTCGCGATGCGAGCCAGCGCAGCGTCGACACGGATCATCAGGTCGCTGCGCAGCAACAGGTCTTCCGGCGGATAGCCGGTCAAGGCGAGCTCGGAGCACACCAGCAGGTCGGCGCCTTGTTGCTCGGCCTGGGCGGCCGCAGCCAGCACCTTGTCACAGTTATCTTCGATGGCGCCTACCGTCAGATTCAACTGGGCAAGCATCAGAGAGAGGGCTTTTGCCATGGCGATACATCTTAAAATCGAAAATGATGGGGAATGATAAAGAAAAGGGGGGCAATCTGCCAGTTCAAGACGGGTGTTAGCATGTGACAGCAACCACAGGGAGGGATAAGCTGTAAACAGTCACGGAACGACAGGCCCAAGTTCATATGAAACAAGCCGGATTTACCTTGCTGGAGCTGATGATTGCGATTGCCCTGGCCGTCATTTTGCTCGGCATAGGCATTCCTTCCCTCGGCAACCTGCTTCAAGATAACCGCGCCAATTATGAAAGTGAGCGCCTCATGAAACATCTGCGTTTTGCTCGCAATCAGGCAATCAGCGATCAACAAACCGTGACAGCATGCCTGGTCAACACCGACAATCAATGTGTCACAAACAGTCCAAGCCAATTGCTGGTGTTCACTGACAGCAACAGCAACGCCAGACTGGATAATGGCGAAACCGAGCTATCCAGAACCCCTGTGTTTTCAGCCGATACCGTACTCAGTTCGACAAGAACCCGCGTCTTGTTCGCCACTGATGGAACCAGCCTTGGGACAAATATGACCATTTCAATATGCGTCAGCGGGGAACCGACCATTAACCTCGTCATTGCCGCATCAGGGCGCAGCAGCAAAACAGATACCGCCGTCATCTGCCCCTAGCTGTGATCTCTCTGTAGGTTGTTCACTCGGGGCATTCCCGGAAAACTGGAGGCGCCAACCAAACCAATCATCCGAGGTGCCCCAGTGAACAACCATAAAAATGCCCGATTAACCGTCTTTGGT
>NZ_JAACGB010000020.1:0-73523 GCF_029237345.1 Aeromonas sp. 2HA2 | reverse complement strand
ACATTGAAAATCAACAAAATTGTTTGATGTTCGATGCTGTGAGTGCCCACACAGATTGCTTGATTCAAATTGTTAAAGAGCGTCACGCTTGTCGCGTTGAGGAGGCGCATATTACGCTCCTCACTTCGAAAGTCAAGCGGTTGTTTTCGCTTTTCTTTCGGCGCCGGCTTCGCAAGGAAGCTGGCTCATCAGGTTGGCGTGTTCCGCCGTGCTGGTAGGGGCGAATTATAGGGAGCCGCGCCGGGATGACAAGAGCAAAACCGCAAAAAATGGCACTTTTTGCGGTTTTGCAGTTCAACCGTTGTTTTATTAAACAAAAGCCCCGCATCAGCGGGGCTCCTTCGGGCAATAAACCCTGTATTCACATCAGGTTGTTATCTTTTTGACCAGAATTCCCGGGCAAAACTGCGCACCTTTTCCCAATCAGTAAACTCGAGATCCTTGCTGGTATCCGTGCTACCACCTGTCATCTTCATGATCAGCTGAATGATACGGGTCTGCCACCAGTTATAGCGGGAATACTGAAGCGCACCGGCAAACACTCCCAAGGTCTTGGGTTTCCAGGGAGAGAGGCGCAGGAACTTCTTCATATAGGCATTGGTCTGCGGCGTTTGTTTCTCCGGCTTGCGCGCGGTCAGATTGACGCAGAAGAAGGCAGCGTTGGCCACCTCCAACTGCTCCTGATGAGCGTGGATAAAGCTGAGCAAGCTGGGATGAAAATTACCATAACGAATAGATGCGCCGATCAGCACCTTCTTGTACTTGCTGAGGTTGCACATGGGCAGGGTATGCAGATCATGCATCACCACCTCGCATCCCGGCATCTCCTCCAGCATGACATCTATGATTTTGCGGGTTTGGCCGTCCCGAGAGGAATAAAGCACCAGAATCTTGTCCATAACAACCTCAACTACGCCAGAATGCGGGGGTAAACAGTACCAGAAGCGTGAAAATTTCCAATCGACCAAAC
Organism: Aeromonas sp. 2HA2; assembly: GCF_029237345.1. Taxonomy (NCBI): domain Bacteria; kingdom Pseudomonadati; phylum Pseudomonadota; class Gammaproteobacteria; order Aeromonadales; family Aeromonadaceae; genus Aeromonas; species Aeromonas sp. 2HA2. Next base: position 72,553 of record NZ_JAACGB010000020.1, on the reverse strand, counting down.
AACATGGCCAGGATCAGTATCCATTTTGCTGCGGCGCTGGTACCGGCAAAGTTAGAGGCCACATCCCCCAGACCCGGTCCCACGTTGGTCAACGTCGCCGCCACAGCGGAGAAAGCGGTCACCTCATTCATCCCGGTGGCGATCAGTGCCAGCATGAACAGCACAAACAGAATAATGTAAGTGGCGAAGAAACCCCATACTGCCTCGACGATACGGTCCGACACCGCCTTGCGGCCCAGCTTGAGGGTATAGACGGCGCGCGGATGCACCAGCCGCTTCAACTCCCGCACCCCCTGCATGAACAGGATCATGAAGCGCATCACCTTGATGCCCCCTCCGGTACTGCCGGCGCAGCAACCAATAAAGGAAGAGAACATCAGCATCATGGGCAGGATAGAGGGCCAATCCGCATAACTGGTGGTGCTGTAACCCGTGGTAGTGCCGAGCGATACCGATTGAAACAGGGCATGGTTGAGGGTCTCCTGCCAATGTTCATAGTGGTTGTGATGCAGCAGCACGGCCGCGCAGAACAAAAACAGGAACAGCTGAATACCGAGGAACACTTTTACCTCAGGATCGCGCAGATAGCTCAGCAGGCGCACCGGCGTATGGGTAAACACCATGAAATGCAGGCCGAAGTTGATGCTGCCGATCAGCAGGAAGCACACTGTGATGAGGTTTATCGCCGGACTGTTAAAGAAGCCGATACTGTCGTCGTGGGTGGAGAAACCGCCGATGGAGAGGCTGGAAAAGGAGTGGCAGATAGCGTCAAACAGCGACATCCCCGCCAGCCAGTAAGCAAGGGCGCAGAGCATGGTCAGCAACAGATAGATGAACCAGAGCGCCTTGGCAGTCTCGGCAATGCGTGGCGTCACCTTGGTATCCTTGACCGGCCCCGGGATCTCGGCACGGTAAAGCTGCATGCCACCGATGCCGAGCAGCGGCAAGATGGCGACCGCCAGCACTATGATCCCCATCCCCCCCAGCCACTGCAGCAGCTGACGATAGAACAGGAAGGCCTTGGGCAGGTTATCCAGCCCGGTCAGCACGGTTGCTCCCGTGGTGGTCAAGCCGGAGAAAGATTCGAAAAAGGCCTCCGAGACCGACATACCGGGGACGTCACCGATAATGAACGGGACTGCGCCCACACTGCCCAGCACAGTCCAGAACAAGACGACGATAAGGAAGCCCTCTTTCGATCTGAGTTCCTTCTTGTGATGGCGGTTGGGGAACCAGAGCAGCACGCCAAGCAGAAGCGCGATAAAAAAGGAGCTGACGAACTCGGCACCACCACCATCCCGATAACCAAACGCAACCATGGCGGGCAACAACATGGTCGAGCTGAACAGCGCAACCAGCAGGCCAACGATGCGAATAATGCTCAGAATGTGCATTCCGGCTCCCTCTTCAGGCTAAAAGAGCGATGGATTCTAGCCATCTAAGGAGCGAAGGGATACCCGTCCATGGGTTCGGTCGGTCAATTCCCGATCAACCTGGGCCCAAACAGAGGATTCCCACGCGACCTGCAAAGTGACGCGAGCACCATAATCGGCATCCAGTACCTGACCGTGATGGCTGCTGAGCAGCGCCTCTACCGCGCCCATGTCGGTGTAATCACACTGGATGAGAGAAGGGGTTTGCTGATGCCTGACCTGAGTCTCGAGCCGCTTGAGGGCTGCACCGACACCGCCACCATAGGCCTTGACCAGACCGCCGGTACCCAGCAGCACGCCACCGTAGTAGCGCACCACAACGGCGGCTATCTCACCCAGCCCGGATCCCATCAGCTGGGCCAGCATAGGCTTGCCAGCAGTCCCCGATGGCTCCCCATCATCGCTGAAGCCATAAGCCTGACTATCTTGCGGCGCCCCGGCAACAAAAGCCCAGCAGTGATGCCGGGCCCCGGGGTGCAACTGCTTTATCTCGTTTACCCACACCTTGGCCACCTCGACCGTCGGTGTATGGGCAATAAACGTGATGAAGCGGCTCTTCTTGATCTCTTCACTCAGCTCCAGCGGCGCGGCAGGGATGGAATAGCCAGCCGCCATCAGAGACCCGCTTGTCTCGTCATATTCTCCACCCCGTTGGCATGCAGCACTATGTTGTCCTCGATACGGATGCCGCCGAACGGACGCAGCGCTTCCACCTTGTTCCAGTTGACCCGTTTGCCCTGCTCACTCTGACGCAGTGGCTCCAGCAGACTGTCGATGAAGTAGAGACCCGGCTCTATGGTGAACACCTGGCCCACCTCCATCACCCGGGTGCAACGCAGGTAGGGGAACTGTTCGGGGGCAGACAGGTGCGTACCGCGCTCATCCTGCATGAAACCGCCCGCGTCGTGGACTTGCAGGCCAAGGAAGTGACCCAGGCCGTGGGGGAAGAAGACATTGGTCACGCCGGTGTGGATCATCTCATCCACTGACATGTCCACCAGCTCCACTGACTGCAGCAGTCGCGCCAGCTTGTGGTGCATCTGCAGATGCAGCTCGCTGTAACGCCGACCCGGCTTGATCTCCTCGATAATCTCCTGCTGTTGTGAGTCCAGCGTCGCAATCAGATCGGCAAACTCGCCCCTGCGCCAGGCCCAGGTACGGGTAATGTCAGAGGCATAACCGTGAAAGTCCACCCCTGCATCGATGAGGAAGGAGTAACGTTCCGCATCCGGCACCCGCAAGGCAGACAAGTGGGTGTAGTGGAGGATGGCCGCATTGCGGTTGATGGCAACGATATTGCCGTAAGGCGCGTCATTGACCCCTTGGCCAACGGCTTTCATATAAGCCAGGTTGATCTCGAACTCGCTCGCCCCCGCCATGAAGGAGTCCTTGGCAGCGATGTGGCCACGCACACCGATGCGATTCGCTTCGCGCAGGCACTCCAGCTCATAGGGCGTCTTGTTGGCGCGGTGATAGTGCAGATAGTTGAGCACAGCTTCCGGATTGGGCTGACCCAGCCCCAGCAGCTCGGCCACTTCCAGATGACCGCCCAGATAAGCCCACTCCTGCTTGCTGGCAGGCAGGTGATCAGCGATCTGCTCCGGCCTCGTCAGGAAGCGGATGTCGAAGAAGTCGACCCAGAAGGCATTGGGCAGCTCTGCCACCTTGTGCCAGAAATCCACCGGCCGGTAGAACAGCAACACTGGCTTGCTCACACCATCCACCAGCAACCAGCAGTGGGGATTGTCCAGCACCGGCAACCAGGCCTTGAAGTGCGGATTCACCTTGAAGGGGTAATCCTGGTCGTCGAGGAAGATGCGGTGGGTCTGGCCGGAGTGGATGGCCAGGCCGCTGAGCCCCTGCTGTTGCAGTATGTCGCGGGTGCGATGCTGCAAGGTATCGAGGTGCTGGGCAAAAAGTTGGCTGTAGCTGCTCATGGCGTCCTGCTCCGGGAGAAATGTGATTTCAGCATAACATCAAGCGAATCAAGGCTCGAACCGTCAAGCTATCGCTTCGTGAGGTAACGCATACGTTACAAAGCTTTTGTTATGAAACAAAAACCAATCATTAACAAATAAAAAACAATTCAATACACTGCCGGTAGATACATGCAGTCAGGGACTACTCATGCACAATCTTTGCCTGTGGCAACCGGATCAGGACAGGATTCAACAATCCAATCTCCAGCAGTTTATGGGCGAGGTCAACCGCTTCCACGGCCTGCAACTGCACAGCTATGCCCAGCTCTATCAGTGGTCGGTGGAAAAGACCACTCGCTTCTGGCCTCTGGTGTGGCAGCACTGCGGTGTCAAAGGGGAACTCGGCGACATAGTGGCAGAGAACCGCCAGGATATGCAGCGCACCCGCTGGTTCCCCGATAGCCGACTCAACTTCGCCGAAAACCTGCTGCGCCGCCAGGATGAGAGTCCGGCCATTATCTCCCGCATCGAAGGCAGCCCAAGCCGCACCCTGAGCTGGCGTGAACTGGCGGATCAGGTGGCCAGACTGACCCAGTGGCTGCGCAGCCAGGGGATAGGTCGGGGCGACGTGGTCGCCGCCTACCTGCCCAATATCCCGGAAACCGTGGTGGCCATGCTGGCAACCACCAGCCTGGGCGCTATCTGGACCTCCACCAGCCCCGACTTTGGCGAGGCCAGCGTGGTGGAGCGCTTCGGCCAAACCCGGCCCAGGGTGCTGTTTGCGGTGGACGGCTATCGCTACAACGGCAAGGCCATCGACATCCAGGCCAAGGTGGCCAGCGTGGTCAGCCAGATCGACAGCATAGAGCAGACGGTGATGATCCCCCTGCTCGGCAATCCCCTGCAACTGGGCCACGACTGGCAGCAAGTGCTGGCCAGCCAGCCGGACGCCGTCCTTCGCTTCGAACCCATGGGCTTCAACGATCCGCTCTATATCCTTTATTCGTCCGGCACCACCGGCAAGCCAAAATGTATCGTCCACGGCATAGGCGGCACCCTGCTGCAACATCTCAAGGAGCATCAGCTGCACTGCGACATCAAGCCGGGGGAGCGGGTGTTCTACTTCACTACCTGCGGCTGGATGATGTGGAACTGGCTGGTGAGCGCCCTCGCCTCCGGTGCGACTCCGGTGCTCTATGACGGCTCCCCCTTCTACCCGGACGGCAACGTGTTGTGGGATCTCGCCCGCGACGAAGAGGTCGCCCTGTTCGGCACCTCGGCCAAGTACCTGGATGCCCTGCACAAGCAGGGCTATGCCCCCATCAAGACCCACGAGTTGCCACAGCTACGGCTCATCTGCAGCACCGGCTCTGTGCTGTCGCCGGAAGGGTTCGACTACGTCTATCAAGGCATCAAAAAAGATGTACAACTGAGCTCCATCTCCGGCGGCACCGACATCTGCTCCTGCTTCGTCATCGGCAATCCCATCAGCCCCGTCTATCGCGGCGAGAGCCAGGGACGCGGTCTTGGCCTCGCGGTGCAGGTCTTCAACCAGGTGGGCCAGCCGGTGCAGGGCGAGAAGGGGGAACTGGTCTGCACCAAGCCCTTCCCGGCCCAACCCATTGGTTTTTGGGGGGACGAGAACGGGGACAAGTACCACGCCGCCTACTTCGAGCGATTCGACAACATCTGGTGCCACGGCGACTGGATCGAGCTGACCAACACCGGCGGCATCCTCTTCTATGGCCGCTCCGACGCCACTCTCAATCCGGGGGGCGTGCGCATCGGCACCAGCGAGATATACCGCTACGTGGAGCAGCTGGACGAGGTGGAAGAGAGCATCGTCATCGGCCAGCAGTGGCAGCAGGACGAGCGGGTGGTGTTGTTCGTCAAGCTCAAGCCCGGCCTCAAGCTGGACGAGCCCCTGCGCGAGCGCATCCGCCAGCAAGTAAGGCAGCACTGCACGGCCCGCCACGTACCCGCCCGTATCCTGCAGGTGGATGCGATCCCCCGCACCAAGTCCGGCAAGATAGTGGAGCTGGCAGTGCGGGAAGTGGTGCATAACAGACCCGTCAACAATACTCATGCCCTCGCCGATCCCGACGTGCTGAGCCAGTATCAGGATCGGCCTGAACTAGCCAGCTGACAAGGTTCAAGATTAATAAAGGCGTCATCAGACGCCTTTATTTTGACTGTTAACCTGAGGCGATCTTTTACTCTAAACCTGTTAAACAAATGTTTTAAATAGGTGTTGAAATTGTCTTCTTTTGGATCAATAGTGAGCCTCGCCCCCTGCTGGGGATAAAGGAGCAACACCCCCCACCGAGTGGGAACAAGGAGACACTCTCATGATCTACCAAGGCGAAACCCTGTCGGTCAGCTACCTCGAAAACGGCATTGCCGAACTGAGGTTTGATGCCCCGGGTTCAGTCAACAAGCTGGATCGCGCTACCCTGCTCTCACTGAGCGAAGCGATCGCCGCATTACAGCAACAAGCCGATTTGAAGGGTCTGATCCTCACCTCCGGCAAAGACGCCTTCATCGTCGGTGCCGACATTACCGAATTTCTGGAACTGTTCGATCTGCCGCAAGAAGATCTGCTCGGCTGGCTGAAAAAGGCCAACGACATCTTCAGTGCCATCGAAGATCTGCCGGTACCGACCCTCTCTGCCATCAAGGGCCACGCACTGGGCGGCGGCTGCGAGACCATACTCTCCACCGATTTTCGTCTGGCCGACACCAGCGCCAAGATTGGCCTGCCCGAGACCAAACTCGGCATCATGCCGGGCTTTGGCGGCACTGTTCGTTTGCCGCGCCTCATCGGTGCCGACAACGCGCTGGAGTGGATCACCACAGGCAAGGATTACCGTGCCGATGATGCCCTCAAGGTGGGTGCCGTCGATGCCGTGGTCGCGCCAGAGGCATTGCACAGCGCCGCCGTGCAGATGATGAAAGATGCCATCGCGGGCAAGCTGAACTGGCAGAGTCGCCGCGCCGCCAAGAAGGCCCCGCTGCGTCTCTCCAAGCTGGAAGCCATGATGAGCTTCAGCACCGCCGCCGGCATGGTTGCCGCCGTGGCGGGCAAGCACTATCCAGCCCCCATGACAGCGGTGAAAACCGTCGAAGCCGCCGCCGGCATGAGCCGTGACGAAGCCTTGGTGGTCGAGGCACAAGGCTTTATCAAGCTGGCCAAGACTGACGTCGCCAAGGCGCTGGTCGGCATCTTCCTCAACGATCAGCACATCAAGGCGCTGGCCAAGAAGGCCGCCAAGCAGGCTGCTAAGGCCACTAGCCACGCCGCCGTGCTGGGCGCCGGCATCATGGGTGGCGGCATCGCCTACCAGTCTGCCAGCAAGGGCATTCCGGCTGTGATGAAGGACATCAACGAGAAAGCGCTGGTGCTGGGCATGGGTGAAGCCACCAAGCTGCTCAACGGCCAGCTCGAGAAGGGCCGCATCGATGGCATCAAGATGGGCCAGGTGCTCTCCGCCATTACCCCGACCCTGAGCTATGACAACGTCAAGCACGTGGATCTGGTGGTCGAAGCCGTGGTCGAGAATCCCAAGGTGAAGGCAGCCGTACTGGGCGAAGTGGAAGGGATCATTGGCGAAGACGCCGTGCTCGCCAGCAACACCTCCACCATTCCCATCTCCCTGCTGGCCAAGGGACTGAAGCGCCCGCAAAACTTCTGCGGCATGCACTTCTTCAACCCTGTGCACCGCATGCCTCTGGTGGAGATCATCCGCGGCGAGCAGACCTCCGATGAAACCATCAACCGCGTGGTGGCCTACGCCGCCGCCATGGGCAAGTCGCCGGTGGTGGTCAACGACTGCCCGGGCTTCTTCGTCAACCGCGTGCTCTTCCCCTACTTCTTCGGCTTCAACAAGCTGGTCGCCGATGGCGCCGACTTTGCCGCCGTCGACAAGGTGATGGAGAAGGAGTTTGGCTGGCCCATGGGCCCCGCCTACCTGCTGGACGTGGTCGGCATCGACACAGGTCACCATGCCGGTGACGTCATGGCGCAGGGCTTCCCGGCGCGCATGAGCAAGGAAGGCCGTACCGCCATCGATGTGATGTACGACGCCAGCCGCTTCGGTCAGAAGAATGGCAAGGGCTTCTACGCCTACGAGCAGGACAAGAAGGGCAAGCCGAAGAAGGTGGCCGATGTGGCCGCTTACGAGCTGCTGGCCCCCATTGCCAAGCCGAAACAGGATTTCGACAAGGAAGCCATCATAGCCCGCATGATGATCCCCATGATCAACGAGGTGGTGCTCTGCCTGGAAGAGGCCATAGTCGCCACGCCGGCCGAGGCCGACATCGCGCTGGTCTATGGTCTGGGCTTCCCTCCCTTCCGTGGTGGCGTGTTCCGCTATCTGGACACCATAGGTCTGGATCGTTACGTGGCCATGGCCGACCAGTATGCCGACTTGGGCCCGCTCTACCGTGTCAGCGACCGCTTGCGCGAGATGGCTGCCCAGGGCAAAACCTTCTACTGATTGCGGAAAGGAGATCCATTCATGAAAGACGTAGTCATTGTCGACTGTATCCGGACCCCCATGGGCCGGTCCAAGGGCGGCGCCTTCCGCAACGTGCGTGCAGAAGATCTGTCCGCGCACCTGATGAGCTCCATCCTGCTGCGCAACCCCAACCTCGACCCGAACGAGATCGAGGACATCTACTGGGGCTGCGTGCAGCAGACCCTGGAACAGGGCTTCAACATAGCCCGCAACGCCGCCCTGCTGGCGGGGATCCCCAAGCAGGTAGGTGCTGTCACCGTCAACCGGCTGTGTGGCTCCTCCATGCAGGCGCTGCATGATGCTTCCCGTGCCATTCAGGTGGGTGATGGGGACATCTTCATCATCGGCGGCGTCGAGCACATGGGCCATGTGCCCATGAGCCACGGGGTCGACTTCCACCCCGGCATGGCCAAGTCGGTAGCCAAGGCCTCCGGCATGATGGGGCTGACCGCCGAGATGCTGGGCAAGCTGCACGGCATCAGCCGCCAGCAGCAGGACGAGTTTGCCGCCCGCTCCCACCGCCGCGCCTATGCCGCGACCGTGGAAGGGCGCTTCGCCAGAGAGATCGTCGGTCTGGAAGGGCATGACGCCAGTGGCGCCCGCTTCTTCTACGACTACGACGAGGTGATCCGCCCGGAGACCACGGTCGAAACCCTGAGCCAGCTGCGCCCTGTGTTCGACCCGGTCAACGGCACAGTCACCGCCGGCACCTCCTCGGCTCTGTCCGACGGCGCCTCCGCCATGCTGGTGATGAGCGCGGATCGTGCCAAGGCGCTGGGGCTGACCCCGCGCGTCAGGGTGCGCTCCATGGCCGTGGCCGGTTGCGATGCCGCCATCATGGGTTATGGCCCTGTGCCTGCTACCCAGAAGGCGCTCAAGCGTGCCGGTCTGACCATAGGCGACATCGATCTGGTCGAGCTGAACGAGGCATTTGCTGCCCAGTCACTGCCTTGCGTCAAGGATCTGGGACTGCTGGACGTGGCGGAAGAGAAGGTCAACCTGAACGGTGGTGCCATCGCTCTGGGTCACCCGCTGGGATGCTCCGGCTCCCGCATCTCCACCACCCTGATCCATCTGATGGAGGAGAAGGACGCCAATCTGGGTCTTGCCACCATGTGTATCGGTCTGGGCCAGGGCATAGCCACAGTGTTTGAACGGGTATGATGTCAACGGCTCGCCCTCACTGCGACAGTGAGGGCGAGCCAAAATTGTCTTTTTTGGGGTCGGCCTTGCCGGCCCGTCATCGAGTCTGTCGAGATCGCCACACGGGGTGATCTCCTGTCGTCGGAATCTGCGCTTTGGCCGCCCCGTTTGGGTCGGCCTTTTTTATTTAGAGAGCGCTATATGGGAGGATATTGCCCATAACCTCACATTAGATGGGGGGCTTGCTTGCTTTTTGCTCCCCCGACAGGTTCAATCTGCACAAAAAAATGGGTGGATGCACATACATATGTCAACGAGCAAACAACTGCTGATCGTCGACGACGACCAAGAGATCCGCGAGCTGCTCAATGAATACCTGACCAGGGCCGGTTTCCAGGTATTGACGGCGGCGGAAGGCAACGAGATGCGCCAGCAGCTCGCCCTGCACAGCCCGGACCTGATTATTCTCGATATCATGATGCCCGGCGACGACGGCTTTACCCTCTGCCAACAGATCCGTCGCGACTCCCAGGTACCCATCATAATGCTGACCGCGGCCTCCGATGAGGCAGACAGGGTGATCGGCCTCGAACTCGGCGCCGACGACTACATCGCCAAGCCGTTCAGCCCTCGCGAGCTGCAGGCTCGTATCAAGGCGTTGCTGCGCCGTGCCGAATTCCGCCAGCCGGAAAAAGAGAAAGAACCGAGCCGCCGCCTGCGTTTTGCCGAATGGACCCTGGACACCCTGAGCCACCAGCTGACCCACGACGATGGCAGCCTGCTGGATCTCTCCGGCAGCGACGCCCTGCTGCTCGGCATGTTCCTGCAGCAACCCGGCGTGGTGCTGGACAGAGACACCATCTCCGATGCGACCCGGGGCCGCGAGAGCCTGCCGATGGAGCGCGGCATCGACGTGCAGATCAGCCGTCTGCGCCAGAAGCTGGGTGACAACGGCAAGAGCCCGCGCATCATCAAGACCATACGCGGCAGTGGCTATATGCTGATTGCCGAAGTACACGAGATCCCGTGAAGGGTAAAAAGGTAGCAACGGCATGCTGAACGACAAAAGGCACGAGATCCCATGAGGAGTGGCTGGTTCTGGCGGGCGCTGGTTCCCCGCTCCCTGCTGTCGCGGATGCTGCTATTGCTGCTGCTCGCCATCCTGCTCTCCCAGACCATACTCACCGGTATCTGGATGCAACAGATCCAGAAACGGGAGCTGGAAGGCATGCTCAGCACCACCCGTAATCTGGCACTGTCGGCCGCCTCCACCGTCAACTTCTTCAAATCCCTGCCGCTGCAGTACCGCCACATAGCGCTGGATCAGCTGCGCAATATGGGGGGGAGCCGCTTCTTCGTGTCACTCAACGAGGAAGAGATCCACATCAGCGCCATCCCCGACAGCGAGCGCAAGACGCTGGTGCTCAAAGAGGTGCAGGGCGTGCTGACCCGCAAGCTCTCGGACGCCATGGCCATCAAGGTGGATTTCTCCCGACCCGAGGACCTGCACGTCTTCAACAACGACACCCTGCTGGCGGATCTGCCTTCCTCCTGGGCCCGCTATACCCTGTCGCTGGAGCCGCTCAATCCGCCGGTGCTGGTGACCCAGATCGAGATAGAACCGGGTGAGTGGCTCTATCTGGCGGCCCTGCTGCCCGCCCCCTACATGACGCTCGACGATACCGTCATGCCGAGCAACCAGGTGCGGTTCATCGCCCTGATGACGGTGTTCCTCTGCTTCTTCACCTTCCTGCTGGTGCGCTGGCAGACCCGCCCGCTGCGTCGGCTCGCCAAGGCGGCGGTCAACCTGGGCAAGGATATAGACCAACCTTCGCTCAAAGAGGAAGGGGCGTCAGAAATCGTGGCGGCGACCCGCGCCTTCAATATCATGCAGCACCGCATCCGCCGCTATATCGATGATCGGGAGCGGCTGTTCAGCTCCATTTCCCACGATCTCAAGACCCCCATCACCCGGCTGCGGCTGCGGGTCGAGCTGCTCGACGACGAGGTGCAGATCGGCAAGTTCAACAAGGATCTGGACGAGCTGGAGCTGATGGTCAAGGGGGCGCTGCAGACGGTGAAAGACACCGACATCCACGAGAACATAGAGCAGCTCGACATAGACGCCATGCTGGAGCAGATGGCCGAGTCCATGAACCTGCATGACGAACGGCTGACCATAGAGGGCCACTGCAAGCAGCTCTACCGTGGCAAGCCGCTGGCGCTCAAGCGCTGCATCGGCAACCTGGTGGACAACGGCATCAAATACGGCCAGAAGGTGCGCATCATCATCATGGACGACGAGGAGATGCTGATCCTCTTCATCATGGATGAGGGCCCCGGCCTGCCGGACGATCAGTTCGAGCGCATCTTCGAGCCCTACTACCGGCTCAGCACGGATCTGGCCGGTACCGGCCTTGGTCTGGGCATAGCCCGCAACATAGCCCACGCACACGGCGGCGATCTGGTGCTGGAAAATCGCCCGCAGGGCGGCCTGCAGGCCACCCTCTCCCTACCAAGGCAGTAACCTTATGAAGTGGTTATCTTTTTCTGTCATCGCCCTGTTATCCCTTCCCGTCGGCGCCTCCCAGGTGGAGGTGCTGCACTGGTGGACTTCCGGTGGCGAAGCCAAGGCGGTGGAGGTGCTTAAGTCCGAGTGGACCGAGCAGGGCAACCAGTGGAACGATTTCGCTGTGCAGGGCGGCGGTGGCAAGAGCGCCATGACGGTACTCAAGAGCCGGGCGCTGGCGGCCAACCCGCCGGAAGCGGCACACCTCAAGGGCTACGAGTTGCGGGAGTGGGCCGGACTCGGTTTTCTGCGCGACCTCACCCCCATGGCCGAACACCTCGGCTGGTATCCGCAGCTACCGGCCATGGTGCGAGAAACCCTCAGCCAGAATGGTGCCCTGATGGCGGTGCCCACCGGCATTCACCGCGTCAACTGGCTCTGGCTCAACCGCAAGGTGTTCGACAAGCTGGAGCTGACCCCGCCCACCGACTGGAACCAGTTTGTGGTGGTGGCAGAGCAGCTCAAGGCACAGAACATCACACCGCTCGCCATCGGCAACGAACCCTGGCAGCTGGCGGTGCTGTTCGAAACGGTGGCGCTGGGCGAGGGAGGCAAGGATTTCTATCGCAAGGCCTTCGTCGAACTGGACGGCGCGACCCTGACCGGCCCCGACATGGTACGGGTGCTGACCCGCTTCCAGCAGTTGCGCGCCTACGTACCCAAGAGCTTCGTCGGTTTGAAGTGGCATCAAGCTACCACCCAGCTGGAAACCGGCGAAGCCGCCATGCAGCTGATGGGAGACTGGGTGAAGGGGGAACTGAGCGTGAGCAACTACAGGCCCGGGGAAGACATAGAGTGTCTGCCCAGCCCGGGCAGCGACGGTCTGTTCAGCTATAACCTGGACTCCATCGCCATGTTCAAGCAGCGGGATCCCGCCCAGTTGCAGGCACAGGGTGAACTGGCCCAGCTGCTGATGACGCCGCGCTTCCAGCAGGAGTTCAACCGGGTGAAGGGCTCGATCCCCGCCCTCACCAAGCCGGACATGAGCAAGTTCGATCGCTGCGCCCTGCGCTCCTATCAGGATTTCCTGCTGGCGGAGCGAGAGGGCAATCTGCTGCCCAGCATGGCGGAAGGGATGGCAACGCCGACCAACATGCGCCAGGCGATCATGGATGTGCTGAGCAACTTCTTCAACGATCCCAATGCCAATCCGCAGCAAACGGCGTTGCATCTGGAGCGGGCCATGCGCTCGACCCGCTAGTCCCTTTCTCGACAGCCAGAAACGACAAAGGCGGATGATGATCCGCCTTTGTCATTGTGGGAAAAGCTGACTGTTCAAGGATTGTCGTTCTCGTCCTCATCTTCGTCGTAGTAATCACTGAGCTCGATCCAGAGCCCCAACCCTATCATCACCATGGCACCGAACCAGGTGCCGGTATTACCGATCGGGCTGCCCATCACTATCATGGCGAAAGCCAAGAACCCCATGCCTGCGTAGGCTTGCAATCTGCCGTAGGAGACCTGCATATTCACACCTCCTTGTTGAATATGATTCAATTTTTATATTACTCATAAGGCGAGATGTGGGTAGGGCCAGATCACACTTTGGTTACATATGCTGCATTCAGGCCTCATTGTTTGATTATTTTTTCGCCTTGAGTATCATTGGCAGCTGAATAGGTTGAAGGTTGATTATTGATGAGTGCTTTATTCTGCGACGCGACTCATGAGTTGGACGCAATCGGGCTTCGTTGCCCGGAACCCGTAATGATGGTGCGTAAAAAAGTGCGCTTGATGGCCCAGGGCGAGACTCTGCTGGTCAGCGCCGACGATCCCTCAACCACTCGCGACATCCCCAGTTTCTGCCGCTTTATGGATCACACCCTGGTCGCCAGCGAGACAGAGCAGGCCCCCTACCGCTATCTGATCCGCAAGGGTCAATAAGCCCAGTTTCGGAGCAAACATGACAGCCATTACCCGAATCGGTACCACCCAGCGTTGGTCAGACGTGGTCATCCACAACGGCACCCTCTACGTGGTGGAAGTGCCCGCCACGGATGACGCCGACATTCACCAGCAGACCCGCGAAGTGCTGACCAGCCTGCAGCGCCTGCTGGAAACCAACGGCTCCGGGGTCGACAAGATCCTGATGGCCAACATCTATCTGAAGGACATCGCCGATATCGCCGCCTTCAACGAACAGTGGGATGCATGGATCCCGGCGGGTACGGCGCCTGTCCGGGCCTGCGTACAGGCTCGCCTGGCCCACGAAGGCTACAAGGTGGAAATCCAGCTGACTGCGGCTGTCTAAGCCGAGCGGGATGCCTGGATCCCCTGACGCAAACACGGCACCGGTACGTGCCTGCGTACAAGCCCGCCTTGCCCACGAAGGCTACAAGGTGGAAGTGCAGCTGACTGCGGCCGTTTAAGTCCGCAACACCGGATAGCAAAAGGCCCCGCCATCACTGGCGGGGCCTTTTCGTTACCACAAACCGGAACGACTTAGGCGGTCGGGATCAGGGTGATGGTCACCCGGCGGTTCTGAGCCTTGCCGGCGGCAGTGCTGTTGGTGGCAACCGGCTGATCCGGGCCCACACCCTGGGTGGAGATACGGCTACCCGTTACCCCATGGCCGATCAGCTGGGCGGCTACGGCATCGGCACGCTGGGCAGAGAGCTTCATGTTCAGATCGCGAGAGCCTGTGCTGTCGGTGTGACCGACCACGTTCAGGCGGGTCTTGTCGAACTCGGCAACCACCATGGCCACGCCGGACAGAGTATTGGCACCGGCCGCTTTGAGCTGGGCGCTGGAGCTGTCGAAAGTGACGTTGTTCGGCATATTGAGGATCAGCTCGTCGCCATTGCGGGTCACGCTGACGCCAGTGCCCTGCAGCTTCTCGCGCAGCTTGGCTTCCTGCACATCCATGTAGTAACCGATACCGCCACCCAGGGCGGCGCCGGCGGCCACGCCAGTCAGAATACCCTTCTTGCGATCCCCCTTGCTGGAGGAGAGCGCCCCCACGGCGGCGCCCGTCGCGGCGCCGGCCAGCGCACCCCAGGCGGCCTTGCCAGTCTGCTGTTCGCCAGTATAGGGATTGGTAGTACAGCCACTCAGGGCAATAGTCAGTGCCAGGGCTGGCACCAGTATCTTGGCTCGCATGAAAAAACCTCTATGAATACAGTCCGGCACCATGCCGGGGGCAGGATTGTAACGCGCCATCACGCCATTGTCTGACGCAGGTCTGAACGGCTGGCGAGAGTGAGCGTTTTTTGCGCGCCAGCGGCGCTTGGCGGGACAAATTCGGCTACAAATACAGCCGAATTTGTCACAAGGAAGAGGGTGGCCGACAGCCCCCGGCGGCCATTCGGCGTGACCGATAGCCTATTGGCGGGAGTCTGGCATGGTCGATAAGCGGCCTCAGGCGGGCTGCTGACACTCGGCGTGGCAGGGGCAGCTGACCAGATGATCGTTCACCATCCCCACTGCCTGCATGAAGGCGTAGCAAATCGTGCTGCCGACGAAGTTGAAGCCGAGCTTCTTGAGCGCCTTGGACATGGCATCCGACTCCTTTGATGTCGCCGGAATATCGCCGTTGCCCTGCCGCTGGTTAACCATGGGGGCGCCGCCGACAAAGGCCCACAGGTAATCGGCGAAGTCGACCCCCTGCTCTTGCAACGCCAGATAGGCGCGGGCGTTTTTGATGATCGATTGCACCTTGAGGCGGTTGCGAATAATGCCGGTGTCCTGCATCAGCCGCTCTACATCCTGTTCGTCGAACTGCGCGATGCGTACCGGATCGAAGTCGGCATAGGCGCGATGGTAGCTCTCGGTACGCTTCAAGATGGTGATCCACGACAGCCCCGCCTGCTGGCCATCGAGGCAGAGCTTGGCAAACAGCTCGCGGGCGTCATAAACCGGCCTGCCCCACTGTTTGTCATGGTATTCGATATATTCCGGGTCCTTGGTCACCCAGGCGCAGCGCAGTTCCATTCTTCGTCTCCTGTTATTTTTCTCTGCCCGACTCTCTGTCCGACAAGGGGATTTCGTCGGCGACATGAGGGGGCTTCCATCCCGGGCCAACCAGGCCCGGCGCAGCCCCGCCCCATGAATCCCCTACAATTTCGCCTATTATCCGACCATGCCAGACGGTATACTCCTTCGGTTCACATTCAGCAAATCTTGCTCTGATTTCACTTCGCGCGAAAAACACTATGCAAAAATTCGATGTCAAAACCTTTCAGGGCCTGATCCTGCAGCTGCAGGACTATTGGTCCCGCCAGGGCTGTACCATTATTCAGCCGCTGGACATGGAAGTGGGTGCCGGTACTTCACACCCCATGACCTGTCTGCGCGCTCTGGGCCCGGAGCCCATCGCCTGCGCTTACGTGCAACCGTCCCGCCGTCCGACCGACGGCCGCTACGGTGAAAACCCGAACCGCCTGCAGCACTACTACCAGTTCCAGGTGATCATCAAGCCTTCCCCCGACAACATCCAGGAACTCTACCTGGGCTCGCTGAAAGAGCTGGGCATGGATCCTGAAATCCACGACATCCGCTTCGTGGAAGACAACTGGGAAAACCCGACGCTGGGTGCCTGGGGTCTGGGCTGGGAAGTGTGGCTCAACGGCATGGAAGTGACTCAGTTCACCTACTTCCAGCAAGTTGGCGGCCTGGAGTGCAAGCCGGTGACCGGCGAGATCACCTATGGTCTCGAGCGTCTGGCCATGTACATTCAGGGCGTGGACAGCGTCTATGACCTGGTCTGGTCCGATGGCCCGCTGGGCAAGACCACCTACGGCGACGTCTTCCACCAGAACGAAGTGGAGCAATCTACCTACAACTTCGAACACGCCGACGTGGACTTCCTGTTCCACTGCTTCGAGCAGTACGAGAAAGAGGCCCAGCACCTGCTGGCACTGGAAACGCCGCTGCCGCTGCCCGCTTACGAGCGCATTCTGAAAGCTGCCCACTCCTTCAACCTGCTGGATGCCCGCAAGGCCATCTCGGTCACCGAGCGTCAGCGCTACATATTGCGCATTCGCACCCTGACCAAGGCCGTGGCCGAGGCATACTATGCCTCCCGCGAAGCGCTGGGTTTCCCCATGTGCAAGCGCACTGAGAACAAGCAAGGTTAAGGAACGGACATGGCACAACATACATTTCTGGTAGAGATCGGCACAGCTGAGCTGCCGCCAAAAGCCCTGCGCTCCCTGGCCGAAGCCTTTGCCGACAACTTCAAAGCTGAGCTGACCAAGGCCGACCTGGCCTTCGGCGACGTCGAGTGGTTTGCCTCACCGCGCCGCCTGGCGCTGAAGGTAGACGCGCTGGCCGGCGAACAGCCGAGCAAGAGCGTCGAGAAGCGCGGCCCGGCCGTCTCCCAGGCGTTCGATGCCGATGGCAAGCCGACCAAGGCTGCCGAAGGCTGGGCTCGTGGCAACGGCATCACGGTCGAACAGGCCGAGCGTCTGGTCACCGACAAGGGTGAGTGGCTGGTTCACACCGCCAAGATCGAAGGCCGTCCGGCTAAAGATCTGCTGGGCGAGCTGGTCGCTGCTGCACTGGCCAAGCTGCCCATCCCCAAGATGATGCGCTGGGGCGACAAGACCATCCAGTTCGTGCGTCCGGTGTTCACCGTGACCCTGCTGCTGGATGGGGATCTGGTTCCCGCTCACATTCTGGGTATCGACTCTGCCCGCACCATTCGCGGTCACCGCTTTATGGGCGAGCCCGAGTTCACCATCGACAACGCCAGCCAGTACCCGCAGATCCTGCTGGAAAAAGGCAAAGTGGTTGCCGACTTCATGGCGCGCAAGGCCAAGATCAAGGCTGACGCCGAAGCGGCCGCTGCCGCCTTCGGCGGTGTTGCCGATCTGGACGACGCCCTGCTGGAAGAGGTCACCGCACTGGTCGAGTGGCCTGTGGTGCTGACCGCCAACTTTGAAGAGAAGTTCCTGGCCGTTCCGGCTGAAGCGCTGGTTCACACCATGAAGGGTGACCAGAAGTACTTCCCGGTCTACGACAAAAACGGCAAGCTGCTGCCGAAGTTCATCTTCGTCACCAACATAGAGTCGAAAGACCCGAGCCAGATCATCAGCGGCAATGAGAAGGTGGTTCGCCCCCGTCTCTCTGACGCCGAGTTCTTCTTCAAGACCGACCTCAAGCAGACTCTGGCCTCCCGCCTACCGCGCCTTGAAACCGTGCTGTTCCAGCAACAACTGGGCACAGTCAAGGCCAAGGTCGAGCGCATCGAGACCGTCGCCGGCTTTATCGCCGAGCGCATCGGCGCCAATGTGGCTCAGGCCAAGCGTGCCGGTCTGCTCTCCAAGTGTGATCTCATGACCAACATGGTCGGCGAGTTCGCCAGCACCCAGGGTGTCATGGGGATGCACTACGCCCGTCACGATGGCGAAGACGAAGTGGTGGCCGTAGCCCTCAACGAGCAGTACATGCCGCGCTTCGCCGGTGATGCCCTGCCGTCCGCTCTGGAAGCCTGTGCCGTCGCGCTGGCCGACAAGTTCGACACTCTGGCCGGTATCTTCGGCATCGGCATGCTGCCGAAGGGTGACAAGGACCCGTTCGCCCTGCGTCGCGCCGCCATCGGTGCCCTGCGCATCATGACCGAGAAGCAGCTGGATCTGGATCTGGTTGAACTGGTTGAAGAAGCGGTACGCGTCTACGGCGACAAGCTGACCAACAAAACCGTCGTTACCGACGTGGTCGACTTTATGCTGGGCCGCTTCCGCGCCGCCTATCAGGACGAAGGCATCGGTGCCGACGTGGTGCTGGCCGTACTGGCCCGCCGCCCGACCCGTCCGCTCGACTTCGATCGCCGCGTCAAGGCCGTCAGCCACTTCCGCAGCCTGGATGCCGCACTGGCATTGGCTGCTGCCAACAAGCGCGTCAGCAACATTCTGGCCAAGGTTGAAGGCGAATTGCCGACTGCCGTCAAACCGGAACTGCTGGTCGATGCCGCCGAGAAGGCGCTGGCCACCCAGGTTGCTGAACTGCAAGCCGAACTGGCGCCGCTGTTCGCTGCCGGTGACTATCAGGCTGCCCTCACCCGTCTGGCCGCCCTGCGCGAGCCGGTCGATACCTTCTTCAACGAGGTGATGGTGATGGCCGACGACGAAGCCCTCAAGGCCAACCGTCTGGCGCTACTGAACAACCTGCGCAACCTGTTCCTGCAAGTCGCGGATATCTCCCTGCTGCAGTGATCTTGGTTGGGTTGATTGAATAAAAAACGGCGCCGCGAGGCGCCGTTTTTTATTTAGAGGTCTGTCATACATATAGAACCATTTTATTGACATAGGACATATCTAATGTTCCTTTAATATCATATTAAATTAGAGAGAGCATTGGCATGTCAAAAATAAAATCCCAAGAGCTTTTTTATATTTTTTTGCAAGAAAAGCAAAAAACAAAAAATCGCTTTACTAAAGACGATGTAATTAAAGCTACGGGTTGGAAGCCATCGACTTTTAAAGCATATATGGGAAAAGGTCAGATAACTAATTTTCTAGTTGAGATAGCGGAGGACCAATACGAAGCAGTAAATACAATCAATATTAATTTTGTGGAGTTCAGGAAAAAATTATCGCAGAGTAAACATTATCAAGAGTTAGGTCATAAATGTAAAAATAGTTTATCTAAAGCTCTCCTTAAAAAATCTAAAGACAATATGATGCTTGCGATGGAGCTATATAATAGACCATCTTTAGAAAATAAATTAGATGGTTTTGTTATGTTGTTTTCCACTGCGTGGGAGCAATTGTTAAAAGCAATCATAATTGAGAGAGGTGGACTACAATCAATTTATTGTGGTGTTAGTAAAAAGGGAATTAAGCAGACCTTATCTTTAAGGCAATGCTTGGATAAACACTATAAGCCAACCGATAAAATAAGGCTAAACATTGAGTGTATATCCGATTGGAGAGATAATGCAGTTCACTTACTTATGCCAGAGTTACAAGGATTAGCATCAAGAATATTTCAATCAGGTGTTATTAATTACTCACACGCATTTGAAAAATTTTCTGAAGTTCCATTCTTGGAGGCTCAACACACAGGCATGATGTCGCTTGTTGGTGACTTTAAAATACCGCCAATATCTGTTCTTAAAAGTTTATATGGTGAGTCTGGGGACGAGATATTAAAACTAGCAAAAACGTTACAGGACGAGATTGAAAGCAGTAATGACATGGATTTTGCTATTCCAATCAATGTTTCCCTTGTATATGCAAAAAACAACAACGGAAGCCAGATAATTATTGCAGATGCAAATGGCAGTAAACAGGATTTGGAAAATCTTAGAAAAGCTCTTATTGTAGAGAAGCCTGTCGACTCTGAAAAAACTCACCCCTATACCCAGCAAACCGCCATCTTTGAAATAAACAAAAGACTCCATGCTGATTTCGACATTACAAAGCTCAATAAATGCCTAGTAGCAAGTGATCATTCAGGGACGCCAATAATTAATAGAGATTGTTTTCTGTCTGCTCTTAACAAATTAAATTGGAAAGCCAGCAATAACTCTTATCATCACCACCAAGCAATTGCTAACCGACATCTTTACTCTGAACAATGCATTTCTGAAATGATCGCAAAGATAACGGAAAATGATAATTTCTTAAGAGATGCTAAAGCAAAAAACCAAAAAACACGAACAAGAAAGTAATCCTTGTAGGCTCGATTAACCGTCCGGCGCAACCGGACGTTCACGTAAATCCATTATCCCATCATAACGGTCAGCCGTATTTCCCCCTCCGGCTGGCCGCCGCTGACTCGCAGGAACAACAGCCTCTCGATCGTCCGATTACGCTTCGCTAATCGAACCTACGTCCCCTTTCCCAACGCGGCGACAATCTTCTCCACGCTCTGGGCTACCGACAAGGCGGCGCTATCCAGTATCAGGCGCTCCCTGTCCCAGGGTTCATATTCACGGTCGAGAACCGCCTGCCAGTCCGGCAACGCAAACCCCGCAATATCGGCCGTCCGGCTCTCGACCCTCTCCCGATGCAGCTTCGGATTGGAGCAGACGACCTCTATATCGAGACAGGGAGCCCCGACCGAGAGGGCGATATCGTGGTAAGCATCCCGGGTGAGCTGGATGGGGTTAACGGAATCCGTGATGACGATAGAGCCAAGTTTCAGGTTCTCTCTGGCCAGCTCATAGGCAACAAAATACCCGGCGGGCCCCATCTCTTCACCCGCCCGTTCGGCGTCACGAATGGCCTGCTCTATGGTATCAATGCGCAGATAGACGGCCCCCAACCGCAGGGCCAAGGCACGCGCAATGGTGCTCTTTCCGCTGCCCGGCAAACCACTGAAGATAATCAGCATCATGTTCCCTTGTGATGAAAAGGCTTGCCGGCATTTTCCCCGCGATGGAGACCCTAAGTCCAGCGCTGGTGTGCCGGTACGCTCCACCCGATCACCACGACACAAAGCTGACCAGAACTGGGACACTCACCTACAACTCACTCCCCCTCCATATCCTGCCGAGCCTGATCGCACCAGTCGCGCCGTGCCGTGACCGGGCGTAACATAGCTGGCCCACTCATCGCTTTTTCAGGCACGGTTCCCCCCCGAAAAATCTGAATCGGCGACGGTCGTGGGCTAGGATGAGGAAAGCAACCTCCTGTTAATAGCCGCTGACCATCAGGGAAATTCATGCTGCAGAGACCCAGCTTCTGCCTCTTCTTTTCTGCCATGCTGCTCCTGCTGCACGTCTCATTGGTAATGGGAGCTCCGACCAAAGGCACCATCACCCTGGTGAGCTCGCTGGATACCAAGGAGTCCATGTACGGCCGCTGGCTGAAGCTGATATATCAGGATGCCTTTGCGCGCCTTGGCTACGACTTCATCTATGCCGGTTACCCGGGCGGGCGAGCCCCTCATATGGCCGAAAGTGGCGAGGTCGATGGCGAGATACATCGTGCCACCGAATATCAACTGCAAACCCGCCATCTGCTGAAAGTCCCCGAATCCCACTTCACCCTCTCCTATGAGGCGTATGCCGCCATTCCGGGTATTCAGCTCAAGGGGTGGAGCAGCCTGCTTGGCACCTCTTATCGGGTGGAATACCGCCGTGGGGCCAAGTTGCCAGAGTTGGCATTGTCCAGGGTGGTGGCGCCCGCCCAGCTGTTTGATATCAGCACTGTGGATCAGGGAATGGGCAAACTGCTCAAGGGGCGCAGCGATCTCTATATTGAGCAAACCATGGTAGCCAGACAGGCCATAGCCGCGCGGATCACCAGGTCTGAAGCCGGCACCAGGATCTACTCCGCAGGCATCATGGATACGTTTGACTCATATGTGTATCTGCACGAGAGACATAAAACCCTGGTGGCCCAGCTGGCGCTCGTTATCCGCCAGATGAAACAGGAAGGCACCATTGCCCGTTATCAACAACAAGCACTGCAAGAGAGCACCCCCTGGCAACCGGCCTGGCCTCTTTCCGGCAGATAGCGTTTAGTGTTCAATGGCAGCAAGTTCACCTGTTGGCAGGTCGTTTCCAGGGCGGTATCCAAGCTTGTTATCATTTGAAGCTGGATATAGGCTTGATATCGCGCTCCGGCTCACCAGCCCCCTGTATGAGGAAAGCATGGACATACCTTCTGCTCCCCCCCAGCTATCGTGCCAGCAGTGCCAGGAAAGCGGGGATCTCGGCTTCGATTTCACCATGGCCTTTCAACCCATAATCCGCTGTCGCACCCGCACCATATTTGGCTATGAAGCGCTGGTCAGGGGGATCAATAACGAACCCGCCCACTCAGTGATTTCACGGGTCAACGATGACAATCGCTACCGCTTTGATCAGCTTTGCCGGATCAAAGCCATTGCACTGGCGGCCAAACTCAAGATGCAGGGAATGCTGAGCATCAATTTCCTGCCCAATGCGGTTTATCGTCCGGAGCGCTGCATCCGCACCACCTTGCAAGCAGCGCGGGAGCACCAGTTTCCCATCGAGCAGATCATGTTCGAGTTCACCGAAGTGGAGCGCGTGGCGGATAACCAGCATATTCGCCACATAGTGGATCACTATCAGGCACTCGGCTTCAAGACGGCGATGGATGACTTTGGCGCAGGATATTCCAGTCTCAATCTGCTGGCAGATTTTCTGCCAGACATCATCAAGCTGGATATGCATCTGTTGAGGGGGATCGATAAAGACAAGGTCCGCCAGGCCATTGTGCGCCACTGTCTCGCCCTCTTTGAGGAGTTGAACATCACCCCCCTGGCGGAAGGGATCGAAACCCGGGATGAAATGGCATGTCTGCAGGCGATGGGGATAGACCTGATGCAGGGTTATCTGTTTGCCAAACCCGGTTTCGAAATACTGCCCCCCGTGGACTTTGATGCCATTCAGTAAAGCGGGAGAGGTGAGCTAGGCAAGCGGCCCCGCCATCGATCATCATAATCCACCCCATCGCTCACCTTACCCGGGAGCATGATGGCGAGCAGCGTGACCCGTCTGTGGGGATGCCGCTGCTAGCGGCATTGTCATCCATTTATCAAGGAGAGAGACATGATGCAACGCAAGACCCTGGCCCTGCTGCTGGCGACTCATCTGCTGATCGGGGGATTGGGGTTTGCCGCCGGCATCTATACCCTGCCCATACTGATAGCCCCACCCGCACCGAGCAGTGAAGCGGTAGCGGCCAGCCAGCAGCAGGCCAGTTTCAGCGGCACCTTTCGTCGGGATCTCAAAGACAGCGACCGGCTGCACTGGGGGGAAGGCAAGGTGAGCATTGGGCCCGACGCCGTCAGCCTGATGGGGCAACTGGCACTTGGGCCCGATTACCAGCTCTATCTATCCCCGGAATTTGTCGAAACCGAGGCGGATTTTTCCCGCCTGAAAGCGCAGATGGTGCACGTGGGGCCGGTCAAAACCTTCGACAACTTTATCGTGCCACTGCCCGCCAGCATCGATCCAGCCCGCTACACCAGCGTAATCGTCTGGTGTGAAACCTTCGGCCAATTCATCACCGCAGCCCGCTATCGCTGAGTTCGACATCAGATGGCCCCCCCGAACGGCTAGTTTTTGTTATCAAAAAAGGCGCCAAAAGGCGCCGTTTTCTTGTTGCAGCACACCCCCTCACGCTAACTCGGAGGGAAGTGGCCGCCAATGCTGATCACCTTGACCTGCTGCAGGGTGCCATTGATGGTAAAGGCGACCCTGTGTTCCTGACTGAGCCGGATCGTGTAAACCCCCTTGTTGTTGCCGCTCAGCTGCTCGTAGTGCATATCGCCGACCTTGCCGGCGGCACTCTTGGGATCCGAGCCGCGCTCGATCTCCCGCCGCCATTCGTGATACTTGCTCATGGCCGATGGGGTCACAGCAACATGCTTGTCCTTGTTGTAGAGGATCCGGGGTTGAGAATCATCGATAGTCCATGCCATAGCCATCTCCATAGTCAGGCTCCAAAGAGAACCAAACTATAGCCCAAACCAGCTGAATGGCAGACTACGGTGGCACAACGCCGAACTGCTGTTGCAGCAACCGCTGACCCCGGGCGGTCAGGATCAGCTCACGACTGCCCAGTCCTCGCACCAGCCACCCCTTGTCCAAAAGATGGGCAAGCAGTCGGGTTCCCAGCTCGCCTCCCAGATGCATGCGCCTCTCGCTCCAGTCGAGACAGTGGCAAGCAAAGTGGCGCTTGCCACTCGGCTGGCAATCAACCCCAAGCTGCGCGAAATGGTGCTCCCCCTCAGGAGTCAGGGCATAACTACTGGCGTCCAGCCAACCTCGGGCAATCAGGCTGTCATGGAGTCTCACCCCCAGCTCGCCCGCCAGATGGTCATAACAGGTGCGGGCAAAGCGCAGTCGTTCCGGGGTCTTGCTACGAAGAGAACCTTGCTCTACCAGCCCCATCAACTGCTCCACCACCCTCGCCACCTCATGATTCGCGATGCGGTAGTAGCGATACTTGCCCTGCCGGACACAGGCCGTCAGTCCCTGCTGCTGGAGCATGGCAAGGTGACTGCTGGCAGTGGATGCCGACACCTCGGCGACCGTGCTCAGCTCGGTGGCCGTCCAGGCACGGCCATCCATCAGGGCGCACAGCATGCGGGCGCGGCTACTGTCGGCAATGGCGGCCGCCACCTGTGCCAGACCTTGTTCAAGGGTGTCCTGTTCGCTCATATCGCTACGCTCTGCTCGTCGTTGCTATTGCCACTCGGCCGTGACAGTGCGGGCCTTGTCGATATCATCCGTCACCAGTATCAGCTGGTTGGCATGGTCACTGTACAGGATGATGATGTTGACCGATGCATCCCCCAGGGCGCTGCAGATGGCGCCAAGCTGACCCGGCACTTCCTGTTTCAGACGGCGCACCAGCACCTCACGTACGGCGACCACCTCCAGACCTGCCTGCTCTGCAGCCTGAGCCGCCCTGGCACCATTCTCAACCAGAAAATGGGCATGACCTGCGCCACCCGCAGTAAACATGCCCCCGCCTTCCAGGCTGACGCCTGCCCGTCCCATCAAGAGACCAAACTGCCCCAGCGAGCCCGGGTTATCGGGCAACATCACGTGAATATCGTACATCCTTGCCTCTCCATTCTGCTTGCGATAAGAGCCTGCAGATTAAGGGAGCTACCGCAGCAACGCTTCGATGGCGAGCGAAGTGTGCCCTTGTTTGGCGCATGGGCAGGATGCAAGGGAAGAGTGGGTCACTGGCCTGATACCAAAACGGCGCCCGAAGGCGCCGTTTTGTTGATCCCCCCACAACTGCAGGTGGGACTGGCCAGGCTTGATCAGCCGGTATAGACAGGCAGCAGACCCGCCATGTTGAGCAGGTGGAAGAGGGCTGTCAGCACACCGAACAGCAAGACCCCCACTATCATCGGCAGGCCGCCCGGCGCGCGGAAGCCGTCGCCTTTGCCGCTTTGAGCGCTCTTGCCGGCGCGCACCTTCCAGGCCAGCAGCGCCGGTATGATGCAGGTCCAGAGGGTCGCCACTGCGCCTGCGTAGCCGATGGCCATCAGGAAACCGAACGGGAACAGCAGGGAGAGCAGCAGCGGTGGCAGGAAGGTCACGCCCCATGACTTGGCGCGGCCCTTGGGACTGTTGTCGAACTTGAACAGATCCGCCAGATAGTCGAACACCCCCAGACCCACACCAATAAAGGAGGAGAGGATGGCGGCCATGGAGAAGAGGTTGAGAGCGCTGGAGACGGCCTCCGACTCTATCACCGAAGCCAAGGCCTTGAGCAGCACGTCGACGTTGCCGCCCTGCGCCACCACGGGCCCGAACTCGCTGCGCGGCAGGTTGCCAAACACGCTCACCAGCCAGATTAGGTAGAACAGCAGCGCTATGGCGGTACCACCGAGAATGGCGTAACGGGCGCGGCGCTCCTCACCGTAATAGGCGCGCATGGAGGAGACAGAGTGGTGATAACCGAACGAGGTAAGTGCCACCGGCAGCATGGCAAGCGCATAGGGTGCATAGCTGGCGTGCTCGCTCAGGGTATCGAACAACAGCGTCGGCTTGATGTTGAGGGAGAGACCCGAGATGCCGAACACGAAGCTCAGCCCCATGGCGATGACCAGCACGACCGAGATGCGATCCACAGCCCGAGTCGAGTGCCATACCAGCCCGGAGAAGCCCAGGGTGAACAGAACTGAGGCCCAGTGGCTGCCGATCCCCGTCATCCCATCTATGATGAGACCGGCCGAGGTGATGTAGGCGTAAAGCAGTATGCCACCGACGAAGTAGACGGTGATGTTGTTGAGGGCGTTGACCTTGTCCCCCAGCAGCTCCCGGGTCACGGTATCGAACGACACGCGCAGCGGATAGCCCTGATAGGATTCCAGCAGCATCCAGCCGGAGACCGTCATCACCACCATAGTCAGGGTGATGGCCAGCACCGACCAGATGGTCCAGGCGCCCGCCCCGGCACTCGGCAAGCCCAGCATGCCGGCCCCCACACAGACGCCGGCAATGATGCATGCCCCGCCCACCAAAGATGGTTTCTGTCCCATTTACTTCTCCAAAGACGATTGTTGATCTGATCGCGACCGCGGACCGTTGCATTTGCTACGCCGGTTGTCATGGTAGATCGCGCTCATCTATGCTGCCGGCGCCCAGTGCTTGCTGCTTCGAAAGCGAAGCAAGGTGTGACCGGGGCTAGCTGCCGGCACGACATGGCAGCAGGGCCATCATGTCGGGGAAGGGACTTTACCCTGCTACCCCTCAGGTATCAAATGCGGATGCATCCTCAGACAGCCCGGCGCCCCTCAGAGGAGCACCTGCCACTGACTCATCTGTGCTCAATGAGCCAGTTGGGGCAACAGCTGCAGCAGCTGGGCCCGCACCGCCAGCGGTGTCTGGCTGACCCAGATATCCAGCAGGCCGTAGGAGAGCAGCGGCAGTATCAACAACAGCAGGCAGAGCATACCCAGCAGCCAGCGAGGAGTGAGCCTGTGCGCCTTGCTGCCAAGGTGCAACGCATCGGCCCGTTTGGGGCAGGCGGCGACACAGCTCAGGCAGCTGCTGCACTCCAGACTGCGCACCGCGATCAGCTGATGTACCTGAATGCGGGACGGGCAGGCCCGGCTGCACTTGTCGCAGTCATGGCCAGCGCTTCGCAGGCAGCGGGCTGGGTCGCGGCGAATGCGCAGCGGGGTCAACAAGCCCAGCAGGGCGAGCCAGGCGCCGTAGGGGCAGAGATAGCGGCAGAAGCCCTGCCGAAAGAGGGTTGTGAGCAGCAGAACCCAGCCCAGACAGAGGCCGGAGATGAGGTTCAAATTGAAGAAAAAGGCGCCCATCTTCATGTCCGCCGCCTGATGATAGGGACTGGCGAGATAGCCGGGCAGGGCGGCAGCGGGCACCGCCAGCAGGATAATGAAGAGCAAAAAGCCGAGCACCAGGAATTTCTGGGCTCGCAGCACGCCATCGAGCCAGCTCGGCGGCGTCCACTCCCCCGCCATCAATCGACTGCGCAGACGATACAGCCACTCACCCACCAGCCCGATCGGGCAGAACCAGGCGCAGAAGGCCCGCCCCAGCAGCAGGGCCGACAGGCAGAGCACCAGCACTGTGATAGTGGCCGCCGGATGATGGGGATCCACTATGCCCTGACTGAGCCAGGCCCGCAGCCCGAGCCCGCCGGCGATGGGAAGGAAGCTGTCGACCACGTCCGGACGCACCAGCCAGGGAGGTATCCCCTGCCCCAGCTGCCAGATATGCAGGCCATGCTGCACAGTCACCAACCCCCAGCAGAGCAGCAGCAGATGACGGGTCCACTCCCGCAGCGGCTGGCTGTTGATCTCGCTTGGCATCGGTAGCGGCTTGTAGCGATGAAACAGGCTGAGGGTACCAACCACCAGCCCCAGTGCGAGCCAGAGGGTGAGGTCCGCCGCCACCAGCCAGCCGACGAGCAGCAAGCCGATGGAGAGGCGCCATGACCAGCCGAGCCCGGCCTGCCATTGCAACAGGACCAGATAGACCAGGCCAGCCACCATGGTCATCGCTTCAATCAGGCTCATGCATCTCCCTCATAGCACTCATTCGGATAAGGGGGCAGGATAACGAACATCTGAGTTGATTATTTTGATCTGCATGGGCAGAGGGGGCCATTCACCCAGATTGGCCCCCACCCGTTCTCACCCTTTGCGGCTGTTGAACAGGGGCTGATCGGATTCTGCCTGCTCGGCCCAGAAGTGGATGTTGAAGCGGGCATCCTCCGACAGCTCGACCCTGTGCCAGTACTGGGGCGGGCTGGTGGCAAACTCCCCGGCCCGGATCACCAGGCTGACTTCGGGCTCCTCGGCCTGCTCGTCGGCAAAGCCGTGATAGGTGACGGTTCCCTCCATCACGCAGAGCTGGCCGAACACCCCGGCCGCCGTATTGTGGTGGCTGAGCAGGGCCTGGGGCACATTCTCGCGGGTAAAGAAGGGTGTGGAACGACGCACCACCCAGTGAGACGGAATAAGTTGCATGGACATATCAGTTCTCCTCAAGTGGCCGGGTCAACCCGGCCTGGTGTTATCAATGAATCAACGGGGCAGCTGGCGCAGCAGCGGGAAGGCGGCACTCATCTGATCGCCCCCCACCACAAAGCCGCACAGCTCGCCATCCTCGCCGTGTGCCTCGGCCACCATGCCCCGGCTGTTCCAGCGGCACTGCCAGGCGAGATCCTCGCCCTTGGTGCGGCCCGCCAGCTGCAAGGGATAACGCGGCGTCTTCACCTTCACCAGCATGGGCGGCAGAGTCAGCGGGGTGAGCGTGCCAAGCAGCGTTTTGGCCAGGGCGTTTGCCCCCAGCACGATTGGTTGCAAGAAGGGGAGCAGCTGTCCCCGCCACTGGGCGCAATCACCCAGTGCGAAGATATGGGGAGCGCTGGTCTGCAAGCTGTCGTCGACCAGGATGCCGCGCTCGACCGCCAGCCCGGCGGCTTGTGCCAGTACCAGATTCGGCCGCAGGCCGATGGCGGCGATCACCAGATCCTGCTCGCTGACGCGCCCGTTACTCAGGGTGACGCGCCAGCCACCCTGGGGCCGATCGGGATCGAGCAGGCCCAGTTCAGCGATACCCTGACCCAGTTGCAACTTCACTCCCTGACTGTGCAGTGCCTGCTGCAGTGGCTGACTCAGCACTGCCGGCAACAGGGCGCTGAGCGGGCTGTCGGCCAGATCCACCAGAGTGACCTCGCGACCATCGCTCGCCATGTCCATCGCCAGCTCGCAGCCAATCAGTCCTGCCCCCAGCACCATGATGCGGCGGGCCTGCTGGATTGGCCCCTCGGCAGCGGCGAACTCTTGCTGGCTGTTGAGTGTCACCAGATGCTCACTGCCAGGCAGGTCGGGGCGGGCCGCACTGGCGCCGGTGGCCAGCACCAGCTGACCATAGGCAAACTCCCCCTGCCCGGTCATCACAATACGACGAGCGGGATCGATGCCAAGCACGGGACAGTGGGGCACCAACGCGATGCGCTGCTGCTCGGCAAAGTCGCTGCCGCTCAGCCGGGTCATGGCCGCTGCGGTACAACCTCGGCTCACCACGTGGCTGAGATCCGGCTTGTTGTACTCGTCGCCGCTGTCGGCCGTGATGAGACGAATGGGCTGCTCGGCATCCAGCTTGCGCAGGCTTTTGACCAGTTGCTGGGCAGCGAAGCCGCTGCCGATCACCAATATCTCCCGGCTGACACCGGCCTCACTCAGAGTCGCAGCCTTCATACACAGGCCTCCACCGCGCAGGGCTCGAATACCTCCTTGCCGATGCAGCAGCCGGGGCAGAGGAAGCTGTCTGGGACTCGGGCCCAGGGGGTACCCGGCGCCACCAGCTGATCCGGCTCACCGAGGGCCGGGTCATAGATCCACTGGCAGACGGTGCAGAGCATGGGCTGGTCATCGTCCTGCTCGCAGGTGATCGGGGCCACGCCGCGAGATACCGGGAGCTCCATCGCACCAGAAAAAGCTGGGACACTCATCTCAACCACAACTCCTGCCTCAACTACCGGAGCCGCTGCGGCGCTAGTTGTGGTGATCGGACGGGGCGCCTCGAGCGGGTGCAGTGCCCACTGGCGGGCGAGCTGGCGACCATGCTCGCGGCACAGGGCCAGCGCCGATCCGTCGGGGCGCCACTTGGCCTTGAGGGAGATGCTGATGTCGAAACCCGCATCCATCAGCCGGGTCTGGATCCGGTCAACGGCACCACCGGTCCAGCCGTAACTGCCGAAGGCCGAGGCGCGCTTGTTTCTGAAGCGCAGGCCGGTGATCTCTTCGAGCATGCCCGCCACCTTGGGCATCATGACATTGTTCATGGTGGAGGAGCCCACCAGCACCCCCTTGGAGCGGAACACCTGGGTCAGGATCTCATTCTTGTCGTGGCGCGCCACGTTGTAGATTTTCACCGCCACCCCGGGGTCCACCTCGTGGATGCCCTGGGCAATTGCATCGGCCATCATGCGGGTGTTGTTGGACATGGAGTCGTAGAAGAGGGTGATGCGATCCTCCTGGTAGTGGTCGGCCCACTCCAGGTATTTCAGGATGATCTGGGTGGGATCGTCGCGCCAGACGATGCCGTGGGAGGTTGCCACCATGCTCACCGGCAGATTGAAGCCCAGCACCTCCTTGATCTTGGCTGTCACCAGCGGGCTGAAGGGGGTGAGTATGTTGGCGTAGTAGCGCTGGCACTGCTCCATCAGCTCAACCTGATCCACTTCGTCGTTGAACAGGTGCTCGTCGCAGTAGTGCTGGCCGAAGGCGTCATTGGAGAAGAGCACCGCATCCTCCGTCATATAGGTCATCATGCTGTCTGGCCAGTGCAGCATGGGAGTCTCGATAAACACCAGCTGCTTGCCATTGCCGATATCCAGGCTGTCGCCGGTTTTCACCGGGTGGAAGTTCCACTCTGGATGATGATGGTGGCCCGTGATGGAGTCGATGGCGTTGTGGGTGCAGTAGATGGGGGTGCCCGGGATACGGGCCATCAGCTCGGTCAGGGCACCGGCATGATCCTCCTCGGCGTGGTTGATCACGATAACGTCGATGGAGGCGAGATCGATCTCGGCCGCCAGATTCTGCACGAACTCGCGGCTGAACTTGTGATCGACCGTATCGATCAGCACATTCTTGCCTTCGCGGATGAGATAGCTGTTGTAGCTGGTGCCCTTGTGGGTCTTGTACTCGGTGCCGTGAAAGTCGCGCACCTCCCAGTCCCGTTGGCCGACCCAGTGAATGTTGTTTTTGACGTGAATGGTCATCAAGTTGTTCCTCAGAATGCAATAGCGAATGTGCGACTGAACGGACTATTGCAGTTGACGTGCCAACTCATAACTCATTGTTTTTATAGAAAACAGATTTCAGGCATTGTCATTTAGACACTTACTCTTCATAGTCAAAAACACAAAGACACTGTCATTTGGACAATTCTCGTGATTTCAACCGACAGCCTGGCGCGCATCGCCCTCGACCTGCAACTCGGCATCTCCCATCAGGACAGGTTCCACCGTCTGATCCAGAGCGTGCGCAGCCTGCTGCACTCGGACGCCTCGGCCCTGCTGCGCTACGAGGGGGGCCAGTTCATACCGCTGGCCATCGACGGCCTGATGCAGGACGTGCTGGGCCGCCGCTTCGCGCTGGCGGACCATCCGCGCATGGAGGCCATCGCCCGTGCCGGTGACGTGGTGCGCTTCCCCGCCGACAGCAACCTGCCCGACCCCTATGACGGCCTGATCCCGGATCACGACGACTTCAGGGTGCACGCCTGTGTCGGCCTGCCACTGTTTTCGGATCAGACGCTCATCGGCGCCCTGACCATAGATGGCATGAACCCGACCCAGTTCGACGGCATCAGCGACGAAGAGCTGCGACTGGTGGGCGCCCTGGCCGCCGCCGCCCTCAGCAACGCCCTGTTGCTGGAACGGCTCGCCCGCCAGAGCAGCGAACCCCTCGCCCCCTCCACCCAGAATGGGCCGGGCCAGCCCGAGATGATTGGCCGCTCCCCGGCCATGGACCGGTTGCGCCACGAGATAAACGTGGTGGCGAGCTCCGAGCTGAACGTACTGATCCTGGGGGAGACAGGAGTCGGCAAGGAGCTGATCGCCAAGGCGGTGCATCAGGGCTCACCCCGTGCCAGCGCGCCGCTGGTCTATCTCAACTGCGCCGCCCTGCCGGAATCGGTGGCGGAGAGCGAGCTGTTCGGCCACGTGAAGGGGGCCTTCACCGGCGCCATTCACAACCGGGCGGGCAAGTTCGAACTGGCCGACAAGGGCACCCTGTTCCTGGACGAGATCGGCGATCTCTCCCTGTCGCTGCAGGCCAAGCTGCTGCGGGTGCTGCAATACGGCGATCTGCAGCGCATCGGTGACGACACCCCCCTCAAGGTGAACGTACGTATTCTGGCCGCCACCAACCGGGATCTGAAACAGGCGGTGGTCGAGGGGCAATTTCGAAGCGATCTCTACCACCGCCTGAGCGTCTTCCCGATCCACGCCCCCGCCCTGCGGGAGCGGCCGGACGACATCCCCCTGCTGGCCGGTTATTTTTGCGAACGCTGCCGGGTCAGCCTGGGGCTGGAGCGGCTGCGCATCGAGCCCAGGGCGCTGCAACTGCTCGGCAGCTATGACTGGCCGGGCAACGTGCGGGAGCTGGAGCACGCCATCCACAGAGCCGCCGTGCTGGCGCGGGCCGAGCAGGGCAGTCAGGCCCCGGCACTGGATTGCCACCACTTCAACCTTGCCACCGGCAGCGCCTCCTCATCCAGCCGCATTCCTGTGGAACAGGCAGCGCAGCAGATGACGGCTGGCATGGGGCTGCGCACGGCTACCGATGCCTTCCAGCTCCGGCTGATCGAGCAGACCCTGGCAGCCCAGCACGGCAACTGGGCCGCCACCGCCCGAGCGCTGGAGATGGACGGCGGCAACCTGCACCGGCTCGCCAGACGGCTCGGCCTCAAACCCTGAGACGCACCCCGCCCATAAACAAAACCCCCCTCGGTGACGAGGGGGGGGGGGTCGTGGTGCCTATGCGATGACAGGTGCAACGGCATGGTCCATCAGTCGCGGGCACGGCGCAGGTGGTAGTCCACGTGATAGTCGTTGGCGTTGCGAAACATGATGGAGTAGTTGAGAAACTCCCCGTTCTCGCCATACGAGAGGGAGGTCAGCCGCAGGATGGGCGCCCCCTGCTCGATATGCAGCAGCTCGGCCATCTGCCGGTCGGCCAGCACGGCGCTGAAGCTCTCGTAGTTGCCGGCGATGGGGAGCTGGCACTCGTTCTCGATATAGGCAAACTTGGAGCCCTCCAGATGGGCCACCGACAGGGTGCGAAACAGCCGCACCGGCATGTAGCTCTCCTCCACCAGCAGGGCCCGACCATCCACAGACCGCACCCGGCTTGAGTAGTAGACGGGCTCGTTGACCTTGACCCTGAGCTGGCTGGCAATCGCCGGTGGGGCTGGCATGGTACGAAACTCCAGCACCTGACTGGTGAGTACCCGGCCCTGATCGCGCATCAGCTCGGTAAAGCCGCTCAGCCCCTTGGTCTCGTGCTGGACATCCTTCTTGGTCACATAGGTGCCGCTGCCGTGGCGCCGCGCCACCAGCCCCCATTCGATCAGCATGTCCACCGCCTTGCGCACCGTCATCCGTGACACGCCAAACTGGCTCGCCAGCATCTTCTCGCTCGGCAATACGTCTCCCACCCGGCAATCCGCGCCATTGACCCGGATACGCAGCCGATCCGCCACCGATTTATAGATCACTGCTAGACCTCCCTCAACCTGCACCTGTGACACCCTCGTTGAGGCTCATCAGGCCCAAGCAATTGAAAATAAACAATTTTAAATTCAAATAAAACGACAAGAACGTCACAAAAACAAGATGTACAACAATATCTCAAAATTTAGATCTCTTTGTCTAAATAAGAGCATGCGCCGGATCACATAACCACCATCTATTTCATGAGGGCTTGACCCATTGTTGTTAGGTTCAATTCAGCAACACCAACGACACCCCATCAAAAAATCTTTTAATAAAGGGACTATATATGCTCAGTCAAATTCAACGCTTTGGCGGAGCAATGTTTACTCCTGTACTACTGTTTCCATTTGCAGGTATGGTAGTGGGCATTGCAATCATGCTGAAAAATCCCATGTTCGTGGGAGAGGCGCTGGCAAACCCGCAAGGTTTGTTTTTTCAAATAGTACATATTATTGAAGAAGGTGGCTGGACCGTATTCAGAAACATGCCGCTGATATTTGCCATTGGTTTGCCGATTGGGCTGGCAAATAAGGCGCAGGCACGAGCCTGTCTCTCCGTCTTGGTCAGCTTCATGACCTGGAATTATTTCATCAATGCCATGGGGATGATCTGGGGCGACTATTTCGGAGTCGATTTCAGCCAGACGGTCGGCGGTGAAAGCGGCCTGGCCATGGTGGCCGGGATCAAGACGCTGGATACCAGCATCATAGGGGCCATCGTTATCTCGGGTATCGTCACCGCCCTGCACAACCGCCTGTTTGATCGACAGCTTCCCGTCTTTCTCGGCATCTTTCAGGGCAGCTCCTTTGTCACCATCATCGCCTTCTTCGTCATGATCCCCTGTGCCTGGCTGACCCTGCTGGGGTGGCCCAAGGTACAGATGGGCATCGCTTCGCTGCAGGAGTTCATGCTGATCTCAGGCCCGCTCGGTGTCTGGGTCTACACCTTCCTTGAGCGCATTCTTATCCCGACCGGCCTGCACCACTTCATCTATGGCCCCTTCATCTTCGGCCCGGCCGCGGTGGAAGGCGGCATCCAGCTCCACTGGGCCCAGCATCTGCAGGAGTTCAGCCAGAGCACGCGTCCGCTCATCGAGCTGTTCCCCCAGGGTGGCTTCGCCCTGCACGGCAACTCCAAGATCTTCGGTGCCATGGGGATTGCCCTGGCCATCTACGCTACTGCCGCCCGTGAAAACAAGGCCAAAGTTGCCGGTCTGCTGATCCCGGCAACCCTGACCGCCATGCTGGTGGGCATCACGGAGCCGCTGGAGTTCACCTTCCTCTTCATCTCGCCTCTGCTGTTTGCCATCCATGCCCTGCTGGCTGCCACCATGGCCACCGTCATGTACCTGTTCGGCGTCGTCGGCAACATGGGCGGCGGCCTGCTCGACCAGTTCCTGCCGCAGAACTGGATCCCCATGTTCCACAACCATGCCGGCATGATGTTTACCCAGATAGCCATAGGCCTGGCGTTCACCGGACTCTGGTTCCTGATATTCAGAAGCCTCATTCTGAGATTCAATTTAAAAACCCCGGGACGGGAAGACAGCGAAATAAAGCTTTATTCAAAAGCAGATTATCAGGCAGCCAAACAACAGCGGGGTGGTGATATTGCGACTCAAATCATCGAAGCACTCGGCGGCAGCAAAAATATAAGAAGCCTGAATAATTGTGCCACCCGATTAAGAATGTCGCTGATAAATGCCAGCTCGGTCGCAGCAGATGAAGTTTTCAAACAACTGGGCGCCCATGGAGTGGTTCGTCATGGCGACAGCATTCAAATAATCATAGGTCTGCATGTGCCACAGGTACGTGAAAATATGGAATCGATAATGAACAACCCCACTCAATCCTCTTCTTTCGTAACGGAGTCATGAACATGAAAAAATTCTCTGTAGTCATCGCCGGCGGCGGCAGCACTTTCACACCGGGTATCGTCCTCATGCTGCTCGAGAACCAGCATCGTTTCCCGCTCAAGGAGATCAAGTTCTACGACAACGATGGTGCCCGCCAGGAAGTCATCGCCGAGGCATGCAGGATACTGCTGAAAGAGAAGGCACCCGAGATTGCCTTCAGCTACGGTACCGATCCCAAGGCCGCATTCAGCGAAGTGGATTTCGTCATGGCCCACATCCGGGTCGGCAAATACCCCATGCGCGAGCTGGACGAGAAGATCCCCCTGCGCCACGGCGTGGTCGGTCAGGAGACCTGCGGCCCGGGCGGCATCGCCTACGGCATGCGCTCCATCGGTGGCGTGCTGGAGCTGGTCGATTACATGGAGCAGTACTCCCCCAACGCCTGGATGCTGAACTACTCCAACCCGGCCGCCATAGTGGCGGAAGCAACCCGTCGCCTGCGCCCCAACGCCAAGATCCTGAACATTTGTGACATGCCTATCGGGATCGAGGGCCGCATGGCCCAGATCGCCGGCCTTAAATCCCGTAAAGAGATGCGGGTGCGCTACTACGGCCTCAACCACTTCGGCTGGTGGACCCGCATCGAGGATCTGGCAGGCAACGACCTGATGCCCAAGATCAAGGAGCACGTCGCCCGCCACGGCTATGTGCCCGATCACGCCAGCCATGCCGAGGCAAGCTGGAACGATACCTTCGCCAAGGCCAGGGATGTGTGGGCACTCGATCCGGATACCCTGCCCAACACCTATCTCAAGTACTATCTCTTTCCGGACTATGTGGTGGCCCACGCCAACCCGGAACATACCCGCGCCAACGAGGTGATGGAGCACCGCGAGAAACAGGTGTTCAGTGCCTGCCGCGCCATCGTCAAAGCGGGTCACTCAGAAGCGGGCGAGCTGGAGATCGACGAACACGCCTCTTATATAGTGGATCTGGCCACCGCCATCGCCTTCAACACCCAGGAGCGGATGCTGCTGATAGTCCCCAACCGGGGGGCCATCAACAACTTCGACCCCGAGGCCATGGTCGAAATCCCCTGCCTGGTGGGCAGCAGCGGGCCCGAGCCCTTGCAGGTCGGCGATATCCCCCTGTTCCAGCAAGGCTTGATGGGCCAGCAGGTGGCCGTCGAGAAGCTGGTGGTGGAAGCCTGGGTCGAGCGCTCTTACCAGAAGCTGTGGCAGGCGATCACCTTGTCCAAGACGGTGCCGAGTGCCTCGGTGGCGAAGGCCATCCTGGATGACTTGGTGGCCGCCAACAAGGATTTCTGGCCAGCGCTGCAATAAATCGCCCGCAAACAAAAACCCCCTCGGTAAAGAGGGGGTTTTTCGTGGTGCCGACTATGCCGTGCAATACGGCGTGGCGGTCAGCGCAGGGATTTGACCGAGCGACGGACGATAAGCTCGGGCTCTACCGTCATGGACTCGACTTCCAGCGCCTTGTTGCGGATGCGGCTCACCAGATGCTTCACCGCCAGCAGGCCGAGCTCGGCCTTGGGGTGGCGTATGGTGGTGAGCGGCGGGCTGGAGAAGCGCGCCATTTCCACGTCGTCATAGCCGATCATGGAGATATCATCCGGCACCTTGACCCCGGCTTCCCAGGCAGCGCAGATAGCACCTATGGCCATGGGATCATCGAAGGCAAACACAGCCGTCGGGCGAGGCGTGAGGGCCAGGATGCGCTGCATGGCATCGAAACCGCTCTGGCTCTCGTAATCCCCTTCGAAGATCTGCTCCTCTTTCAGAGTCAGACCCTGCTCGCCCAGGGCATCGCGTACCCCGGCCAGTCGCTGCTGGGTGGTCGGCTTGGAGATCTGGCCCGTGATACAGACGATGTCCGTGTGACCCTGCTCCAGCAGATGGCGCACGGCCAGACGCGCACCTATGCGGGCGTTGTCATTGATCACGTTGGCAAAGTCGCACTCGGTTCCCCAATCCAGCACCACTTGTGGCACATTCTTGTGGATGCGCAGCATGTCACGCAGCGGGGTGTCGATGTCGGTCCCCAGCACCAGCAGGCCATCGACCCGCTTCTCCATCAGCATTCTCAGGTAATGCTGCTGGCGGGGCGGCTGGTTTTCGGTGTTGCACAGGATCAGGCTGTAGCCCTGCTCGAAGCAGTAAGCTTCGACCCCTTGCACCACTTCCGCAAAGAAGGGGTTGGCACTGGTGGTCACCAGCATGCCTATGGTCTTGGTTGAGTTTATCTTGAGGCTGCGCGCTACCGAGTTGGGCGCGTAGTTGAGTTCTGCCACCGCCTCAAGCACTTTTT
Source organism: Aeromonas sp. 2HA2 (assembly GCF_029237345.1). NCBI lineage: Bacteria > Pseudomonadati > Pseudomonadota > Gammaproteobacteria > Aeromonadales > Aeromonadaceae > Aeromonas > Aeromonas sp. 2HA2. The sequence goes on along the minus strand of NZ_JAACGB010000020.1, from coordinate 34,641 downwards.
GGGTTGCATCTTCGCTAACCCGACGGGTGTGATTGAGTACATGTGAGACGGTGGAGATGGATACGCCTGCGCGCGAGGCGACATCCTTGATAGTGGCCATCTCTGTCTCCTGAATATCAAAGGCGGAACATTAGCAGATTTCCCGAATAAAGGCTTGGTTTTAACGGGCACTGCCAATGATTTGTCAATGCTGGCTAATCTAAGCGGTCACCTCCATTTGCGCAAACGGATTTTGGTCAAAATGGGAGCAGTATCAGAGTAAAATATCGTCAGTTTTTTCCTCTACCATTTACCACCAGCACACCTTGTTGTGAAGATGTTAACTTGATAAATCAGCAGCAACATCTACTAAAGCAATAAATGTCAGTTATTTGTTTCAAAAAAGCCCTATTCCCCCCTCTCTGGTTAGTATCTTTAACAGCTTGTTATTGCCCAGCGAGGAATGATAGAACCATACCTATTGCCGGACTGGCGGGATCCTGGTTCGGAATGACACACGGAAAATGAAACAATCCACTGATTAAGGGACGAATCGATGAATAAGTTGAGCAAAATTGCAGTCAGGACAGCGGTTTCTATGGCTCTGTTCGGATCGGTATCGCTGGCCCATGCGGCGGACACCATCAAGATCGGCATCGCCGGCCCGGTGACCGGCCCGGTCGCCCAATACGGTGACATGCAGTTCACCGGTGGCAAGATGGCGGTCGAACAGATCAACAAGGCCGGCGGTATCGCAGGCAAGCAGATTGAAGCCGTCATCTATGACGATGCCTGCGATCCCAAGCAGGCGGTGGCGATCGCCAACAAGGTGATCAACGACGGGGTCAAGTTCGTGGTCGGCCACCTCTGCTCCGACAATACGCTGCCAGCCTCCGACATCTATGAAGATGAAGGCGTGCTGATGATCACCCCCGCTTCCACCAACCCCAAGATCACCGAACGTGGCTACCAGCTGACCCTGCGCACCATTGGTCTGGACAGCGACCAGGGCCCGACTGCCGCCAAGTACATCATCGAGCAGGTCAAGCCCCAGCGCGTGGCCGTCATCCACGACAAGAAGCAGTACGGTGAAGGCATCGCCTCCAGCGTGAAAGCCTCGCTGGATAAAGCCGGCGTGAAAGTGGTGGCGTTCGAAGGCATCACAGCCGGTGACAAGGACTTCTCCGCCCTGATCGCCAAGCTGCAGAAAGAGAACGTCGACTTCATCTACTACGGCGGCTATCACCCCGAGCTGGGTCTGATCCTGCGCCAGGCGGCCGAGAAAGGGCTCAAGGCCAAGTTCATGGGTCCGGAAGGGGTAGGTAACAAGGACATCTCCGCCATCGGTGGCCCGGCTTCAGAAGGCCTGCTGGTCACCCTGCCGAACAAATACGATCTGGTGCCGGCCAACGCCCCGCTGGTCGCCGCGTTCAAGGCCAAGGGACAGGACTCTTCCGGTCCCTTCGTCTGGACCACCTACGCCGCGGTGCAAACCCTGGCTGCCGGTATCGCCAAGGCGGGTGAAGATGACCCGGCTGCCGTCGCTGCCGCCATCAAGGCCACGCCGATCGAGACCGTCATGGGTACCCTGAGCTGGGCACCGAGTGGCGACCTGAAAGGCTTTGAATTCGGTGTGTTCCAGTGGCACGCCGACGGTACCTCCACTCAAGTCAAATAATCTGCCGGTCGGGGTGACGTGAGTCACCCCTCCCTTCTTGCGGGCAAGCACAGGGAACGTAGTATGTCCGAACACCTCCTTTACCTGGTTCAGCAACTGCTGAACGGGTTAACCATAGGTAGCACCTATGCGTTGATCGCCATCGGCTACACCATGGTCTATGGCATCATCGGCATGATCAACTTCGCCCACGGCGAGGTTTACATGATCGGCTCCTATGTCGCCTTTATGGTGATGGCCGGGCTCATGATGATGGGCATCGACAGCACCTTCCTGCTGCTGGGAGGCGCCTTCCTGGTCAGCATCATCATTACGGGAACCTATGGCTGGACCATAGAGCGGGTCGCCTATCGCCCGCTGCGGGGCGGTAATCGCCTTATTCCCCTCATCTCCGCCATCGGCATGTCGATCTTCTTGCAAAACATGATGCGAATGGCTCAGGGCTCGCGGGATATCGCCATGCCCACGCTGATCTCCGGGGGCTGGACCCTGGGTGGAGAAGACGGCTTTCAGGCCAGCCTCTCCTACATGCAGCTCATCATCTTCGTGGTGACCTTCATCACCATGCTGGCACTCACCCAGTTCATCGGCCGATCCCGCATGGGACGGGCCTGCCGGGCCTGCTCGGAAGATATCAAGATGGCCAACCTGCTGGGGATTGATACCCATGTGGTCATCTCCATCACCTTCGTGCTGGGGGCCACCCTGGCCGCCGTCGCCGGCGTGCTGCTCGGCATGTACTACGGCGTCATCAATCCCTATCTCGGCTTTATGGCCGGGCTGAAAGCCTTTACCGCGGCTGTCTTGGGCGGCATCGGCAGCATACCCGGCGCCGTGCTCGGCGGCCTGCTGCTGGGGGTGGTTGAAGCGCTCACCGCTGGCTATCTCAGCACCGAATACAAGGATGTGATGGCCTTCGTCCTGCTGATCGGTGTCTTGCTGTTCATGCCCACCGGCATTCTGGGTCGTCCGGAGGTCGAAAAAGTATGAAACATCAATTTATTCATGCCTGCATCGCCAGCCTGGTGCTGATGGTGCTCTCCTTCTGGTTGCTTGGCTTTCGGCTCGAAACGCAAGGCAGCCAGTTGCTGGTCGTGAGCCGCCTCGACATATCGCTGGCCTGGCTGGTGGGTGGCGCGGCACTGGTGTTCTGGTTCCAGCTGTTGCGCGGCCAGATAGGCAGATTGTTTCAGGCCTCCATCAGCGGCTTCTCCACCGGTTTCACCAAGCTGGTGCTGCCAAGCCCGGAAGAGGCACCACGGCTCTACAATGTCACCGCCATTCTGGTGCTGCTGTTTGCGGTGAGCTGGCCCTTCATGGCCTCTCGCGGTGCCATCGATCTGGCGACCCTGGCGCTGATTTACATCATGCTGGGGCTGGGGCTCAACGTGGTGGTCGGTCTGGCTGGCCTGCTGGATCTGGGCTATGTGGGCTTTTACGCCGTCGGCGCCTACAGCTATGCCCTGCTCAACACCTATTTCGGCCTGAGCTTCTGGGAGTGTCTGCCCATCGCAGGGCTGATGGCAGCGACCTTCGGCTTTTTGCTCGGCTTTCCGGTATTGCGGCTACGGGGGGACTATCTGGCCATCGTCACCCTGGGGTTTGGCGAGATCATCCGCATCCTGCTCAACAACATGACCAGCCTCACCGGCGGCCCGAACGGCATCTCCGGCATTCCCAAGCCGACCCTGGCTGGACTGGAATTCAACCGTACCGTCAAAGATGGGGGCTTTGGTACCTTCCACGACTTCTTTGGCATCGCCTACAACGCCAACCACAAGGTGATCTTCCTCTATCTGATGGCACTGGTACTGGTTGTCGCCACCCTGTTCGTCATCAATCGCCTGCTGCGCATGCCGCTGGGCCGAGCTTGGGAAGCGCTGCGGGAAGACGAAATCGCCTGCAAGTCCCTGGGACTGAACCCCACCATCATCAAGCTGACCGCCTTCACCATAGGCGCCACCTTTGCAGGGTTCGCCGGCAGTTTCTTCGCCTCCCGTCAGGGGTTTATCAGCCCTGAATCCTTCGTCTTCATCGAGTCGGCCATAGTGCTCGCCATCGTCGTGCTGGGCGGCATGGGCTCCCAGATAGGGGTGGTGCTGGCAGCCATCGTCATGACGGTGCTGCCGGAGCTGGCCCGTGAATTCAACGAGTACCGCATGCTGATGTTCGGCCTCTTGATGGTGTTCATGATGATCTGGCGGCCACAAGGACTGCTGCCGATGACCAGACCTCACCTGGAGCTACAAAAATGAGCGCGAATCAGAACAAGTTGTTGGAAGTCTCTGATCTGTCGATGCGCTTTGGTGGACTGCTCGCAGTCAACGGCGTCAAGCTGGATGTCGACAGGGGGGAGGTCATCTCCATCATAGGACCGAACGGCGCTGGCAAGACTACAGTCTTCAACTGCCTGACCGGCTTCTACCGCCCGAGCGGCGGCACCATCCGCTACAAGGGCGAGGAGATCCAGGGGCTTCCTGGCCATCTCATAGCGCGCAAGGGGATAGTGCGTACCTTCCAGCATGTGCGGCTGTTCAAGGAGATGACAGCGGTGGAGAACCTGCTGGTTGCCCAGCACAGGCACCTCAACACCGGCTTTATCGCCGGTCTGTTCAAGACAGCGGCCTTTCGCCGTGCCGAGCAGGAGGGGCTGGAACAGGCCGCCTTCTGGCTGGAGAAGGTAGGGCTCAAGGATCTCGCCAATCGGGCCGCCGGCAACCTGGCTTATGGTCAGCAGCGCCGCCTCGAGATAGCCCGCTGCATGGCGACCCGGCCCGACCTGCTGATGCTGGACGAACCGGCCGCCGGCCTCAACCCGAACGAAACCGATGAGCTCAACGATCTCATCATCAGCTTGCGGGACGAATTCGGCGTCTCCGTGCTGCTGATTGAGCACGACATGAAGCTGGTGATGGGCATCTCCAACCGCATCTTCGTGGTCAATCAGGGGACACCGCTGGCCCACGGCAAGCCGGATGAGATCCGCAACAATCCGGCTGTGATCAAGGCCTATCTGGGCGAGTCGTAAGGAACACAAGATGTTAGAACTTCGCAACGTATCGACCCACTACGGCAAGATCCAGGCTCTGCACGACGTCAGCGTCGAGGTAAAAGAGGGGGAAATCGTCACCCTGATCGGCGCCAACGGTGCCGGCAAGACCACCTTGTTGATGACGCTGTGCGGCGAGCCCAAGCCCAGCAGCGGCAGCATCTGGTTCGAAGGGGAGCAGATAAGCTCCCTCAGTACGGCCCGCATCATGCGCAAGGACATAGCCGTGGTGCCGGAGGGGCGCCGCATCTTCGCCCGCCTGACGGTGGAGGAGAACCTGCTGATGGGCGCCTTCTTCGTCGACAAGGAAGAGCAGCACGGCCTGCTGGATCAGGTGTTCACCCTGTTCCCCCGCCTGCACGAGCGACTGCAGCAAAGGGCCGGCACCATGTCCGGTGGCGAGCAGCAGATGCTGGCCATAGGCCGCGCCCTCATGAGCAAGCCGCGCCTGCTGTTGCTGGACGAACCCTCGCTGGGGCTGGCCCCCATCGTCATCCAGCAGATCTTCGACACCATAGAGCAGCTGCGCCAGAAAGGGATGACCATTTTTCTGGTGGAGCAGAACGCCAACCAGGCGCTCAAGCTGGCCGACCGGGGTTATGTGCTGGAAAACGGCCACGTGGTGCTGCAAGACTCGGGGGCTGCCCTGCTGGCCAACCCGGCCGTTCGGCAGGCCTACCTGGGTGGTTAACCCATGAGCAGGGCCAGGGCGGAGGCGGATCACCACAGCTTCTGGCGTGACCCTGCCCTGCCGTTCATAGAGGCGCGAGCGGTGCAGGATGGCCGCCGCGTCTGCTATGAAAAACACAGCCACGCCCATTTCTCCATTGGCGCCATCACGGGTGGTCACAGTCACTATCTCAACCAGCACACAAAACAGGAGGTCAACGCAGGCACCCTGGTACTGATGAACCCGGAAGAGGTACATGCCTGCAACCCCATCGCCGATCACCCCTGGTCTTATCTGATGTTCTACCTCGATACCGACTGGCTGCGCGGCCAGCAGGAGGAAGCCGGGCTGGGGGCCCATTTTCGCCCCTTCGACATGACGGCCAGTCGGGATCCCGTGCTGTATGCAGGTTTGCTACACCTCTATCGTACTTTGCAAGATGACCAGCAAGATCGCCTCGCCAAGGAGGTCGTCTGTCACCAGTTCAGCCACCAGCTGCTGGCAAGGCTCACGCCCGCCAGATGGAGCGAGCCACCGCCCCTGCATCTGAGGCGCGCCGCCGAGCTGATAAAGGACGAGTATGCGACGACCCTCACCTTGCAGCACCTAAGCACAGTCGCCGGGCTGACCCCATCCCACTTGGTGCGAGTATTCAGCCGCCATTACGGCATGACCCCGCACGCTTACCTGCTCAACCAGCGGATACGCCAGGCACGAACCTTGCTCGCTCAGGGACGGCCCCTGGTCGAGGTGGCATTGGCGACGGGCTTCTCCGATCAGGCCCACTTCCAGCGCCAGTTCAAGCGGCTGGTCGCCGCGACCCCGGGTCAATACCAGTCGCAGACCCTTCCTCAAGGTTCCAGAACAAGGTAACCGGCACTGAGCAACAGCAACATGGCCATCGCCCGGTTGAACCAGCGCAAGCGGTGAGGCGAGAGCAAAGCTGCCTGCAGACAGCTGCCGACATAGGCCCAGCAAGCGATAGAAACCAGACAGATCACCAGATAGAGGCTGGTAAACCACACTATCTTGCCCACATCGCCCACGGCTCCATAGGCCCCCATCCCCATGCTGGCCGCCAGCCAGGCCTTGGGATTGAGCCACTGCATCAGGGCGCCGTATAAAAAAGCGGGTGGCGTGCCGCCTTCACGCTCTATCTCTCCGCTGTCCATCAGCAGCAGCCAGGCCATGTAGCACAGGAAGAGGATGCCTCCCCAGCGGATGCCACCGAGCGCCACTGGCCAGTGCGACAGGGCTGCGCCGAGACCCAGCCCCATCAGCAGCAACAACAGGATGAAACCCAGGGTGGCCCCCACCACATGGCGCAGGCTGGCGCGAAAACCATATTGCGCCCCCGCACTGAGGGCGACCAGATTGACCGGCCCCGGAGAGATGGACATGGCCAGGGCAAACCCGGCCATGGATAACAACAGACTCATTTCCATGGATAATGCTCGTTGAAGATATCGAGATCTCACCCTACCCATGAGCCTGGTTCTGATATTGAAGAAAATTGCGATCTTCCCGGCGGGACGACCGAACACATTGCGGGCTTAGCACCAGCGCAGGCTTGCGGTAAACTGGCCTCCAGTTACCTATTCGCAGGACATGCAAATGGACCAGTTTGCCCATATCAGTGCCCATGATGCCCACCAGAAGCTCGCTGCCGGTGAAGCCCGCCTCGTGGATATTCGCGATCCCCAATCCTTCGAGGCAGCCCATGCGGTCGGTGCCTTCCACCTCACCAACGGCACCCTGGTGCGCTTCATGGACGAGGTGGACTTCGACACCCCTGTCATCGTGATTTGCTATCACGGCAACAGCAGCCAGAGCGCTGCCCAGTACCTGCTGCAACAGGGGTATGACGAGGTCTACAGCCTGGATGGCGGCTTCGAGGCGTGGCGCCGGGAGTTTCCCATCGAGGCAGGCGACGCATGATCCAGCTGCTGGTGCTCGACAACGCCCGCATGGCCCAGGCGCTGGTGGACTATCTCGCCACCCTCGGCATCTCGTGCGAGCTGACCCAGTCAGAGCTCGGCGTCTCGGTCTGGCTGGCGGATGAACAGCGCCTCGCCCAGGCCCAGCTGGAGGTAAAGCGATTCCTGGCCGATCCGTCCCATCCCCGCTACATGGAGGCCTCCTGGCAGTCAGGTCAGGCGGATGCCCGCATCGATTACAGCAAGGGTATGACGGATCCCGTCACCGATTTCCTTCATCAGGCGGGGCCCCTGACCCTGGTAGTTATCATCGCCTGTCTGGCCATTTATGCCCTGGATGCCATCGGCCTGCCCATCTTCGACGAGCTGGCGTTCCACCCGACCCTGGCCCAGTTCACCGACTGGCAGGCGTGGCGTTACTTCACCCCGGCCTTTATCCACTTCTCGATACTACATCTGGTGTTCAACCTGCTGTGGTGGTGGTATCTGGGGGGCCAGATAGAGCAACGCCTCGGCAGCGGCAAGCTGCTGGTCCTGTTGCTGGTGGGGGCTGCCCTGCCCAATATCGCCGAGTTCTTCGTCAGCGGACCGCTGTTTGGCGGCCTCTCCGGTGTTGTCTATGCCCTGCTGGGCTACTGCTGGCTGCGCAGCAAACTGCAGCCGGCCTGCGGTATCACCCTGCCACCGGCCCTGATGGGTTTCATGCTGTTCTGGCTGGTGCTCGGCTTCTTCGACATGCTTGGCACCAGCACCGCCAACATGGTTCTTCTGGTGGGCCTGCTGGTAGGCCTGCTGCAAGGCTGGCTGGACAGACACCACCAGCCTGCCTGACGGCCGGACCTCGCCCCGGTCGCAGAAACGAAAACGCCGCCCCAAGGGGCGGCGTTTTTTTATGGTCTGCAGCGTTATTGCTTGAGCAGAGAACTGTCGGTGACCTGCACCGCAGTACCGCCACTCATAAAGAAGCTGCCGAACTGGGTCTGCATCTCGGTAGTGACGGCGCCGGTCGGGTCGAAGTTCTCGTCCGGTGCCAGCAAGGAGCTGTGACCGCCAGCCACGAAACGAGCCGCATGGTGGTTGGCTGCGCCGGTGGCGGTCAACGGTTGCAGGGCCAGCAGCTTGAACAGCGGCTCTGTGCCCCCCAGCGGAGCGGACGCTATGCTGTTCGGGATCACCTGATCCGACAGGCTCAGGGCACCGTCACCCACTATCTCGGTGGCAAACAGCGGGAAGTCCGCCTTGATGCCGCTGGCGAGGTTGATCGGATCCGCCGAATCCAGTACCGACTGGGCCGCAAAGCTGTAGCTCTGCAGCGTGCTGGCTGCGGCCGCCTGAGTGGTTGCACCCAGGCTAGGCAGGAACTCGTTGACGAAGCAGGTTGGCACTGCCGTCTGGCAGTTGGGCGCATAGGCGGTGAAGGCCGCCTTCAGCTCGGCACTGCCACCTGTCAGCACGCCCATCTTGATGGTCGGGCCGAAGGTCGGCGAGTTCAGCAACAGCGGTGCTATGCCGCCACCCGGCATGGCCAGACCACCGGTATCGAACTTGAACAGGGCATCCGCCGTCGGGTTGCCGATCGGCTGGTTGGCAACCGCCAGCAGGTTGGCTCCCGCAATGGCGCCCAGGGAGTGACCCAGGAAATGTACCTTGAGGTTGCCGGCACTGCCGATGGCGTTCTGGCTATTGGCCAGACCCACCGCCATGCGCAGACCCAGCAGATCCGCCACGCTCTGTTTCAGGTTGTCCCGCGCCACTGTCAGGTAGCTCAGGTTCAGATACGGCGTCGGATTGTCGGAGGTGGTCACCGTATCCATGCTGCCACTCAAGGCGAAGCCACGTTCACCGTGCAGCGGATGATCGATCACCACCACTGCGACATTTTTGCTGGCCGTGATGCCAGCGCCAATCTGCCCCAGTGCCAGCGCATAGGCGTTCTCTTTCACCGAGGTGACGCCGTGCTGATAGATGATCACATCGGTGATATTGGCCAGCGGCGCTGCCGCGAAGATCCGCATCGGCACTGACTGGACCTCTTCCAGCGCAGGCAGCGGATTGAAGCGACCAATGTTCTGCTCGGCATCCAGCGGCTTGCCGCCGGAGGTGAGGGTCACCCCGACCAGCTTGCTCGCCTCGGCCAGCAACTCGCTCTGACGAGTCGGATCGGCCATCAACTCTGCCAGCAGGGCCGGATCCACACCCGCGCCCACCAGACCGGCGATCACTTCGCTGTCAGATGCCTTCAGCGCATTGGCGATGGCGTACAGGCTGGGGATGGCACCGTGCCAGGACTGGGTCTTGGCTTTGTCCCATGAACCGGCGGTCGCCGGTGAGGAGAGGAAATAGGGCAGTTTGACCGTACCGGTGTAGACCTTCGTCATGCCGGCGATGCCGGTCAGCGTCGGGCTGGCGGCAACGGCGGCGGCAATGGCATCCTTCTGCTCCTGCGGCAGGAACTGCTCATTGTCCAGCTGGGTCAGGAAGTCATCGTTGCCGGTCACGGCCAGGGTATAGGTACCGGGCAGGCTGGTATTGCCCAACGCATCCTGCTTCCATACCTTGGCGGCATCCAGCCCCTGCAACACGACAGATGCGGCGGCGCCTTTCACGGCCACCAGCACATCGGCGCCGGACTGGGTACCGAACCAGTCGGAGAAGATCACGTGATCCGTGGCGATACCCGTTGCGGCCTTGAACAACCCTTCCTGCAGCGCGATCAGACCATTGATGGTCTGCTCCTGCGCATTGCTGCCCGCGTTGTTCTTGTAGTTGCTGTAGTCGCTACCTGCCCGTACCGGGCTGCCGGTGCTGTCTTTCAGCGAATCGGTGGCCACTATCATGTAGTAGGAAGAAGGATTGAGCGGCTTGAGCGGCACCAGATTCAACTTGCCAGCCGATGCGGCCACCACGAAATCCACCCCGTAGGTCAGCACCTTCTTCACGCCATTCGGGCGCAGCGCAGCGCTGTCGAAGGCAAGCTCCAGCAGGTAGAGCGGTGCCACAGAGGCACTGAACTCGGCCGCAGTCGGTGCCTGAACCTGAATGCCGGACGAGGTGACAGGCACGATCTGGATAGCCTGGGTCGTGGACCAGCCATCCAGCGTTGACATGGCAGAGACCGGATTGGAGAGATCTGCCGTCTCGGTAGAGAACTTCAGGGTACCATCGCTGGCCCGTGCCGCCAGGGCACTGGGGCGTACCGCATTGGAACCGGTCAACAGATAGTCGAGATAGCTTGAGGTATCGCCTTTGTTATCGTCACTGCCACCACAGCCAGCCAACAGGGCACTGACAACTGCGGCGTAAATTAGCTTCTTTTTCATATCCTTATCTCTTTTTAGTTGTTATCCATGATGTGCTGACGGGGGAGGGTGAAAACCCGACCGAACCATCTTAACAGCAACGCAACAATTGTTAAGCGTCTGGTCGGTCATCTGATCTGCTTTTTTTGTGTACAACATCAAGGAATTGGAATAGAAACGGGACTCGATAGGTTAACAGCTTCATTCCGGATACCAGACCCGACCAGCACGCCCTGTGTTCCTGATGGCAAAAAGCCACCCCGATCTCGGCAAAGGGGATGAATTGTCGGTAGAATGGCGCCATTGCTTAAGGAGAATCACATGATCGACCCGAAGAAACTGGAAGAGATCGCCAAACAGGTGCACAACTCCCTGCCGCCCGGCATTCGCAGCATGGGTGAAGAGGTTGAAAAGAAGATCCGTCAGGTGCTGCAATCTCAGCTCAACAAGCTGGATCTGGTCAGTCGCGAAGAGTTTGACGTACAGACCAAGGTGCTGCTGCGCACCCGTGAGAAGCTGACGGCCCTCGAGGCCAAGCTGGCACAGCTGGAACAGCAGTTTGGCGCCAAGGGCGAATAACCCGGCCGTCGCCGATGGCCCGCACAGCACATAAAGCAAACCCCAGCCTGGCTGGGGTTTGTTGTTTCTGGCTCGCCGAAGAGCAGCCGGCAGGGTCGATTAGCTAAGCGTAATCGGCCGACATATACGATTGACGCCTGTTTGAGGCCTACCGATTCCCATTCTGAACTCAGATGAACTCGTAGGCGTCGCCGAAGATGCGCTCAGGCTCGGCACCGAGGATCTTGAACTCCTCCCGCGCCGCACCCGCCATCTCGAAACGGCCAGCTACATAGATGTCGTAGTCATGCAGACTGACGAAATCATCCATGATGGCCTTGTGTACCAGCCCGCTCTTGCCGGTCCAGCCGCTTTCCGGCTCCTGCACCACAGGGATGAAGGTCAGCGGCGCATAATCGCTCGCCCACTGCTGCATCTGCTCCAGTTCGTAGAGCCAGTGGGCCTGACGCACACCCCAGTAGAAGAACACAGGACGCTTGCTGCCGGTATCGATCAGATACTCCAGGATGGAGCGGGCATAGGAAAAGCCGGTGCCTCCAGCCATCAGGATCAGTGGGCGCGGCGACTCTTCCCGCAGGAAGGCCTTGCCTGCCGCCAGTTCAACCTCTATTTCCCCCTGCTCGCGCATACGGGCCAGCACCTGGCCTGCGTAGGCATTCTCCGGGGTTGCACCGATCTGCAGCTCCAGCACACCGGGGCGAGTCGGTGAGTTGGCGATGGAGAAAGGACGCTTGTCCGAATCACTCATCACCACCAGCAGATACTGACCGGGTTTGAAGCTGATCTCTTGCAGCGGCGTCAGGACCACGTGCCAGATGGTGTCGACATATTCGCGCAGTTCCTCTACGCGGCACTTGATACGTTGCATTCTTATCCTTGTGACGGGCTCGCTCGGCCCGCTTTCGCTCATTGATTCACTGTGGACTGACGACCAGTGCATCTGGTCAGGTTCCCCGAGCATACCCAATTCCGCCCGGAGATCCTCAACCTTTTGCACCATGGCAGCCGTGTTTAGCCGAGAATATTCAGCTCGGCCCAGATGGAATCCACCTTCTGCTTCACCGCTTCGTCCTGGACTATGGGCTGACCCCATTCACGGTTGGTCTCCCCCGGCCACTTGTTGGTAGCATCCAGTCCCATTTTGGAACCCAGACCCGACACAGGCGAGGCGAAGTCGAGATAGTCGATGGGAGTGTGTTCGATCAGTGTGGTGTCACGGGCTGGGTCCATCCGGGTGGTGATGGCCCAGATCACATCCTTCCAGTCACGGGCGTTGATGTCGTCGTCACAGACGATAACGAACTTGGTGTACATGAACTGGCGCAGGAAGGACCAGACACCCAGCATCACCCGCTTGGCATGGCCGGGATAACGCTTCTTGATGGTGACCACCGCCATCCGGTAGGAACATCCTTCCGGCGGCAGGTAGAAGTCCACGATTTCGGGGAACTGCTTTTGCAGCAGCGGCACGAACACTTCGTTCAATGCCACCCCCAGCACGGCAGGCTCATCGGGTGGACGGCCAGTGTAGGTGCTGTGATAGATGGCATCGCGGCGCATTGTCATGTGAGTGATGGTAAAGACCGGGAACTCGTCCACCTCGTTGTAGTAACCGGTGTGGTCCCCATAGGGTCCTTCCGGCGCCAACTCGCCCGGCTCCAGATAACCTTCCAGCACGATTTCGGCACTGGCGGGTACTTCCAGATCGCAACTGAGGGCCTTTACCACCTCGGTGCGGCTGCCACGCAGCAAACCCGCAAACGCATACTCCGAGAGGGAGTCGGGCACTGGGGTCACAGCACCGAGTATGGTTGCAGGATCGGCGCCAAGCGCCACCACCACGGGGAAACGCTCCCCCGGGTGGGCTTCCTGCCACTCGCGAAAATCGATGGCGCCACCGCGATGATCGAGCCAGCGCATGATCAGCTTGTTCTTGCCGATCTTCTGCTGGCGGTAGATACCGAGGTTCTGGCGCTTCTTGTAGGGGCCGCGAGTAATGGTGAGACCCCAGGTGACCAGGGGCGCCACATCACCGGGCCAGCAGTGCTGGATCGGGATCTGGTCCAGATCGACCGCCTCCCCTTCCAGCACCAGTTGCTGGCAAGGGGCGGAGGAGAGCCGCTTGGTCGGCATGTTGAGCACCTGCTTGAAGATGGGCAGCTTCTCCATCAGCTCCTTGAGCCCACGGGGCGGCTCGGGCTCCTTCAGGTAGGAGAGCCAGGTGCCCACCTGGCGCAGGGCGCCGACGTTGGGCTGACCCATTCCCATGGCGACCCGATCCGGGGTGCCGAACAGGTTGGTCAGCACCGGCATGGAGTAGCCTTTGGGATTCTCGAACAGCAGGGCCGGGCCACCTGCACGCAGGGTGCGATCGCTGATTTCGGTCATCTCCAGATAGGGATCTATCTCGCGAGTGATGCGCTTTAGTTGTCCGTTTTGTTCCAGCTGCGCGATGAAATCACGCAAATCCTTGTATTTCATGCAGGTACCCTACCGGGTTCAGGAGATGCCGCATTATAACCCTGGCTGGGCAGCGGGTGTACCCGTATCAGGCAGCATCACTGAACTCGAATGGCGCTTTTCCTGTCGTGTGAGCCGATCGGCGAACTGGGCAAGCAACCTGGGTTCATCCATCTGCAGCAAGAGGCTGGCGACCTGACCGCTGTAATTGCGATTGCCAAGCTCGGCCAGCAGGAATTGCTGAGCCGCCTCGGGCAAGGGAGAGAGCTGGCTGAGCTGGTGCAGGGCTGGCTGTTTCAGGCGACTGTTGCGGCTGGCGGCGATCAGCAGGCTGCTTGCATCCTGACCCTGGTGAAAACGAGCCACGCTTTTCAGGGCAGCCACGCTATCGTGATCCACTGGTTGACGCCACAGCTTTAGATAGAGAGCGCTATCGCCGGTGCGTTCGACCAGTTGTCGCAGCAGCTGGTTATCGGGCAGGAAAATGTTCATGGCGGCAAGTCGATGGGCTTCACGCTGCAAAACAGAAGCAGGCTGCTGATCGAGCACCGCCAGCAGCGCCTCTTGCTGCAAGGCCAGTTCAGGGTTGCGGCTGTTGTATATCTGCTTGAACTGGAAGCTGTCCTGCGCCAGCAACTGGCGATAATTGCCCTGCCAGGCCTGCTGTTGCCAGCGGTTCAGCACCAGCCGCGCCGCAGCGGCAAAATCGTAGGCGGGCAGCTGGACCAGAAAGCCATCCACCTCTTTTTCTACCAGCCATCGGGGTGCCTTGACCGCCTGGGCGCGCACCCAGGCAAGCTGCTCCGGGGTACTGGCCCCGGAAGTCTTGCCGAGGGTGGCAAGCAGCTGGCACAGCAGATATTCGCGCTGGCCCACGGCCAGGGAGTCCAGCAGCGCATCGATGGCGGCAAACTGCCCCTGCTGCAATCGGCCAGCCAGAAAATCGAGATGGCCCTGCAATCCTTCGTCGGCCACCAGCGCAGCCCTGGGTGGGGAAGGAGGCGAGGCATGTGCCGGCAAGGCCATCAACCAGCCCAGCCATATCCAGAATACAAGCTTCATGACGTCCCTATCCTTGTGACATCGAGGTTTCATACTACTCAGGCGACCGGGAAATAGATAAACAAAAACCGCGACATGAGCCGCGGTTTTTCATTTTCCGACCAGATTACTTCTGCTGACGCCGCATGGAGTCGAAGAATTCGTCGTTGGTCTTGGTGGCCGCCAACTTGTCGATCAGGAACTCTATGCTGTCGATCTCACCCATGGGATGAATGATCTTGCGCAGGATCCACATCTTCTGCAGCTCATCACCGGTGGTCAGCAACTCTTCCTTCCGGGTGCCGGAACGGGTGATGTCGATGGCCGGGTAGATGCGCTTCTCGGCAATCTTGCGCGAGAGGTGCAGTTCCATGTTGCCGGTACCCTTGAACTCTTCGTAGATAACCTCGTCCATCTTGGAACCGGTATCCACCAGCGCGGTGGCTATGATGGTCAGGCTGCCGCCTTCCTCAACATTGCGAGCGGCGCCGAAGAAGCGCTTGGGTCTGTGCAGGGCGTTGGCATCCACACCACCTGTCAGTACCTTGCCGGATGACGGGATGACAGTGTTGTAGGCGCGGGCCAGACGGGTGATAGAGTCCAGCAGGATGACCACATCCTTCTTGTGCTCGACCAGACGCTTGGCCTTCTCGATAACCATATCGGCAACCTGAACGTGACGGGAAGCAGGCTCGTCGAAGGTGGAAGCAATCACTTCACCCTTCACCATGCGTTGCATCTCGGTCACTTCTTCCGGACGCTCGTCGATCAGCAGGACGATCAGTTCACAGTCCGGGTGGTTGTAGGCAATGCTCTGGGCGATGTTCTGCAGCAGCATTGTCTTACCGGCCTTGGGCGGCGCCACGATCAGACCACGCTGGCCTTTACCGATGGGGGAAGCCAGGTCCAGCACACGGGCTGTGATATCTTCGGTAGAACCGTTACCCCGTTCCATGCGCAGACGTTCGTTGGCATGCAGGGGGGTAAGGTTTTCAAACAGGATCTTGTTGCGGACGTTTTCCGGACGGTCGTAGTTGACCTCGTTGACCTTGAGCAGCGCGAAATAACGTTCGCCCTCTTTCGGTGGCCGGATTTTGCCGGAAACAGTATCGCCGGTTCGCAGGTTGAAACGGCGGATCTGGCTCGGGGAGACATAAATATCGTCCGGGCCAGCCAGATAGGAGCCATCTGCACTACGCAGGAAGCCAAAACCGTCGGTCAGGATTTCCAGCACACCGTCGCCAAAGATATCCTCGCCACCCTTGGCGTGCGCCTTGAGGATTGCGAAAATAATATCTTTCTTGTGCGCCCGAGCCAGATTTTCTAACCCCATGGATTCGCCAAGCTTTACCAGCTCGGACACAGGAGTGTTCTTTAATTCAGTCAGATTCATAGTGGTGAAAGTCTGTAAGCAAGGATTGAAATGAGGAGACAGTCTGCTGGATTGATGCTGATCGGATTTGACTTGCCAGGCTGCTGCTAAGCAAAGAGTCAGGCAAAAAGGTTAGCAAACGAACGATAAGCTAGCACCAATCGGGATGAGCGTCTAGGTGATAAAACACAAGGAGCGCATTATTGCAATGCGCTCCTTTTTGATTATTACAGGTTAACGTCCAGAAACTCTTTCAGCTGAGTCTTGGACAGGGCGCCGACCTTGGTCGCAGCCACTTCGCCATTCTTGAACAGCAAGAGGGTCGGAATACCGCGAATGCCATACTTGGGCGGCGTGTCGGCGTTATGATCGATGTTCAATTTCGCCACTGTCACACGACCGGCATACTCTTGGGCGACTTCGTTCAGGATAGGGGCAATCATCTTGCACGGACCACACCATTCGGCCCAGAAGTCGACCAGAACGGCGCCATCGGCTTTGATTACATCTGCCTCGAAGCTGGCATCGCTCAGCTGAACAATCTTGTCACTCATCTCCAACTCCAGTCAGTAATTAAGGCTTTATTGACGTATCAACAAAGGCAATAGTTGCCCTATTTGAAATGATCCTGTTTATTATTGCAAGCCTAACCTGATAACCTACCGCCATGAGCAAAACACACTTAACGACCGAAAAATTCGCCCAAATGGGCCTCGAACCCGAAGTTCTGGCTGGTCTGGAATCAAAGGGATTTCACTATTGCACGCCCATCCAGGCGCTGTCTCTGCCACTGCTGGTTGAAGGTCATGACCTCGCCGGTCAGGCTCAGACAGGGACCGGCAAGACCATTGCCTTCCTGGCCGCGACATTCAACTATTTGCTGACCCACCCGCTGAGCAATCCCCGTCTGGTTAACCAACCCAGAGCCATCATAATGGCGCCCACCCGGGAACTGGCAGTACAGATCTACAACGATGCCGACACCATTTCCGCATCCACCGGCCTGAAACTCGGCCTCGCCTACGGTGGCGAAGGTTACGACAAACAGCTGGCCGTGCTGGAGCAGGGCGTCGACATCCTGATCGGCACCACGGGTCGCATCATCGACTACTTCAAGTCCAAGGTGATCGATCTGAGCAACATTCAGGTCGTGGTGCTGGATGAAGCGGATCGCATGTTCGATCTGGGTTTCATCAAGGACATCCGCTTCCTGTTCCGTCGCATGCCTGCCCCGACCGAGCGTCTGAGCATGCTGTTCTCCGCCACCCTCTCCCTGCGGGTGCAGGAGCTGGCCTACGAACACATGAACCACCCGGAACATGTGCAGATAGAGCCGGAGCAGATGACCGGCATCCGCATTCAGGAGGAGCTGTTCTACCCCTCCAACGAAGACAAGATGCTGCTGTTGCTCTCCCTGATGGAAGAAGAGTGGCCGGAAAAAGCCATCGTCTTCGCCAACACCAAGCATGTCTGTGAAGACGTGCATGCGTGGCTGGAGAATGACGGCCACCGCGTCGGTCTGCTGACCGGTGACGTGCCGCAGAAGAAGCGGATGAAGATCCTGGAAGACTTCACCAAGGGTGCGCTCGATATTCTGGTCGCCACCGACGTCGCCGCCCGTGGTCTGCACATTCCTGATGTGACCCACGTCTTCAACTACGACCTGCCCGACGATGCCGAAGACTATGTACACCGTATCGGTCGTACCGGTCGTGCCGGCAAGAGCGGTCACTCCATCAGCCTTGCCTGTGAAGACTATGCCTTCAACCTGCCGGCCATCGAGGAGTACATCCACCACCCGATCCCGGTCAGCAAATATGACCGTGAAGCGCTGCTGGATGACGTGACTGCCCCGAAACGGGTCGTTCGCAACCGTCAGCCGGTGAACCGCAACATGCGGGATCGCCAGGGCGGTGGCAACAGCAACAACCGTCGTCGTCCGCCACGCAAGAGCTGAAGGACAGGCCCAGTTGCACAACTCGCCTCTCTATGCCGCCATTGACCTCGGCTCCAACAGCTTTCATATGCTGGTGGTGCGCGAGGTCGCCGGTGCCCTGCGCACCGTCACCAAGGTCAAGCGCAAGGTTCGCCTCGCCGCCGGGCTCGATCCGGAATTTCGTCTCAGCCGTGCCGCCATGGAGCGGGGCTGGGACTGCCTGCGTCTGTTCTCCGAGCAGCTGCAGGACATTCCGGCCGACAATATACGGGTGGTGGGCACGGCCACACTGCGCCTTGCCACCAACGTCGACGAGTTCCTGAGCGAAGCGGAACGGGTGCTCAACCACAGCATAGAGATCATCTCTGGCGAGGAAGAGGCCAAGACCATCTACGAGGGTGTCTCCTGGACCTCGGCCGGGGAAGGCAACCGGCTGGTGATCGACATCGGCGGCGCCAGCACAGAGCTGGTGATTGGCGAGCACAGCGAAGCGAAACTGCTCAACAGCCTGCACATGGGCTGCGTAACCTGGCTCAACAACCACTTCGGTGATGGCGAGCTGAGTGAAGCCCGCTTTGCGCAGGCGATTGCCGCTGCCAAGGCGGTGCTGGAGAAGGTGGCGGAAGATTACTGCGTCCTTGGCTGGCGCACCTGCGTCGGCGCCTCCGGCACTGTACAGGCGCTGCAGGAGATCATGCTGGCGCAAGGGAAGAGCGAGCGGGTCACCCTGCCCAAGTTGCAGGAGCTGATGGGTCAGGCCATCGCCTGCGGCAGGCTGGACCGACTGCAGCTGGAAGGACTGGCGGCCGAGCGGCTGACCGTATTCCCCTCCGGTCTCGCCATCCTGATCGCCATCTTCGAAACCCTGAACATAGAGAGCATGACCCTGGCGGGTGGTGCCTTGCGCGAAGGGCTTATCTACGGTCTGCTTGGCAACAATCACGACTGCGATGCCCGGGATCGTACCGCCGACAGCCTCATCAGCCGCTATCAGCTGGATAAAGAGCACGCCGAGCGGGTACGTGACACCGCCATAGAAGCGTTCAACCAGCTGCAACCGGCCTGGCGCCTATCCAAACGTTACGGTCGCCCTATCCTGCGTTATGCGGCCCTGCTGCACGAGATTGGCCTCTGTATCGAGTACAAGAAGGCCCCGCAACACGCGGCCTACATCATAGACAACATCGACATGCCGGGTTTTACCCCTGCACAGAAGAAGTTGTTGTCGGCCCTGCTGTTCAACCAGCGGGATGAATTCAAGCTGGAAACCCTGGAGAAACAGGGTGCCGTCACGGGTCGTCAGGCGATCCGGTTGGCCCGCATCCTGCGCATCTCGCTGATCCTCTGCATGCGCCGTACCCAGGGCACAGTACCCAACTTCACCCTGCAGGCCGAGGAAGAGGCGTTGACCCTGACCTTGCCCAAGGGGTGGATGGACGAGCACTACCTCCGCGCCAGCGAATTGCGTCTCGAAGTGGAACGCCAACAGAAGATGGGCTGGCCTACCCGCTTGCTGGAAGCCTGACCCAGAAACTTGCTCGTTTGGGAGCCGATCATGCCGGATTACCAACCCATCAGCTGCGATCTCTACGACTGGCTTGAAATTGCCGCCAGCTGGCAATTGCCGGTGACTCTCGCCAGCCGCGATGGCCACCAGTGGGATGACAAGATCCGCACCATCGAAGCCAGCGAGGGTATCGAGTATCTGCTGCTGCACAGTGGCGAGCGACTCAGCCTGGGGGATCTGGCGACCCTGCGCCTGAGCTGGCAAGGGGAAGAGAAGCTGATCCGCTTCGCCCCAACCAACTGAATCCGGTACGAAAAAAGAGGGCCAACCTTGGGTTGGCCCTCTTTTTTAATCAGCGGCTCACACTGGCAGTTAACCCGCCGCCAGCGCTGCCATCACGTAGACATCGAAGCGGTTGCTCTTGGTCTCGATGGCCATGCTGGGCTTGTGCTCGTTGAGCCAGCCTGCGTAGTCGGGGCGCTTCACCACCACCCGCTTGTCCGCCATCTGCAGCGCGGCCGGCAGCAGGGCATCCGCATCGAGATCCGGCCCCACCAGCGACTGGAACACCCGCATCTCTTTCTTCACCAGCGCCGACTTTTGCTTGTGAGGGAACATGGGATCGAGGTAGATGACATCGGGCCGCTCCGGCAACGCCAGCAGGTTGTCCACCGCCGGCCCTTGCAGCAGGCGCATCCGCTCGCTGACCCAGGGACCTATCTCGGGATCCTGTGCCGCCCGCATCAATCCATCCTGCAACAGGGCCGCCACCACAGGGCTGCGCTCAATCAGGGTCACCTTGCAGCCGAGGGAGGCCAGCACGAAGGCGTCTCGGCCGAGCCCGGCGGTGGCATCCACCACGGTAGGCATTGCACCGGCCTTGAGCCCGACCGCCTTGGCAATGGATTGACCGCGCCCGCCGCCAAACTTGCGGCGATGGGCCACCGCCCCTTCCACGAAGTCCACATAAACGGCACCCAGCTTGGGTTCGTCCAACTTGCGCAGCTCCAGCCGCTCAGGCGTAAACACCAGCGCAAACTGGGGGTAGTCGGTCTGGTTCAGCTGGCTGGCCAGCGCGTGTGCCTGCGCGGCCTTGGTGGGGTCTTCGAGGAGGATTTGCATGGTCTTGGCTGCGTTCTAAATTCAATGAGCGGAGTGTATCACAGCCCCTTTATGCGGCTGTAGGGTGTGTCGTATCGGGGCATAATGGCATGGCGAGAACACGCTACAGGCTGACGTTAGCGCCAGAGCTGGTATCGGCTAGCTGATCTGCAGGAACATGCTCTTGTCGTTGAGTTGCAGATATTCGACCAGATCGTCATAGGCCAGCGGGCGGCTGAGCAGGAAACCCTGAGTGAAGGCACACCCCTTCTGGCAGAGGAAGTTGAGCTGCTCGCGGGTCTCCACCCCCTCGATCACCACCTGCATACCGAGGTTGTGCACTATGTTGATGATGCCGTCGAGCAGCAGCCTGTCCTGTTCGTTGAACGGGATATGACGCACGAAGGCCCTGTCAATCTTGACCAGATCCACAGGGAAGTTACGCAGGTAGTTGAGGGCAGAATAGCCGGTGCCGAAGTCGTCGATGGCCAGCTTGCAGCCCGCCTCGCGCAGGGCATCGATCCGCACCCTGTGCTGATCGCTGGTCTCCATCAGCAGAGATTCGGTGATCTCGATGACGATGTCGCAAGGGTCGAGTCCGAAGTGGTGAATCACCTTGAGCCACTCGCTCGCTTCCGGATCTATGGTCTGGAACTCCAGGGTGGAGCGGTTGATCGACATCTGCAGGTTCGGAAAGCCGGACTGCTGCAAGCGCGCCAGATCCCGGCATGACTGCCACAGCACCAGCGCACCCAATCCCTGAATGAGCCCCGCTTCTTCCGCCAGCGGAATAAAGTCCGCCGGTGAGACCTGACCCCAGTGCGGGTGATACCAGCGCACCAGTGCCTCCAGCTTGGCCACCCGGCCGCTGCGGTTGTCCCAGATGGGCTGATAGGCCATGGTCAGCTGCTCGAGCTTGATGGCCTCCGCCAGATCCTGCTGCATCTGGTGGCGCTGGCGCACCTCTTCCCGCATGGAGGCGCAGTAGCTGCCCAGCATCCGCCCCTGGCGCTTGGCGGCAAACAACGCCTGCTCCGCGTTGCGCAGCAGCTCGTCGCTCTCGACACCATCCCCCGGGCAGAGGGTGATGCCTATGGTGGCCGTCACATAGAGGTGCTGGTTGGCCAGCATGAAGGGGCGGGCAAAGCCGCCGATCACCTGTTTGGCAAACACCTCGGCCTGACGGCGGTTGACGATGCCGGGCACCAGAAACGCGAACTCGTCGCCGCCGATACGGGCCACCAGATCTTCGGTGCGCACCCGGCTCACCAGCCGATCCGATACCTCGCGCAGCAGGGCATCACCAGCGTGGTGATCCATGCTGTTGTTGACCGCCTTGAAGTTGTTGAGGTCGAGCACCATCAGCGCGAAGCGCTCGCCCCGCTCGCAGAAGCGGCTGAGGCAGCGACCAAACAGCCAGCGGTTGGGCAGGCCGGTGAGGTTGTCGTAGTTGGCCTGGGCGGCAATCTTCTGTTCCGCCAGCTTGGTCTGGGAGAGATCGCTGAAAATGCCTATGTACTGGCTGATCTTGCCCCCTTCCCGCAAGGTGCTGATCATCAGCTGCTGGGGGTAGAGCTTGCCATTCTTGCGCTTGTTCCACACCTCCCCCCGCCAGACGCCCACCCGCTCCAGCGCATGGTACATGTCGGCATAGAAGGCCTGATCGTGCAGCCCGGATTTGAGCATGCTGGGACGCTGGCCGCACACCTCCTCCCCGCTGTAACCGGTGATCTGCTCGAACGCCGGATTGACCGAGATGATGCGACTGTCGGCATCACACACCAGAATGGCTTCGGAGAGGTTGTCATAGACCCGGTGGGAGAGCTTGAGCTGCTCGGCATGGCGCTTGAGGGGATCGATATTTTCCAGCACCACCATCAGGTAGTCGGGCTGCAAATGTTCATCCCGCACCAGAGTGACGGTCACCCGGCCCCACAGCACCTGGCCATCTCGATGCAGGTAACGCTTCTCCTGGGTGAAGGCGGTGCGCTCGCCACGCTTGAGCTCCGCATAGCAGGAGACGCTGCGCAGCCAGTCTTCCGGGTGGTTGAGCTCGGCGGCGGTACGGTGCAGCAGCTCGCTCTGGCTGTAGCCCAGCATCTTTTCGATGGCCGGGTTGGTCCAGAGGATCTTGCCATCCAGATCCAGCTTGCCGATCCCCACAGGGGCGTGGGACATCATGGTGTGCAGGAAGTGGTGATACTCGGGCTGGCTCTGCACCGGCTGCTGCTGAAACATCAGCGCCAGCTCACGGCCGGCCAGTGGGGCCAGCAGTCGCAACAGCCCCATCACCTTGTCCATGTTGGCGAGCGGCCGTTTGAACAGCACGCTGCAGATACCGATGGTCTCGCCCTGGGCATTCTTGAGGGCGATCCCCGCATAGGCCTGGATGTGCCAGGCCTGCAACACAGAAGCATGGGGGAACAACTGCTGGACGCGGTCGCTGAACCAGGCCTCTCCCTCTTGCAGGGTGATTTCCCCCGGGGTGGCGCTGACCGGAAAAGTGAAGCTTGTGGTGTCGAGAGATGCGGGATGAGCGGCGTGGACCTTGAAAAACAGCTCCGCTTGATCCCTACCTGAAATCAGGACGAAGTCGGCCCCGATCGCTGCTGCGATTTCACTCACAAAGGTATCGAAATATCCCTGACCACTCGAATGAGACAGATTTGAGATGATTTGATAGACAGACTCGAGTGCTCGCCTCATGGCAAGGTTCTTTCTCTCCCTGGAAGGTAGAACCCGACTCTACTCAAGAGGCGGGGACAGTGCAAACATGCACTCCGCAAGATATTAAAAAGCCTTGAGAAAAGGGACCAAAAGGTCCCTTTTTATCTCAAAAATCACGCGGAGATCGCACTATGCCGCAAAAGTGTACCTGCTTGAAGCTCAAGGCCGCCTGGGGCACTGAGTCTCACGCGGCAATCCCGCTATGGCGCAGCAGAGCATCCACTTGGGGCTCGCGGCCACGGAAGGCTCGGAACAGCTCCATCGGCTCCTTGGAACCGCCCTTCTCCAGGATGTTCTTCAGGAAGGATTGGCCTGTGGCCGGATTGAAGATCCCCTCCTCCTCGAAGCGGGAGAAGGCATCTGCCGACAACACTTCGGCCCATTTATAGCTGTAGTAACCCGCCGCATAGCCGCCCGCAAAAATGTGGGAGAAGCTGTGCTGGAAACGGTTGAACGCAGGCGGCGTCATCACGGCTACCTGGCTGCGCACCTCGGCCAGCAGGGTCGGGATCTGATCCGGGTTGGCCGGGTCAAACTCCTGGTGCAGACGGAAGTCGAACAAGGCGAATTCCAGCTGACGCAACATCTGCATGGCGGCCTGGAAGTTGCGGGCAGTCAGCATCTTCTCCAGCAGATCGGCAGGCAATGGCTCACCGGTCTCATGGTGGCCGGAGATAAAGGCCAGCGCCTCGGATTCCCAGCACCAGTTCTCCAGGAATTGACTCGGCAGTTCCACCGCATCCCAGGCCACGCCGTTGATGCCGGCGACACCGGCCACGTCGATCTGGGTCAGCATGTGGTGAATGCCGTGGCCAAACTCGTGGAACAGGGTCACCACCTCGTCGTGGGTAAACAGGGCCGGTTTGCCATCCACAGGGCCGTTGAAGTTGCAGGTCAGGTAAGCCACCGGCTTTTGCAAGGATCCATCCTGACGATAGCGACGACCCAGGCAGACATCCATCCAGGCGCCGCCCTGCTTGTGCTCACGGGCATAGAGGTCGAGGTAGAAGCTGCCGCGCAGCTCATCCTCGGCATCGAAGATGTCATAGAAACGCACGTCCGGATGCCAGGTGTCGATGCCGAGACGCTCGCGCACCTTGATGCCGAATACCCGCTTCACCACCTCGAACAGCCCTTTCACTACCTTGTTGGCAGGGAAGTAGGGGCGCAGTTGCTCGTCGGAGATGGAGAACTTGTGCTGCTTGAGCTTCTCGGCGTAATAGGGAAGATCCCAGGCCGCCAGCTCGCGCTGACCGTGATGCTCGGCGGCAAAGGTGCGGATCTCTTCCAGCTCGGCCTTGCCTTGCGGCAGGGATTTGGCTGCGAGATCAGTGAGGAAACCCACTACCTGTTCGGTCTTTTCCGCCATCTTGGTCGCCAGGGAGAGCTCGGCATAGCTGCCAAAGCCCAGCAGCTGGGCCAGCTCGCGACGCAAGGTGAGCAGCTCTGTCATGATGGCGGAGTTATCCCATTTGCCGGCGTTCGGGCCCTGATCCGAGGCGCGAGTCGTGAATGCCTCGTACAGCTCGGCACGCAGCTCGCGGTTGTCTGCATACATCATTACCGGCAGATAGGAGGGGATATCCAGGGTGAACAACCAGCCCTGCTGACCCTTCTGCTCCGCCAGCTGACGGGCGGCAGCCAGTACGCTTTGTGGCAGACCGGCCAGTTCGGCCTCGTCACTCACCAGCTTGGTCCAGCCCTGGGTCGCATCCAGCACATTGTTGCTGAAGCGGGAGGCGAGCTCGGAGAGGCGGGCATGGATTTCACCGTAGCGCTGCTGCGCCTCGGCGGGCAGACCGATACCGGACAGACGAAAATCGCGCAGGGTATTCTGGATCTCCTTGCGCTGGGCACCATCGAGGCGAGGGAAATCATCGCTCTCAAAGAGGCCCAGATAAGCCTGATAGAGGCCTTCATGTTGACCGACATAGGTCTGGAATTCGGACAGCAGCGGCAGGCAGGCGTCGTGGGCCGCGCGCAGCGCTTCGCTGTTGAGGACGGAGTTGAGATGGCTGACCGGCGACCAGACTCGTGCCAGGCGGTCATTCACCTCTTCCAGCGGGGCAATCAGGCTGTCCCAGGTATGGGAATCGCGCTGGGCCAGCACATCGCTGATCTTCTGTTTGCAATCGGCGATGGCCTGCGTCACGGCAGCTTGCACCTGTTCGGGCTGGATCTGGCTGAAGGGGGGTAGCGAGTCCATTGTCAGCAAAGGGTTGTTCATCCTGCGGTACCTCTAAATTCTCTTACAGCCCCTGCCGTCCAGAAGCCTGCTTGGACTACCTAAGATGTAGGCAGGAACCTCATTAATCAAGCCTTTGCCGCCGTGAACCGGGTCAGTTGCCCACTTTTCGCGAAAACATGCTCATTAAAGCAGCGATCAGGCTGTCAGAGACGACAATGCCGGCCCAGGGGCCGGCATTGTGAGGGAAATGAGACGGCGGACATCAGCGTCTGGCGTCTTCCTGCAGCCACTGGGCAACCCGTTTGGCGAAGTAGGTGAGAATGCCATCGGCACCGGCTCGCTTGAAGCAGAGCAGGGACTCCATGATGCTCTCCTTCTCCTTCAGCCAGCCGTTCTGGATCGCCGCCATGTGCATGGCGTACTCGCCGCTCACCTGATAGGCAAAAGTCGGCACGCCGAACTGATCCTTCACCTGACGGATCACATCCAGATAGGGCATGCCCGGCTTGACCATGACGCTGTCAGCCCCTTCCTGAATATCCAGCGCCACTTCGTGCAGGGCTTCGTTGCTGTTGGCCGGATCCATCTGATAGGTGGCCTTGTTGCTCTTGCCCAGGTTGCCGGCAGAGCCCACCGCATCGCGGAACGGGCCGTAGTAGCAGGAGGCATACTTGGCGGAGTAGGCCATGATCTGGACATTGATGAAGCCGTTCGCTTCCAGTGCGGCGCGAATCGCGCCGATGCGGCCATCCATCATGTCGGACGGCGCAACGATATCGGCCCCGGCGGCAGCGTGGGAGAGCGCCTGCTTCACCAGGATTTCCGTGGTGATGTCGTTCAGCACATAGCCTTCATCATCTATGATGCCGTCCTGACCATGGGTGGTGAAGGGGTCGAGCGCCACGTCCGTAATGACACCCAGCTCGGGGAAACGAGCCTTGAGGGCGCGGGTCGCCCGCTGGGCCAGACCGTCCGGACTGTAGGCCTCTTCCGCCAACAGGCTCTTGCTCTCCAGCGGGGTCACCGGGAAGAGCGCAATGGCGGGCACGCCCAGCGCCACCAGCTCTTCGGCTTCCGCCAGCAGCAGGTCGATGGAGAGACGATCCACCCCCGGCATGGAGGTGACGGCCTCACGACGGTTCTCCCCCTCCAGCACGAACACGGGATAGATGAGATCGTTGGCGGTCAGTACGTTCTCGCGCACCAGACGACGGCTGAAATCATGTTTGCGCACCCGGCGCAGACGGCGACCCGGAAAGGCGCCCGGAAGAGTTGTAGCCATGAATCACTCCTGAAGAGGAAGTTGGAAGAACGCGGCGGAGGTGGCCCGGGTATGGGCCAGCAAGGCCTCGGGCGCTTCACCACGGCAAGCCGCCACCACCTTGGCGATATGCGGCAAAAAAGCGGGTTCGTTGCGTTTGGGTCTGGGTTTCAAATCCCGCGGCACCAGATAGGGGGCGTCTGTCTCTATCATCAGCCGACCGGCCGGAATGCGGGCCACCTGTTCGCGCAGCAGCTGGCCGCGGCGCTCGTCGCAGAGCCAGCCGGTCACCCCGATATGCAGCCCCAGCGCCAGACACTCGTCCAGCTCCTCGTCGGAACCGGTGAAGCAGTGCAGCACGGCTCCCGGTAGTTTCGGCAACCAGGGACGGAGGATCTCGATGAAACGGGCGTGGGCATCGCGGCAGTGGAGAAACACCGGCATCCCGAGCTCGGCGGCCAGTGCCAACTGGGCGTCGAATACCGCATCCTGTACCGGACGGGGGGAGAAATCGCGGTTGTAGTCGAGGCCGCACTCGCCGATGGCCACCACCTGCGGCAGCGTAGCCAGCTCGCGCAAGGCGGGCAGGGTCGCCTCATCGACACTCTTGGCGTCGTGAGGGTGAACCCCGGCGGTGGAGAAGCAGTAACCCGGCCAGCGGGCGGCCAACTCGGCGCTCTCGCGGCTGCCAGCCAGATCGGTACCGGTCAGGATCAGCGCTTCCACTCCGGCGGCACGGGCGCGTGCCACCAGTTCAGGCTGTTCACCGGCAAACTGGCTGCTGGTGAGGTTGAGACCAATGTCGATCATGGGATGAGACGTTCCAAACAAAAGGAAGACATATCAGGTATTTGAAAACCATCTACTCGATGGGGCATCACCATACGCCTCGAACGTGGGCATGAAAAGAGGAAGGGAGCCTCAGCTCCCCTCTTCCGTTTGTTCCTGTTGCTCCTCATCCTCTTTCTTCACATAGAGACGGGCGAAGAACAGACCTATCTCCCACAAAGCCCACATGGGAATGGCGAGCAGGGTCTGGGAGAAGACATCGGGTGGCGTCAGCAACATGCCGACCACGAATACCCCGACGATAACGTAAGGGCGCTTCTCCCGCAGGCTTTGGGGGTTGGTCACCCCGGTCCAGCAGAGCAGTATGGTGGCCACAGGTATCTCGAACGCCACCCCGAACGCGAAGAACAGGGTCAGCACGAAGTCCAGATAACTGGCGATGTCGGTGGCGATGGTCACGCCGGCGGGCGCCGTACTGGTGAAGAAGCCGAACACCAGCGGGAACACCACGTAATACGCAAACGCCATGCCGGCGTAGAACAGTGCCGCACTGGAGAAGACCAACGGCATGATGAGACGCCGTTCATGCTTGTACAGACCGGGGGCGATGAAGGCCCAGGCCTGATACAGCAGATAAGGTATGGCCAGGAAGAAGGAGACCACTATCGTCAGCTTGATGGGGGTCAGGAAGGGGGTTGCCACATCCGTCGCTATCATGCTGGTGCCGGCCGGCAACTGGCTGAGCAGCGGCTGGGCTACGAAGTCGTAGATATTGTTGGAAAAGTAAACCAGACAGACAAACACCAGCAGGATGGCCGAGATGGCATGCAGCAACCGGGTTCTCAGTTCGATCAGATGACTGATCAGAGGTTGTTCGGCCTGACTCATGGCTTCACCTCCTCTTTTTTGTCGGCAAGGGCATCCGTGCTCTGAACGGTTGTCACCATGGGTGCCTCATCATGAGTCATGGCCGCGGCTGGTTGTGCAGGTTCAGCCTTCACCTCGGCAGCAGCCGGGGCAGGATGGATGGTATTTTGCTGTTCATAGGGACGGGTCACCGATTGTGCCGCCGCCTTCAACTGCTCGATAGACTCCTGCAACTCGGGGCTCAGGTTGCTCATCTGCAACTGTTCGGCCTTCTTCAGGTCGTTGTGCAGCTCTTGCAACCTCAGCTCCTGCTCCAGCTCGGACTTGACCGAGTTGGCAGTGCTGCGGATCAGTCTGATCCAGTGGCTGGCGGTACGGATCGCCACGGGCAGCCGCTCGGGGCCGAGCACCACCAGGGCGACGATGCCGATGACAACCAGTTCCCAGAAACCGATATCGAACATGGCTTAAGCCTGATCTTTGTCTTTCTGCTTGGCGGCCTCGGCTCTGGTAGCCGCATCGTTCAGCTGTTTCGGATCGAAATCTGCATCCTTCTCGGCCGGCTTGGCCTCGGGTTCGTCAGACATGGCTTTCTTGAAGCCTTTGACGGCCGCGCCCAGATCACCACCGATCCCGCGCAATTTCTTGGTGCCGAACAGCAAGACTACGATGGCCGCGATGATCAACAACTGCCAAATACTGATACCACCCATGATATTTCTCCAAAATTGGCGCCAAGGAGCGCGAGTGTGTTATTGACGAGCACGATACTGATACCAGCACGTAATCTTTTCCAAACTGGCACTTGAGGTGTGCAAGCAGGCAATTAGTGTGAACGGGCCTTGAACCACCCAAGCAGCCAGCATAATCCGGCACCAGCCAGGCTGATTTGTCCCCATTCAATGTGTTGTTTTTGAGTCAGCAAGAATACACCCACCAACAGCAGGCTGGCTCCAACCCCTAAGAGGTAGCGTGCCTGCCCCTGCCGCCGGCTATGACGGCGAAAATCGGCAAACATCTGGTCGAAGTGGCGCTGCTGATGACGGGTCTGGCGCAGTGTCTCGTAGACCAGCTCGGGCAACTCCGGCAGCTTCTCCGCCCAGAACGGCGCCTTCTCCTTGATGGCATTCCACACCGCTTTCGGCCCGACCTGCTCCTGCATCCAGTTTTCCAGATAAGGCTTGGCGGTCTGCCACAGGTCCAGCTGGGGATAGAGTTGACGACCCAACCCTTCCACATAAAGCAGGGTCTTTTGCAGCAGCACCAGTTGCGGCTGCACCGCCATATTGAAGCGACGGGCTGTATTGAACAGGTTGAGCAGCACGTGGCCGAACGAAATCTCGGACAGCGGTTTCTCGAAGATGGGTTCCAGCACGGTGCGAATGGCAAATTCGAATTCATCCACCTTGGTATCGGGTGGTACCCAGCCAGACTCCACATGCAGCTCCGCCACCCTTTGATAGTCGCGGTTGAAGAAGGCGAGGAAGTTCTCGGCCAGGTAGCGCTTGTCTTCCCGATTCAGGGTGCCGACTATGCCGCAGTCTATGCCGATCCAGAGCGGATTGTCGGGATGCTCATAGGAGACGAAGATGTTGCCCGGGTGCATGTCGGCGTGGAAGAAACTGTCACGGAACACCTGGGTGAAGAAGACTTCCACACCCCGCTCGGCCAACAGCTTCATGTTGGTGCCGTTGGCTTCCAATGCCGGAATGTCGGAGACAGGAATGCCGTAGATGCGCTCCATCACCAGCACATGCTCACGGCAGTGTTCGGTGAACACCTCGGGCACGTAGAGCGCATCGGAACCGGTGAAGTTGCGGCGCAGCTGGATGGCATTGGCCGCTTCTCGCATCAGGTTCAATTCTTCGAGTATGGTCTTGCGATACTCTTCCACCACCTCGATGGGTCGCAGGCGCGCGCTCTGAGGTACGAAACGGGCCACCAGACGGGCCAGGGTCTGCATCAGACGCAGGTCGGCCTCGATGACCGGCTCTATATCCGGGCGGATCACCTTGATGACGATCTCGCGGCCATTCTCCTTCAATCGACCGGTATGGACCTGGGCGATGGAGGCCGATGCCAGCGGCGTCTCGTCGAAATCGTCGAACAGCGTCTCGACGGGGCAACCCAGGCTCTCCTCGATCTTGAGACGGGCCGCCTGACCGCAGAAGGGGGGAACTCTGTCCTGCAACATGGCCAGCTCTTCGGCGATATCCGGCGGCAGAAGATCGCGCCGGGTCGACAGCATCTGACCGAACTTGATGAAGATGGGGCCGAGAGCCTCGAAGGCGAGGCGAATGCGGGCACCCCGGCTAAGATCGGGCTGCTTTTTCTTCAGCCAGAACAGGCTGCGACGAGCCAGACGACCCGGCCAGGGTTGATAGCGGGCAGGCACCAGTTCATCTATGCCCTGCTCCAGCAGTATGGTGATGATGCGATAGAGGCGCTTGAACTCCTTCGGGGTCATCAGGCTACCTGCTGTTCGAAGCGTGCCAGCCGTAGCTCGACTGCTTTCATCTGTTGCGCCAGCACCTCGACGTCATCGTTGAAGCTCGCCACCTCCAGCGGACCGGGAGCGAGCCGGATCTCTTCGGTCAGGTATTCGGCCAACTGACGCTGGGAGCGGCACAGCTCGCGCCCCAGCACGCGGCGCGCCTGACGGGCACCGCTGAACAGGGTGTGAGCCAGCACGTCGCCGGTATAGCGCGACAGCTCCTCTTCCCAGTCGATATCCAGCTCGCCAAGCAAGACACTGAACGCCTGTACCAGCTGGGGATCGCCGCTCAGATCCAGCTTCTCCTCGCGGATATAACGGGTAAGAGCGGACGGGTCTTTCAGCAGGCCAAGCGCCGTCAGCGACAGGCTGAGCACGGCATCGGCCTCACCCTCATGCTGAGCCAGCACATCGAGCCGGCGATCGGAGAAGACGAACCAGAGCGGTTTGAGCTCACGCAATTCCAGCTTGAGCACCTTGCCCGTCAGCTTGCGCAACCGCTCCGGGCTCTGCTTGTCGAACCTCAGCAGCTGATTGAGGCTGGTTTCGATCACGGCAGTGACCATGACATCCATCGGCATAGGCAACCTTAAAACTTGTAACCGCGGTGCAGGGCAACCACACCCTGGGTCAGGTTGTAGAACTCAACCTGCTCGAAACCGACATTTTCCATCATCCCCTTCAGGGTCTGCTGGTCCGGGTGCATGCGGATGGATTCTGCCAGATACTTGTAGCTTTCACCGTCGTTCGCGACAAGTTCGCCCATTTTCGGCAACAACTTGAAGGAGTAGAGATCGTAGAGCTTGGCGATCACTTCGCTGGCCGGCTTGGAAAACTCCAGCACCAGCAGGCGGCCACCCGGCTTGAGCACACGGTACATGGAGGCCAGCGCCTTGTCCTTGTCGGTCACATTGCGAAGGCCGAAGCCGATGGTGATGACATCGAAGTGATTGTCCGGGAAGGGCAGTGCCTCGGCGTTGGCTTGCACGTAGGAAACGTTGTTCGCCACCCCCAGGTTGCGCAGCTTGTCGCGGCCCACCTTGAGCATGGAGTCATTGATATCTGCCAGCACCACCTGACCTGTCTCGCCGACGATGCGGGAGAACTTGGCGGTCAGATCACCGGTACCACCGGCCAGATCCAGCACCTTCTGGCCCTTGCGCACACCGGAACAATCGATGGTGAAGCGCTTCCACAGGCGGTGGATGCCGAACGACATCAGATC
This sequence comes from Aeromonas sp. 2HA2, assembly GCF_029237345.1. NCBI lineage: Bacteria > Pseudomonadati > Pseudomonadota > Gammaproteobacteria > Aeromonadales > Aeromonadaceae > Aeromonas > Aeromonas sp. 2HA2. The sequence goes on along the minus strand of NZ_JAACGB010000020.1, from coordinate 2,482 downwards.
GTTCATCAGATCATACTTGGCTGCCACCGAATGGAAGACGCCGGCAACCAGAGTTTCCTTCTCGGTCGCGGCCACGGTTTTAAAGCCAAAATGCGTTGTCGTAGTCTGTTCTGACATCCCTTAAACACCCATAGAGCAAAGAATGGTCGCCAGTTTACCAGAGCCAATGGCGTGCGGACACCTTAAACCCGGCTGGCGACCAACTGCATCCCCAACAACACCATGGCCAGGCAGAGGGACAGGTTGAGACCCATATTCAGCACCGCCTTCAGGTAGGCCCCCTGCTGCGCCAGCACGACTGTATCCAGCGCGAAGGAAGAGAAGGTAGTCAGGGCCCCGAGGATCCCCACCATCAGCAACGGCTTCATAGGGTGTTCCACCACATGACCGTGACTGATAAGGGCAAAGGCGATACCCATGATGAAAGAGCCCACCACATTGACCACCAGGGTGCCGTAGGGGAAATGGCGACCCAGCAATAACGCCATCAGCTCGGATATACCAAAGCGCAGGCAGGCACCGATGGCACCACCGGCTGCAACAAATAACCAGGTTTGCATGGGGCAGACTCCGTAATATCAGGCCGACATTATGCAAAATATCCACAGCAGAGGACAGACAGGCAATTAATCGACACAGCAGTGCCGTCTTAGCGGCGAAAATCGACCGGCTCGACCCGATCCAGATGGAGTGAGGCCTGGGCTGGCCTGGTCTCGGCAATCACCCGACCATGGCGAATGGAGTAACGCACCGGCACCTGACGGCGAACCGCATCAAAGCCATTCTCGGCAGGCAGGATCAGCAGATTGGCCGGCTTGCCCACCTCGATGCCGTAGCGATCCTGCACATTCAGGGTACGGGCGCTATGGCGGCTGATCAGTTTCAAGCTGTCGTTGATCTGCTCATAACCCATGATCTGGCACACATGAAGCCCCATGTGCAGCACCTGTAGCATGTTGGCGGTGCCCATGGGATACCAGGGATCGAACACATCATCGTGGCCGAAGCAGACATTGATGTTGGCCTCCAGCATCTCCTTCACTCTGGTGATGCCGCGACGCTTGGGATAGGTATCGAACCGTCCCTGCAGGTGGATGTTCACCAACGGATTGGCGACGAAGTTGATGTCCGCCATCTTGAGCAGCCGGAACAGGCGGGAAGCATAGGCCCCGTTGTAGGAGTGCATGGCTGTGGTATGGCTGGCGGTCACCCTATGGCCCATGCCGCGCTCGTAAGCCAGAGTCGCCAGGGTCTCGATAAAGCGGGACTGCTCGTCATCGATCTCGTCACAATGAACATCTACCAGAACCTGATACTTCTCGGCAAGATCGAAGATGTAATGCAGACTTTCGACCCCATATTCCCGGGTAAACTCGAAATGGGGTATGGCGCCAATCACGTCGGCTCCCAGCCTGAGCGCCTCTTCCAGCAAGGCCTTGCCATTGGGATAAGAGAGGATCCCCTCCTGCGGAAAGGCCACTATCTGCAGCTCGACCCACTCCTTCATCTCCTCCCGCACCTCCAGCATGGCTTTCAGGGCCACCAGATTGGGGTCGGAGACATCCACATGGGTGCGGACAAACTGGATGCCGTTGGCCATCTGCCATTTCAGGGTCTGGATGGCCCGCTGTTTCACATCTTCATGAGTCAGCAGCGCCTTGCGCTCGGCCCAGCGCTCTATCCCCTCGAACAGGGTACCGGACAGATTCCAGCTTGGCTCCCCGGCAGTCTGGGTAGTGTCGAGGTGAATATGAGGCTCGATAAAAGGTGCAATAGCCAGGCCTGCTTCCCCATCCAGCTCCCGGGCAGACAGAATATGAGTGCTCATGGGCGCTATGGTCCGGATCAACCCATCCTGACAGAGGATTTGCCACAACCCCTCCCTGTCAGTCAGACACACATTCTTTATCAGCATGTTTTTCATCCTTTTTCTGACACCTATTACCTTTCCAATCGACAACTTAGCTCGGATCAATTTAATAGAACAGCATTCACGTTGAATACATATGAAGCTGACACTATTGGCAAACGGCAACAATAAAATGAATTGACCGGAATGAAGGCAGGATTGACCGAAATAGGGGCCTCGGATCAGACCCGTCTCTATCTGGATGCCAGAAAAATCTCAGTAAACTGAGAAACGCAGATGCAAAAAAGCCTCCCGATTGGGAGGCTTTAATATTTAATGGTGCTGATACCCAGAGTCGAACTGGGGACCTCATCCTTACCAAGGATGCGCTCTACCAACTGAGCCATATCAGCACACTAACCGGTAAAGACCGCACTGCGTGCGTTATCTAAATCTCTTGTCCGCAACAACCTTACGTTGTCACACGACCAACCACATCGCTGTGATTGCTTAATTGAAGCCTGGCAGTGTCCTACTCTCGCATGGCGAATGCCACACTACCATCGGCGCTACCGCGTTTCACTTCTGAGTTCGGCATGGGATCAGGTGGTTCCACGGCGCTATGGCCGCCAG